>CBFHYE010000242.1:0-8133 GCA_965659985.1 Roseivirga sp. | reverse complement strand
CTTACTCCTGAATTACCGATCTTTCCATAGATGTCGGGTCTGTAATCTGGATCGTTTCCATAAAGTGTCACAGAATCGAAAGCTGTACTCAAACGAGCCGCAGGCATACCTAAACTCACATAGTGAAAACGTCTGTTCGTTCTTTCCGGACCGCCTTCTCCAGCAAACATTCTGGTCGGATCCTCTCCTTCTCTCTTGAATGGATAGATCCCCGCGGTGTAAGGGAATTCACCGGGTACATTTTCTTGCAACGACCAACGAATCACATCTCCCCAAGACTTGTATTTCGGAAGAGATACTTTTGGGATCTGTGTATGAGAAAGTGACTCTGTATGGGTTTGAATATTGATCTCTTTGTCTCTTACCTTAAAGCTATAGACCGGATCCGTATATTTCTTTTTCTTCTCTTCCCAATGCTCGATCAACTGCCAGTTATACGGATCAAGATCAAGCTTCACTTGCTCAAATGATTCTTGAAGCCCTTTGATCAGGCGATCCTTGTCCGCAACATTTGTGTCTTTTAAAGTTTCAATAGAACGGTAGAAACCGTAAAGCTTATCAGCAACCTCTGCTTGTGTTAAGGCCTTCTCATCATAACTTCTATTATTCTCAGCGATCTCAGAAAGGTACCGTGTCCTTTTTGGAGGAATCACAAAGATCTTTTCAGACATCTCATTTGTGATCTCGAAAGTTGAATTCAGATCAGCTTTTGTCTCCTTCACGATCTTATCCATGATCACCTTATAAAGGCTGTTCATACCCGGATCGTTGAATTGAGAAGCGATCGTTCCATAAACAGGCATGGTGTCAATATCATCATGCCACAGACCGTGGTTGCGCTGATATTGCTTTTTTACATCTCTGAGTGCATCTAACGCGCCACGCTTGTCAAACTTATTAAGTGCAATAACGTCAGCAAAATCGAGCATATCGATCTTCTCCAATTGGGTAGCTGCTCCGTATTCGGGCGTCATCACATAGAGCGAAACATCTGAATGATCTAGTATTTCCGTATCTGACTGACCTATTCCCGAAGTCTCTAAAATGATCAGGTCATAATTAGCAGCTTTCAATACCTGAATAGCTTCTTTGACATGCTTCGACAAAGCCAAATTGGATTGGCGTGTAGCCAGTGAGCGCATGTAAACGCGGTTGTTATTGATGGAATTCATTCGAATTCTATCTCCTAACAAGGCACCACCCGTTCTTCGCTTCGAAGGATCTACTGAGACAATCGCAATGTTTTTATCTTCGAAATCGATTAGAAATCTTCTGACCAACTCATCAACCAAAGAAGATTTACCAGCACCACCTGTACCGGTGATCCCTAAAACAGGTGTGGCTACTTCTTCAGCCATTTTATGAACTGTGGCTAACTCACCCTTAGACTCTTCAGGATAGTTCTCTGCAGCTGAGATCAGCTTAGCGATAGCCGTTACTTCTTTCTCTTTTAGATGATTGACTTCACCATTCAAGTTTTCACCTGTTGGGAAATCACATCTTTCAACCATGTCGTTGATCATGCCCTGAAGCCCCATTTCACGCCCATCGTCCGGAGAGTAGATACGGGTAATGCCATATTCCATCAATTCCTTGATCTCTTCTGGCAGAATTACACCTCCACCTCCACCAAAGATCTTGATATGACCAGCACCTTTTTCGTTCAGCAGATCAAACATGTATTTGAAGTATTCTGTGTGTCCTCCCTGATAAGAAGTCATCGCAATGGCTTGTGCATCTTCCTGGATGGCAGTGTTTACTACTTCTTCAACTGATCTATCATGCCCAAGGTGAATTACTTCACAGCCAGTGGCTTGAATGATCCTACGCATGATATTGATCGCTGCATCATGGCCATCGAACAATGAGGCAGCTGTGACGATTCTTACTTTATTCTTGGGTTGATAAGGTGCTACTTCCTGCATAATTCTCCGTTTCTAGCGCAAATTTAGGTAAAATGAGTTTACTTCCTAACAGTTGTTAGGCAGTATTGATAAGCGGCAAGCTTACTTCTTCAACTTCTCTAATGCCGCTTGGTTTTCAGGGATGTGAATTGACTCCAAAATGTCTGTCTTTTCGATCTCTGTCAAGCGCCAACTCAATGAAGCACGGTTTTGATCTTGCACAGCATATTGAAGTTCAATCCTCCGCATCTGGTCGCCAAAGTTGGATTTGGTCATTTCAAACCATTGATCGTTTTTGATGCTCTGCACTTTATCCCAGCTATTATAAACTGATTGTATGGGAGAAAAGAAACGCTGTAAAATATTTAGCTGTTGTGTAGCTTCTAATTCCTCCTCCTTTTTAGAGTCTCGGATGGTCAACAATACGACCTCTGAAGTATTCTCTTTGATCCAATCTTCAAACTTGTTCAAAAAGATCAGGGCGTCCACGACACCATAATTATCCGAAATTCCGGCATCTGCGATCTGGACTGGAGGCGATGTTGGCAAAGTGATGGTTGGCACCACATATGGAAAGGTGGCGCTCATTCTCAAAGCCGTCAAAAACCTTAAACTATCTGGCTGATTACCTTTCATCAATGCTCTTAAATCAACCCCTTGAACTAGAGAATTGGATTCGTCTCTTTCGTTAAAAAGCTGCACCGGGTGTGGCGAAATATAGAGTTTGCGTCCATCATTCGTTATCAAAGGAATGACCAAAAGCTTTGGTATTTCAGCATTGAATTCGGCCTCGCGATAAGCGCTGATCGGGCGATCCAGCATACCATCAAGATTATCTTTCAAACTTTCCTCGAAGACATAACCTCTTTCTCTTTTGTAGGTCTGGCCAGCGTAATCAAATTTATTCACCTTGAAAAACAGGTCATTCACCAATAGCGTGAATATCAAAGGATTTAAGATCTCATTACCCACCCGTTCCAAATGCACTCGATCCTCTGGATTCTGTTTTTTCCAGTAGAGGTCACGATAATATGCTGCACCGATCAATCCACCAGAAGCGCCCGTGATCAAGAAAGTCTCTTTCATCAATCCTCCATTTAAAACAGAGTCCGCATGCTGTAAGGCCGTGGTTGTCCACAATGCCGCCCGCTGGCCACCTCCACTGACTGCCACTAAGATCATTCTGGGTTTCTCTTTTCCAGTTTTAGCCTTCCAGTTTTCGAGCATTTCAACCCAGTAGGCTTTACTCTCATGAACAGCCGTAGGAGAGGCCAACTGGTTGAGTCTTTCTAAATTGTAGGCTACGGGCTCTGTTTTATAGTCCAATCCAAATGCAGGATAAACATAGCCTGAATTAAACTCGCTCGAGTAAATATTTAGTGCGAAAAGCAGCAAGATCATTGTTGAAACCACCCAAGAGCGCAGCCAAAAACTCAAAGCGCCTGTCGCCATGACAAAAACTGTGAGCAAAAGGATAAATGAAGCACCTGCGGGGACCTGAAAAACGTCCGTATCTTGAAAAATACCAATTCCAAAGACCACTAAGATCAGAAAGAGCTCAGCGATAATCGCATTGCGCTGGTTTTGCTTAAAAATACCGAGTATCGAAATGCGTTCATATCGTGATTCAAACCTGCGTGTAGAAAACCATTTGAATTTGAGTGATAAATAGTTTTCAGCTCGAACCGGTTTCCTTTTTAATTTCTTCAATTGTCGAAATGCATTGACCCGATCGACTTCTCTTTTCCCCTTCACTTTTCTTCTAGCCAGGACCTTTACAATGTCTCGATTCGTAAGCCTAAAATAAGTGAATAATGAAATTAGCATGACGGCATAACCCAGAATTAAGCCTCCAATGATCTCGGAAGATTCTGCCGTACTGTAAAGGGAGGCATAACGATGAAAATCTAAGATCTTGTAAATGTAGAAGATCAAAAAACTGAGAGGAATAAGGGCGTTATTGAGACAAAAATGCGCGAATGGTCTTGGTAATGTTCCTAAGAACTGAAAGCGAAAACCATCGAGAATATAGCTCGTAATGTTAAAGGCCATTGAGAAGCCGCCTAATGTCAATCCAATGATAAAAGGTCCAAGAAAACCAACATCACCCAAATAAATGGGATCTAAAAAGAGATAAGGAATGCCAAGGCCTCGACCAAATTTACCCTGAACGATGCCAAAGAGAATGATCCAGTAAACAAGCAATACTTGGTTATACTTGATATGAACAAGTAGAAGTTTTAGTGGAAAGCTGTGAATTACTGATCGTAAAAATTTCAATCTATAGTTTTCTTAGTTCCTCGGTACATTTCGTACTTCAATAATCTACATTCAATTTTAGCATTCATAAAAGGAATTCTAGCAGAAGTCCTCAGGCCAATAAATTTGGCTAAATTCATATTCCCTGTAAATACAAAGGCATCATAGCCTTGACATTTTTGCTTTAAAAAATCACCGATCTGCTTGTAGGTTCCTTCCAAAATTGTCTCCTCACCCAACCTTTCTCCATATTCTGGATTCATAAAAACAACGCCAGGCGCATCGGGAACTGGGGTTTCTTGGAAATCGCATTGATGGAACTCTATCAAATGGTCTACCTGCGCGATCTTTGCATTCTCCTTCGCAGCCCACAAAGCTTTTTTACTGATGTCGGTCGCAATGATCTTAAAGTCAATGCTATCCTTAGCTTGCATATCAGCCAAACGATAATAATTCTCCCAACTCTCCTGATCGTATCCAAGCAAATCCATAAACCCAAAATGCTCGCGATACATGCCAGGTGCAGTATTGGTAGCCATCATGGCGGCTTCGATCGCCAATGTTCCCGAACCACACATAGGATTGATAAAGTTTGAGTTCCAGTCCCAACCAGAAGCAATGATCGTTGAGGCAGCCAAAGACTCGATCATAGGTGCTTTGAAAGGAATTTTACGATAGCCATGTTTAGAAATTGAATTTCCAGAAGTATCGAAATAGATCCTTACTTTTTCTTCTTTCCAGTACAAGTGAATAACAACATGATCTCTTGATGGACCTGAATCAGGGCGCTTGCCAAATTTCTCCATAAAACGATCCGCGATAGCGTCTTTCACCCTCACATTGGCAAAACGATCATCCGTGATGTGTTCATTCTTTACATAGGAGGTGATCGAAAAATAGCCATCAATAGGTATGAATTTCTCCCATTCGATTGCTTTTACACGCTTATATAAGTCGTTGGCCGTATGTGCTCTAAATCGTTGAATCTGCCATAATACGCGACCTGCCGTTCTCAAATACATGTTCAAACGCAGGCACTCATCAAAATAACCGTTGGTTTCAACCTCCGTTACACTTTGGTGATGCACAGCATAGCCCAAATTGCGTACTTCAGTGGCCAATGCCTCCGATTGCAAAGGAAATGTAGTAATGACTATATCGCTTTTATATGGGAATACCTGACTCATAATACGAAGTTCTATAAAAAGCTTTAAGGGACAAGCAGTAAGCCTTAAGTAATTTCTTAAAGCCTGAAACTTGACGCTTGATTCATTCCTCTTATCTTCGCCCTCCCAAAAAAGAATTCATATGAAAACCTGGTTTACCTGTAAGGTCAAATATCAAAAACAAGACGATCAAGGTCGTATCAAAAATGTGAACGAAGCGTACCTCACCGATGCACTTTCATTTACGGAGGCTGAGGCCCGTATTTACGAAGAAATGGGTCAGCGTGTGATGGGCGAATTCATAGTAACAAGCATCACCAAATCAAAGATCGTTGATGTATTTGAATACCCCGCTGGCGATGTTTTCTATCAGGTTAAGATCACCTATTTGATCACCGATGCAGATTCAGGTAAAGAAAAAAAGGTTTCTAACATCATGATCATTCACGCAGAAAATGTAAGTCAGGCATATGACCGCATTCACGAAGCATTAAATAACATGTTGACCACATTCGCTGTACCGGAAATCAAAGAATCACCAATTATTGAAGTGTTCCATCATACGGCAGAAGAAAAAATTCCTGATAACTTCACTCCCGTATCGGAAGTAGCACCAGACCAAGAAGAGGAAGATGAACAAGACATTTGAACAAGTGACAGTGACAGTTTTTGACTGTTTAAAGACTAAACTTAGCAGCCAAGGTATCTCTTTAGAGGGTACCTCTGGCTACCTTTCAAAAAATGGCATCTCACTAGATTTCTCCTTTGATGGAGAAGCACAAACCCTTTCAATCCAAAACTTGGAAGTAGGCTTTCCAGCCTCTTTGGCCGGCATGAATACCGACAAAGTGATGGGCATCCTTGAGAAGACCATTGAGGAGTGTAAATAAGCGGTAAGCTCCAAGCCATTAGCTTCAAGAAACATAATTGAATAGGCACTTTATTCCTGTGATTCCTTGTTACTTAGGCCTTAGCGAAAGAACAGGCTAAAATCCCTAAAATGACTTTCCTATTCAGGAGAAATGATGAGTCAGTATCATTTCTCCACTTTTCAAGCACGAATTAGTGGTGGTTGAATTTTTCATTTAACTTGTTCTTCATAACAACCGACTAATGATGAAGAACTACTATCTACTTGCACTCTTGTGTCTGAGCACCTCACTTTTTGCACAGAAAAAAGCCTCAGATGTTTTAAAATCACTTGACTCAAAAAAAGACTTTTACTCGGAGATAGCCCATACAATATGGTCCAATCCTGAGTTAGGTTATCAAGAAGAGAACAGCTCTGCTTTATTACAAAAAACTTTGAAGGCACAAGGCTTCACTGTAACAGCTGGCGTAGCCGATATTCCAACCGCTTTTGTGGCAGAATACGGTTCTGGAGCACCGGTGATTGGCATTCTGGCTGAATTCGATGCTTTGCCAGGCGTTTCACAAAAAGCTCAAGCTTCACGCGAACCCGTGACGGAAGGTGGTTCAGGTCATGCTTGCGGACATCATTTATTTGGAACCGCTTCCAGTGCAGCGGGTATCGCGGTCAAAAACTGGATGGAAGCCACAGGCACAAAAGGTACTGTTCGGGTCTATGGCACCCCTGCAGAAGAAGGTGGTGCTGGCAAAGTCTATATGGCCAGGGCAGGATTATTGGATGATGTTGATGCGGTTTTACATTGGCATCCCGGAAATAACAACGCTGCAGGTGCTACCTCTTCTTTGGCCAATAAGTCCGCCAAGTTTCGTTTTTATGGCGAAGCTTCCCACGCTGCCGCATCACCAGAAAGAGGACGATCAGCCTTAGATGGTGTTGAAGCCATGAATTACATGGTCAACCTGTTGAGAGAGCATGTGCCACAAGAAACAAGGATACATTATGTGATCACCAGTGGTGGCGAAGCGCCCAATGTGGTGCCTGCCTTTGCAGAAGTATTCTATTATGTGAGAAATCCTGATGTTGCCAATGTCAAAGAGATATTCGCAAAAGTAGTGAAGGCTGCTGAAGGAGCTGCCATGGGTACACATACAGAAATGGACTATGAGGTAATCCATGGTTTGTATAATGTACTACCCAACGAAACCCTTGCTCGCATCATGCACAAAAATTTGATGGAAGTCGGTGGAGTGGAATATGATGCTGAAGAGCGCCAGTTCGCTGAAAATATCTTGGCTACTTATCCCAACTTCAAAGCTGATCTGGCAGATGCAGTGAATGTCAAAGACTTCATTGTTAGAGAAAAAGGAACTGGCGGAAGTACAGATGTTGGCGATGTGAGTTGGCTCGTGCCTACAGCAGGAATGAGTGCAGCAACTTGGGTTCCAGGTACTTCAGCGCACACTTGGCAAGCTGTTGCAGCCGGAGGTACTTCCATTGGCACAAAAGGTATGATGGTAGCTGCTAAAACATTAACGCTCACCGCCATGGACATCTTCAAAAACCCTGAAGTAACCCAAACTGCTTTGAACGAATTGATGCGAAGAAGAGGAAATGACTTCGTTTACGAGGCTTTGGTTGGTGATCGAAATCCACCCTTGGATTATCGGAAATAATCCTTCGATCCCCCTCTTTGACTATGTTTTCGTATAGTTTCAGCAGAATAAAGAAAGTGACGTGCTGGGCTGAGAGCATTTATTAAAGCTGAGCTCAAATAAATCTAGCATTAGGCTTACCATATTTATCTCGGTGGTTTTTATATTCATGATTAAACCAAAGTAGTAGTAATGAATAACGGTTTACTCAAAGGAGAGATCTACGAAGTATGGGGCAAGGGTAAATGGCAAAACCTTTTTGCACCTGTTGACATCGCTGG
>CBFHYE010000241.1:0-4269 GCA_965659985.1 Roseivirga sp. | reverse complement strand
TTTCGGTATGGGGAGCACCTAGTACAAGTGTTGACCTCACTAAAATTATTCCAGAATCAACAAGCGGGCTGCTTTTTAATTACATCAAAGGAAGAATTCCAGGTGTTCAGATCACTGATAATGGCCCAGCGACAACCATCGAAATTCGTGGTCAGTTATCTAATTCTGCACCAGACGTTGATTCTTTAACGGGTCTAGTGACAGCAAACCCAGATCAACCTTTGATTTATCTCGACAATGTACTTACACCAATCGATGTAGTAGATCAGATTCCCGCCAATCAATTTGAGAGAATTGAGGTTTTCAAAGGGCCCGATGCAGCTGTTTTTGGTGCAAATTCAGCTAAAGGAGCCGTGCTGTTTTTCACGAAAGCGAACTATGTACCAAATTTCAATAGCCAAGGTGGTGTTTCGCGTTTTATTCGCCCAGGATATCATCAAACAAAAACATACTACAGTCCGATTTATGACAATAACTACTCAGCTACCGGTGTACCTGATTTTCGAATATCTTTGCATTGGGAACCTACCATATCGACAGATGAAAATGGAAAGGCCTCAATCAACTGGTTCAACTCAGATGATGAAGATGAAATATTAATCATTATCGAAGGAATTGGAGATCAAGGATTAACGGGTTATTCTGAGCTGACGTACAAAGTGGGGGAAGGAAAAAATGAATAAAATTCAGGGCCTATATTCTACAAGCAAAGCACTCATAATAATGATTCTGCTCCTCTTTTCCTTTCAAAGCATTCAAGCTCAGATCAGAGGTCAGGTAATCGATGCCCAAACTAACCAACCCATTGATAAGTGTAATGTATATCTCGCGGGATATACATTAGGCACCATCACCAACGACAATGGTTATTTCGCATTGCAAAATGTGCCTAATGGTGTATATGAATTGGTGTTCTCGCACGTAAGCTATCAAAAATATATAGAGGTAGTTGAAATCAACAATCAAGAAGTCCAGCTCAAAGTGCAATTGGGTGAAGATGTGAGAGAGCTTGAAACTTTTGTGATCAGAAGTGGAAAGGTACGAGGTAAACGAAGAAGAGATCTCAGGAAGTTTAAAGAGTTCTTTTATGGCGCCAATTACAATGAAAATCTAATTGAAATAGATAACGAGGATGTCCTAGATTTTAAGCGAGATCAGGGGATTACAACCACCACAGATGACTATTCTCTGTTTATGACCAATGAATATTTGGGATATGACATCAGTTATTACCTCAAAGATTATCTGTATTCGGAGAAGACCAAAATGGTCTTGGGTTTCCCAAAATTCACAGCGATTGATAATGATAATCCAGCTACGGATTATTATTGGATGGAGAATAGGCAACGTGCCTATAATGGTTCTGTTAGACATTTCTTCAAAGCCTTAATTGCTCGTGACCTAGATGGTGCAGGATTCGAGGCCTATCTCACCCGCAGGGACCCCGAGTATTTCGATGAAGCAGAAGAGAAGTTTTACGGTGATGAAGACAGCCGAAAGATGCTCGACCCGAAAGAGTTACCCATGAACTTTACTATTGAGGACACCGATATTTCCACAATCAAAAAAGTAAACTTTGCCGAAATATTAGAAATCAATTATCGCAACGAGTTTGACAATGCAGGTGGCTTTCAAAATTCAAAGATCAAACTTGTCGAACCCTATGTCTACGTTTACACAAATGGCGTAGTACTTAACCCAAGCGCCTTAAAACTCTATGGTCAAGTGGCCGATGAAGGCGTTTTTGGCATGCTGCCTTTCGACTATGAAAGCAACGACACTTTAGTCATCAAGGACAATAAAGATCGTATTCGACTCCTAAATCAGGCCGCTGAATTAAGTAAAGAAAAACTTACCGAAAAGATATATGTGCATACCAATAGAGATGACTATTTCCAAGGTGAAACCATATGGTTCAAAACCTACGCAGTAGCAGGACCCAATCATCAACCCTCCCCTCTTAGTATCAAAACTTTTGTGGAATTGATCCATGCAGATAGTGTATATCGCTCAGCTATACTTGAAGCCCAAGAAGGCATGACGAATGGATCGCTCGACATTCCAGAAGATGCGCCAGCGGGCACTTATGTGATCCGAGCCTACACCAATTGGATGAAAAACGAAAGTGCCTCCTACTTCTTTCGGAAATCGATCCTGATCTCTGACCTACAAAGTGAACAGAGTCAAGCGAAAGCCAATCAGCAAAGTACGAGACAAATCGATTTACAATTCTTCCCAGAATCAGGCGCTCTAGTAGAAGGCATAGCACAGAAGGTAGCCTTCAAAGCCATCGATAAGACAGGTTTCCCTGTAGCAATCGAAGGTCAAATTTGGGATAATAACAACGAATTGATCACCGAATTCAAATCTTCACATGATGGCATGGGTACATTTACCTTAAAAGCTGATCGCAATCAAAGGTTTGTTGCCAGATTAAAAGGTAGCAATGAAGAATTTGACTTGGACAGAGTACGAGCGGAGCATTATTTAAAAGTAGACGCCCTCTCAGACAGTACAAATATCAAATTGGAGGTCATTGGAACAGATCAACCCGATGAAGAACTCTTTTTGATCGCGCAAGCAAGAGGATGGTTGAACTATACTTTACAATTCGACCTAGAAGAAGGAAAGAAAAGTCTGCTCATCCCAAGAAATGCTTTGAAAGAAGGTATCATTCACTTTACCATTTTTGATGAAAAAGGCCGAGCCTTAGCTGGGCGATTAGCTTACAATGACAGAAACGAACGCCTCAAGGTGCGACTTTCTTCTACCAAAGACACCTATGAACCAAGAGAAGGCGTTGATGTGACGGTATCGGTAACGGATGAAAAAGGAAATCCTGTCTCAGGGTATTTCTCACTTTCTGCAATTAATGTAAACAGCGTAAAAACTGCCCCATCGGGTAGAAGTATATCCACCGAATTTCTCATAACCTCTGACCTTAAGGGTTACATTCATCAACCAGAAAACTACTTCGATCCAAACAATGAAGAGCGCTGGCAACAACTTGACCTTGTTATGTTGACCCATGGCTGGACACGCTTTACTTGGGACGATCTGGAAGACAAGATCGAAGAAGAGTATACTTATACTTACGATGAGGGTATCGATGTAAAAGGTCGCATGTTGATCCAAGGAAGAAAGAAACCTGTCAGAAGAGGTTTTGTCACCTATGTGAGCAATCAGCAAGACAATCCGCAAACAGAATTTGTCGAAACAGACAGGCGCGGTAGGTTCTACCTAGATCAAGTCAATCCTAAGGGTCAAGAACCAGTGATGTTGAAGGGAGTGACCAAACGCGGCAATAATTACATTCGTTTTGAGATTGACAGTACTATGGAGTTTCCCGACTTCTTAAACAGTGAATTGGCTCCTTTTAAAACCAAAGAATTATCACAAGTTCAAGCTGCATCTTCTTCCTTATTTCAAACGAATAACGAATTAAAGGGTCAAAACGAATCATTAAATACAGAGGAAGAAACAGACTCTATACCCTTGATCAGACAACCCAGAAAATCTATGTATGGCAACCCTACCGGTTCCTATAAGTTTGATGAATTCAGGGGTGAATCACGTCAAGGGAGTGTCTTTCAATATATGCAAGGAAGAATACCAGGCGTCAGAATGACACCTGAAGGCCCCGTTATCCGCGGTACACAAAATAATCCTTTTGAAGGTATGGGACTTGGAGAAGCTGCTTCAGACTCCCTTGGTACTGAGGGGGCATCTCCTCTAATAGAAGACAGTAATTTGCCGATGCTCTTTCTTGACAATACAAGGGTCGATTATCCAGGAGTTTCCTCACTACCTGTTGACCTAGTAGAGCGTGTTGAGGTTTACAAAGGCCCTGACGCCATAGTATTTGGTATGGGCGCACAATCTGGTGCCATCATGATCTTTACTAAGATCGATATGGAAGATGAGCTTGCAGCATTTAATGGCGCCTTTAATATCAAAGTCAAAGGCTTCCATCAAGCCAGAGAATTCTATCAACCAAAATATGGTAACCCTTTTCTGGAATTTGGCCCAGATCATCGCAAGACTTTACATTGGGAACCGAACGTAGTGACCGATGAAAACGGAAAAGCTACAGTGAAATTCTATAATTCTGACGACCTTTCGGAAGTATTGCTGAAAGTAGAGGGCATCTCGACTACAGGTACGCCTGGTTCAGCTATCTATTATTATAAAATGAAGGGGAAAGCCAATGAGCAGAGTCAAACTAACCTTGCCCGAAAAGGAGATTTTTAAAACTAAGCTTAACGTTCG
>CBFHYE010000240.1:0-10132 GCA_965659985.1 Roseivirga sp. | reverse complement strand
AAGTTTGACCTCAATGGTGAAATCACAGGATCCATTGGTATTCATGTTGACATTACCGACCGTAAAGAGTCAGAGAAAGAATTACTAGCAACTAAGAATAAGTTAAATAAATATAAAGTTGGACTAGAATCTTTGAACAGTGTCACCTCAAATCTCACGCTTTCCTCTCACGATCAGATCCAAGAGGGTTTGAAACTGGCAAAAAAATATTTAGGACTGGACCTTGCGATCATTAGTGAAATCAGTGGTGTTGAGTACAGGGTAAAACACTTTGTATCTGATAGTGACACTGCATTGCAGATCGGAGATGTTTTCAATTTGGGAAATACATATTGTGAACTGGTTATCGAAAACGATGATATTCTCTTCTTACAAGATGTATCGGCTTCAGAACTCAGTGACCACCCTTGCCATGCAGCTTTTGGTATTGAGTCTTATCTAGGAGTTTCTTACAGGGTAAACGGAGAAAAACGAGGCACTGTCAATTTTTCTTCACCGGAACCAAGAGCAGTAGAATTTGATGCCTACGATCTAGAGTTTATCAATCTGTTCTCAAAGTGGATAGGTTATACTATCACCTTAAAAGAGAATCAAGAAAAACTTAAGGAAGACAAGAATTATCTTAGTGCCATCAATGGCTTTGTTACCAGTTTGCTCGAAGACGAATCTATCGAAGCCATTGCCTGGGAGATCGCAGAGAATGTGATTGATAAATTCGGCTTTGAAGACTGTGTGATCTATCTGAAGCATGATGATTCCCCAGTTTTGAAGCAATTAGCAGCTTATGGTCCTAAACAGGCAAAAAAACGTACCATAAAGAATCCTATTGATATCCCGATTGGTCAAGGGATTGTAGGCACTGTAGCTAAAACAGGAATTTCAGAAATTGTTGCAGATACCAGTAAAGACTCGCGTTATGTGGTCGATGACGCCATGCGTTTATCTGAAATTACCGTACCAATTATTGCCGATGGCAAAGTTATCGGTGTCATAGACTCTGAACATCCGGAGAGGGATTATTTCCAAGAAGAACACCTTAATACATTAACAACCATTGCGAACCTGGCCTCAAACCGGCTTAAGAATGCGATTGCTAAGTCTAAACAGCAGAAGGCTGAAAGTGCTTTAAAAGAGAATGAGGTTAAGCTTAGAAAGATATTAGAAAATGCCATAGATGGCGTGATCTCAATTGATGATCACGGTATCATTCGTGATTGGAATAAACAAGCAGAAGTGATCTTCGGCTTTGAAGCGGAAGAGGTCATCGGTAAAACACTTCAAGAAACTATCATACCACACAATTACAGAAAGCAACATACACAAGGTATGAGTCATTATATGGCTACAGGTGAAGGGCCTGTTTTGAATCAGAAAATTGAGATCAGCGCATTGCGTAAGAATGGAGAAGAGTTTCCTATAGAATTGGCCATAATCCCAGTAATCACAAAGGGGCAGCATAGTTTCACAGCCTTTGTCAGTGATATCACGGTGCAAAGACGGGTTAAAGAAGAGATGGAAAAGGCATTGACAAAGGAAAAGGAGCTCAATGAGCTCAAATCGCGTTTTGTCTCTATGACTTCACATGAATTCAGAACCCCACTCACCACCATCAAGCAGAATATTGACTTGATCAGTTATAGGCTAGAAAAGAAGATACCAGAAGCCGCTGGGGATTTTACGAAATATATTGGGCGAGTTGAGTCTGAGATCAAGCGGGTAACAGATCTAATGAATGATATACTGATACTAGGCAGAATTGATGCTGGAAAAGTAGCCATGAAGCTTAGAAATACTGATTTCTTGGCCTATGTCACGGAAATTGCAGAGAAATTTAGTGAGAATAGACCAGATGGTCGGGTGGTTGACCTGATCGTGAAAGGCGTTCCAAGAAAGGCGAATATTGATACAACCCTCTTTGATCATATATTAAATAATCTGATCTCCAATGCCTTTAAGTATTCAGAGGGCGCAGCGAATCCCGAGCTTCATCTGGAGTTCAATGAATTAAAGACCATGCGTATTATCATGAAAGACCATGGAATAGGCATTCCTGAAAAGGACCATAAAAGCCTTTTTCAGTCTTTCTATCGAGCCACAAATGTGAAGAATATTCAAGGATCAGGTCTAGGACTATCCATTGTACGAGAGTTTACCATGATGCACGGTGGGGAGGTCAACTTTAGGACTAAAGAGCAAGAAGGTACTGAGTTCATATTAGATATTCCTTATAATTGACATTTCTCATTAGCTTAATTGCCTTCTTTTATTAATTTCAAGGCATGAGCAAATTGAAAGTCCTTGTTGTCGAAGATGATCAGATGATCTCTGACAGTCTTTGTGATATCCTTGATATGTTAGAGCATGAAGTGGTGGGGGTGGCAGAAAATGCAGACGATGCGATCGCCATTTGCAACGAAAAATTACCTGAGATCGCATTACTAGACATCCAGATAGGTGGAGATCTAGATGGAGTAGACCTTTCTCAGCTCATTAACGAGCAATTTCAAATCCCATTCATATTTACAACTGCCTATGCTGACGATACCACTGTTGGTCGAGCAAAGGCGAATGGACCATTTGGCTATGTCGTGAAGCCTTATGGCGTTAAAGATATCAATGCGGCTATTGAGGTGGCGATGTCTGCCTACGAACGCCTTAAAGATGCTCAAAGCAAGGCGGAAGGCATGTCGAGGATCATTGATAAGAGTATTTTCCTGAAGGTGGACTACAAGCTCGTAAAGGTTCAGATCGAAGATATTCTCTATGTAGAAGCTAAGGGTAACTATGCTTTATTCAAAACAAAAGAAAAAGGCCATATTGTCCATACGACAATGAAAAGAGTTCAGGAGCGATTAGAGTCTTATAATTTCGCTAAAGTACACAGGTCCTATGTGGTCAATTTGGCAGAGATCGTAGACATTGAAGAATCAAATCTATTGATCGAAAACAAGGTCATTACTATCTCGAGAGCCAATAAAGAGGCTTTGATCAAACGACTTAATTTGTTGTAGCGCGTAAGCCTGATGCACGTTTGGCTTTATCCCAGGTCACTTTTTGCTTGCCACTAAAATATTTTATCCATCCCAAGACTACGCAGTAGTGCATGTAGATAAAATAATAGGGTATGTAGGTCAGTTTGAATTTCGTTGGCCTGTCTTTTAGCATATAACCTAAAGCCGCAAGGAGATAGAAAGCTAATTGCGCAATAAAGAGCAGAAAGAATGTTTGGCTGCTAAAAGCCAAAGTCATATTCGCTATAAAAGCAGTAACGATAGCAATAGGCGTCAAGGTCCATCTTAAAGCCCTGTGGGAAATGTATTGAAAAGCCAGTTTGCCATACTTGAATGGATTTAGTAAAGGCAAAAGCTTGATCACCGCCTGAGTACCTCCGGCACTGATTCTTATCTTTCTTTTGGTTTCTTCTTTAATATTCAGAGAACCTGTTTCTGTAGCGATAGCGTCATGCGCAAAATCAATTTTGTATCCTTTGGTAGCTTGCAGAGAAAATATCAAAAGTTAGTTTAAGAAATGATATTTTTACTTTCATTGTTGAAAAATTTTAAACTACAAAACTAGATTAGGTAGGTCCGTTTACAAGTTGAATAACTTCGGTGAACCGATTGCTTAGATAAATGAAAAAGAAGAGCGGAGGAGATAAAAAAGGAAAAGACCTACTCCGTGCGAGTAGGTCTTCTTCAACCAAAACACAAGTAGCTTTTTTATCTGCTCTTGTACAACAATACTATTGATTTAGTCTTACACTTTATTCCTTTTTTGATAACATGTAGGTTTTCTTAGATGATTGAGACAGATTTGATGTTAAGCTAAAAAGGCTCTATGTTGGAGAGGAAAAAAGACAAGCTATGGCTGCCCAGCTTTTCGAGCTAAATCAATAAATTATAAATTTTTTTATTCAATAGAATTTAACCTGTGTCGGTTAAAAGCTTTAGAATTTTCTTCGATAGAGAAGCGTAGCTACCTGCTGTATTTCAATCTCGATCAAGCCAACCGTGCTTTCGATTCTCAAGCTAAGTTCTACCGGATTGAAAGGTTTACTCATAGTATCACTAGCTTCGATCTGCAACGCTTCGATAAGAGCAGTTATTGCTTCTGTAACTGTCAGTAAAATGGAAGGAATACTTTGCCATTCTCAATCAATTCTTTAGTTTAATTAGGTTTTCAACTGCTTCAACATGACACTTTGTATTAAAGTCTCATGATGTAGTTCTCTTCGATGAACAGTAAGTTTTTCATGTTTTCTGGATTGTTTCTTCTATAAAACGACCTACACCAAGAGCAATAACTTGTCATTTTAGATGGCTGACGGTATGTTGTCGATAAGAGAAGAATATAACAGAACTAACTTTTTTGTTGAAAAACTAAGAGAATTAGCAAATGCAATCCTTTTATGGAAATTGAAATTAGTCTGAGCGATTTTGATCGTGGTGATTATAAAACTCTTCATAAATGATCATATGAGGCATGGTTAGAATCGATATGGCAATAAGAAAAAGCATTTCAGCTTTAATGCTTTGATCAAAATAAAAAGAGGCCCAGAGGAGCAATGCAATACCTACCATGCTGATCGAGGTGAAGGGTAGGCTTCCTTTTAAGAAGGACTTCCAATTGAAGGTGTTCGTTCGGCTGATCTTGTCTATTTGTACTTGGCTCGCGCGCAGACTATGCCATAGTCCAAAGAATAGGGCAAAACCCAATAATAAACTGCCCTTGACGGCAATAATGGAAATCACGACCAATTCAGCGAATTCGAATACAAGACTCGCCTGATGCACCTTTGCGGCTAAAAAGGCAAAAAGAATGATAAATACTCCCGCAAGCACATAAATAATAGATTTGTATTCATTGACATCAATAGAGAGCTGCTGTACCGAATTGATCAGTTCGTTGGATTTTGAAGGATTTAGAATAACGATCAAGCTGAGCACAAGGGCACCCCAAGTGAGGTAGGTCAATTTCTTGATAGGGGTATTTTCAGCCTGAGGCAAGTATTGTAGTTGTGTTTGTCCAAAATGATAGCTCGAAACCAATAGAAATAAGATGAACGAAACCATCGGAATGAGCCACCAGGCTAAAGCCATAAGGACTATGGTGAGTAAGTATTTGATGAAGAAAGCCTTTGGAATGGACTTATTAAGCGGAATTTGATTTGCATTGAGGTAAAGAATATGGTCTGTTGCCCCGTGCATTAAACCAATACTCAGAATTAAGCCGATAGCAACAATATTTAGAAAAATGGTGGGTATTGGAAGCAGCACCAGTACAAGCGAAGCGATGGAAATGATGACTCGCGTAGTAGGATAAAAATATCCTATTTTTTGATCAATTGTTTTAAGAAAGGCGCCCATGGTATGCTTAAAAAGATTTTAATATCGCCAATAAGGCTGGTATCCTCATCTAAAAATTTAAGTATATGAGTAAATCTATTCTTTGAAAACAGACTTTGCATGATACGCTCGACCTTTTGAGGTTCATCTTTAATGATACCTAGTAACAATCGATCGTAAAAACTGAAACGGTCTCGGCCTCTTTCTTGGAGCTTTAAATCACCATTTAAAAGGTTTTTAGTGATTCTTTTAGCGTCTAATTGAATATTTCTAAATGTGTATCCTGTAGTCGGTTTTGTCATGTTTCCAGCAGTTCCAAGATGAATCAGATTATTAATTTTACGCGAAACTTTAGTGTCCGTCATTGGAATTTTGCCAAGCTCTTCCTCGTTAATTGTAAAATTGGTGGCGCCCAACTGATCAAGATACTTTTCCAAATACTCCTGATAAACTTCCTTTTGATGAATTTCGGACGAGAACTCTGTGAATTCAACGAGCGCTTCTGTTTTACTAAAAGGCAAGATGTAGCCAAACTGGACAATGCGCTTATTATCTGATAGACTAAAGTCCATCAAGCTTACCGTTTTTTCGGAGAAAAAGGGTTTTTCCAAACTTATTCTGTAACCGAAGAAATGTTGCCATAGGTCTACTTCAGCCTTACTATTGGTGAGTTGTGGAACACTATTGAAAATATAGTCTGCAGTGTAGGTCTTGTCGCCTACTGTTACATAGTATTGATCATCTTTTAAGAAAAGCTCATCAACTTTAAGATGAATCCTATCAATTCCTTGTAAAGGTTTAATATCATTTGTGACTTCATTGTAAAAATCGAGCCCCTTGATATGGTAATAGGTGAGTGGCGCAATAGATTGAACTTCTTCAATTGAGTCACTCTTAAACATAAGCTGCTGCCAATTATTTTGATTGGCTGATTTATAGCCAAAGTCGTTTTCTGACCAAAAACACCAAGTGCGGTCGTTTTCAGTTTTTTCGGATGGATCAATGAGTAAAATGCGCTTTTCTCGAAAAAAATTTTGTTTAGCCATTTCCCGTAATAGAGAAAGACTTGCACATCCGGATCCAATAAAAATATAATCGTAGCGCATATGAAACAAAAAAAGAGAGTCTCAGTAAGAGACTCTCTAGATTATTATCAAAACTAACTAGGCAGCAAGTTTGGCTTTTGCTGTTTCTTTAACGGCTACTGAATAGATCACTAGACCGAAGCCAATTTTATTGATGGCATCTGCAAGGTTGTAGAAAAGGTCAATGCTACTTACTTCGAATGCTCCTGATAATAGGTTTCCAGGTAGTACCATGTAACCGATAGGGTAAATTGACCAGCCTAAAGTGATAAAGATTTTTAGTAAGAACATAGCTCTGTTCAAAGCTTCACTGTTAGCACCTTTGGCCAATTTGGCTACATCACCGAAGAACACTTCATAAACGATGTATAGATAACCAAAAGTAGAGATCACACCCCACATGATGTTGTTATCAATGCCAGAAGTTTCACCAATGAAACCGGTTACTAGCATTACTAGTGAAGCCACGATAAGCTTAGTCAATGTGCTTCCTTTGGCACCAAATGGTTTGGTCAATAAATAGAATTCCACACACATCAATGGCACTGTCAATGTCCAGTCTACATATCTGAAGGCAGTTGGTGACTCACCAGTAGCTAGGTAGAAATCTCTCATGTAGAAGTAATGGACTGCTGCAATACCAGTAATCAATCCTGAAACAAGAAGGGACGCTTTCCACTTACCTTCCACTTGGCTTCTTTCCATAAAGAAGAAGACCGCTGAAGCAAACATGGCCATGTAGCCAATAAAGAATGTGATAGCAATCGGGTCAGCGTTGATGATCTTATCAAGGTTGACCGCATCAATAGCAAATAATGTCATAAGGTTAATTGTTTGTTAATTTTTTCTTTAACCTAATAGTTTGCGAAAGTGTTTAAGAAATGTTTAAAAATTCAACAAATATAATTTTGTTGCTAGAAGTGAAACATTATTGATATTACGTCTGCTGGCGTTAAAACAGGAGTAAATGAATGCCTAAAATTGAAATACATATTTTATATAAAAGAACATATTGCATTAATAGGTAAATTTGAAAGAATTGTATTAGACTAAAACTGTACAATTTTTGTTGTTTTTGCCGGTACTTGAAAGTCTTTTGTGAGGTCAATTTTCATTCCGTCAACCACTGACTCCCCGCTGACAAAGCCTCTCAACATTTCAATATGCTTAGATCTTGAGATCGTTTTTGGCTCATCATTCATATTCATGATCACCATCACTCGGTCGTCTTCAGTATATCGGAAATAGACATAGACATTGTCCTCAGGAAGGAAGTGCATGAGCTTCCCATTATGAATGGCATCACTGCCTTTTCTCCACTTCGTTACTTTACTCACAAACTGATGCATCTCATTTTCCTGAGCTGTTCTGCCAGATGATGTGAATACAGAGCGATCGTCACCTTCCCAACCTCCTGGCATTTCAGCTCTCTTGGCTCCATCGCCCCATGCTCCAGGGCCTGCAGGGAAAGCCAGTTCGGTTCCATAATAAACTTGAGGAATACCTCTTGTGGTCATTAGGTAAGCATAGGCCATCTTTAGGTTATCGATATCTTCGCCTAGGCTAGAAAAGATTCTCCAAATGTCATGATTATCTAAGAAGATGACATTCTTCATTGGGTCTGAGTAGAGCCTATCTTGAGACAGGGCATAATAAAGCTTCATTAAGCCGGTTTCCCAACCAAAATCCTGATTGAAAGCATCTCGCACAGCAAAATGGATCTGGAAATCGGTCACAGAAGGCAAGTTTGAATCATAGCCATCATTTTCGCCTTCTCTGTCTTCCTGCCAATAAGATTCATGTGCCACAGTTTCTACCCAAGATTCTCCTACGATGTTGAAATCTGGATAAGCTTCGAGCGTTTCTTTGGCCCATCGTGCCATGTATTCTTTATACGGATAAACATAGGTGTCCATTCTAATGCCGTCTATGCCAGAGTATTCAATCCACCACAAGGTGTTTTGAATGAGGTAGTCGGCCAATTGTTCATTTCTTTGGTCTAAGTCGGGCATTTCGTCAACGAACCAGCCTTTGATCAGTTTGTCTTTATCATATTGAGAAGCATAAGGATCGGAAGCGACAGTACCACGATAGCTCGTATTGCCATAAACCGATTGGTCATGCACCCAATTGTTAAAGGGAAGGTCATTCATCCACCAATGTTGATCTCCAATATGGTTATGGATCATGTCCATGATCACTTTTAGGCCTTTTGCATGGCAAGCTTCAACAAAAGCGACAAATTCTTCATTGGAACCGAATCTGCGATCGATCTTATACATATCGGTGGCAGCATAGCCATGGTAAGCCTTATATTCTGGGGTTTGGTCATTTTCAAAAACAGGGGTTAGCCAAACCGCTGTCATGCCTAGTTCCTTGATATAGTCTAAGTGATCAAGTACCCCTTGAATATCACCCCCATGTCTACCGCTCGGGTCATCTCTTCGTGCAGGCTCGAGCATGCCCTCAATCGTATCGTTTGATGGGTCTCCATTGGCGAAACGGTCAGGCATCAATAGGTAGATCACATCTGAGCTATCAAATCCTTGATTTCTATCATTGCCAGCATTTCGCGCTTTTAGTTCATAACTAAAGCCAGTATACGCATTGCCTCCTGTAAGTGAGAAGTTCAACATGCCCGCATCCACATCAGGACTGAGCTCTAGATAGATGAAAAGATAGTTTTTTGAATCTCCCACTACCTGTTTGGTTATAGTCACACCTTCTTGTTGGATATCTGCTCTGTAATCCCCTAATCCTTCACCATGCAACATTAATTGCAGGTTGGTTGTAGGCATATGGGCATACCAATGAGGCGGCTCAATTTTGAGTGCTTCATTATTTTGACCAAATAGGTTTGATGTCAGAATGAGCGAAATAATGAGGATAAATGATCTTTTCATGGGATAACTATTTACGTACTGTAAATAGCAATATCGAAATTCCAAAATGAAAAAGTAATTTCAAGATGTCTATTTCGCAAGACAACGTTTGCGGGGAAGTACTTTATTCTATAGTTTTCAAAATAATCAGCCACATCATGAAAGCAATTTTAATCGTATTCGCTCTATTTTTTAGCATTTCAATTTCAGCTCAAAATGAGCAAGGTCACATCCTTTCGATGAAAGATCGGGCAGCAACCATCAACAGACTTTTAGAAGATAAGGTCCAGAATTACCTGCCCGAGATCATGAGAAGAGAAGGGATTGACATGTGGGTTGTCATTTCAAGAGAGTACAATGAAGACCCGGTGATCAAAACCTTGCTCCCTGCTGAATGGCTGGCGGCAAGAAGAAGAACAATCCTTGTGTTTTACGACCGTGGAGGCAATGCAGGTATAGAGACTCTAGCTGTTGCCCGCTATGATGTCGGAGCGAGCTTCAAAAGTGCTTGGAATAAGGAAGAACAACCTGATCAATGGGCAAGGCTTGCTGAAATCATTAGAGAAAGAAACCCATCAAAGATTGGTGTCAACAAGTCTGAGTATTTTGGATTAGCTGACGGAATAGTAGCAACAGATCTCGAGGAATTTCAGGCGGCTTTAGACAAAAAGGATAGGGATAAAATTGTCTCGGCAGAAAAAGTAGCCATTGGATGGCTGGAAACGCGTACTGCGGCCGAAATGGCGATTTACCCACACATCGTTAAGGTTTCGCACCAGATCATAGCAGAAGCTTTCTCACCAAAAGTAATTACCCCAGG
>CBFHYE010000239.1:0-6581 GCA_965659985.1 Roseivirga sp. | reverse complement strand
TGCGGTTTGTGGATCGTAACCAAAGTGCTTTGGTCGTACCATCATGATGTGTTTGGTAGCCTGTCTCATTTTGTAGGGAGAAAGAGTTTGCTCACCCCAAAACCGAACATGATATTGGGTGAAAGTTCAGAAAATCCGGTTCCCCCGTAAAGGTCGACCTGAAAGGTATTTGAAATGAGATAGGTAAACCCTAGATCAATGTTGAACTGCGGATCCAGAGCTTCTGTTTTTGAACCATAGGTCTCAAAAAAGCCACTAAGCTTATCATTCAAGCTCTTCGACAAAACAAAGGTCCAAGTAAGGGTGGCCAGGTTAAATCCATCTTCATAAGAAACGCCAACGTTGTAATCAAAGCTGACATCTTTGAATACCGTTGTGTTAAAAAGGATTGAAAAATCAACAGTAGCCCCACCTCCAAAATCGGTGAAGACGCTATTTCCATAATTGGCCAAAACAGCAATATCAGGCCAGGTATCATTGTCTTTTAGCAAGCGCCATTTGAAACCTATGCTTGTGGGCGCGAAGGCAACCCCGTCATCAAGGGTCGTTTCACCATCCAGTCTGAAACGGTTTTGTGAAATGCTTTGGTTAAAGCGCAATTCAAAATTATCGGTTATGCCATAGCGCAGCAAAAGGCCGTTGAAGAGTATATTTTCAAATTTGAGTCCCTGAGCAGCATTCCCAAAGCTATCGGCATCACGGATTTGATATTGAAAACCTGTTTCTATTTGAAACCAGCTGGTGGGCAATGTATTGGGTGAGGTCGCTACTGTGGGACGATCGGTAAAGATGGTTTGTGCGGTTAATTGGCCAATGGCCAGCAAGAAAAAGCACAATAACAACCCATGTTTTCTTCTCATAGGCTAAAACTAAGCATTGTCTTTAATAGTGACTATACTTTCTAAGTTTGGCCAAGATTTTTTTTCTCGATAGGTAGGCATTCACCTTTTCATTCACTTTGAAATCCTTATCCAAAAAGAGGAAAACAGGTGGGGCAAATTCACCTTTTTTGGAGGCCAATAGCATCACTAGCGGGTGATAGGTCTCCCCTTCTGCCTTTTTAAAGGTCAGACCATCGAAAGTTATTTCTTCGGAAGATTCCGCATCAAACTTTACTGCATAAAACCCATTATTAAGTACTTCAGCGACTTTTTGGTCAGGAAAAACCTCTTGGTCCATCTTCCTACAATAGGTACACCAACTGGTATAGAATTCCACGAAGATCGGCTTCTCCTCTACCTGCATGGCCGAATCAAGTGCATCGAAACTGAGCCATTGCACCTGGGCTTGTACACTCAAGCTTATGCTGAAAAATAAAATGATGAGCCAGCCTCTAGTCATTGTTACTGAGCTTGATTCCGAAGAAAAATGTTCTTGGTCGAGCAGGTCCGTAGATGTAATCCGAATCTCTGGTTGGTCCAGTCTGAAAGTCGCTTTGAAAACTGTTAAAGAGGTTTTGTACGCCAGCATTCAGCTCGATATGCAGTTTGCTACCAATATGAAAATGGTGAGCAACCTTTGCTGTGGCATCCCAGAACCAGTCAGAATTTCTGATCACGAGTACACCAGAGTCTTGAAGGATCTCTGGTACTTGCATCGGTCCTGTTAGCACATTAGAAAATGAGAACTCCCAAAGCTTATCAGTGCTGTAATTCAAATTGATGAAACCGTAGGCTTCTGGAGTTCTCATAAAGTCTTTGCTCGCGACAATATCTCCTTCTTCCGGCCTTTCTGGTTCAAAAAGCACCTGCTCCTCAGTGTATTGGGCCGTTTGCCAAGTCAAACCCGATTGTAATGTCCAATGCTCATCAGGCGCATAGTTCATTTCCAAATTCATCCCAGACACAAATGCTCCAGTGCCATTCCTTACTTCCTCAATCATAGACCCATTGGGCAATTGACTCCCTGTATTTACCAAGACGAAAGGATTGTTGAGCTGTGTATAAAACCCTTGCAATACCGTATTGAACTGCTTCTTGCCATTCACCTTGGTGTAAGACAAAGACCCAGTCAATGCATCAGAGGTTTCTTTTTGAAGATCCTCAGCCAATAAGACAAAAACAGGCTCACCTCCTGCTGAGGAGATATGAAAATCTTCGTTGAAGGCTTGTGGGGCCCTAAATCCTCTCGCATAACCACCCCTGAATTGCATGTTACTATTGATATCGTAGAGCAGCGTGAAACGCGGACTGAGTACAGCAATATCCTGATCGATCTGTCTTTTAAACCCTGCCAATTGATAATCGCCTTTGACCTTTGAAAGGTCATATCGTGCTCCGGAAAGCATTTTCAGCCTTGATGAAGCCTGCCACTCCCACTGCGCATAGAATCCCAAATTGTCCACGCGCTGGTCTACTAAGCGTTGGTATCCTGGAATCTCATCCTCTGTTCTGTTGTATTGATATTCTACGCCTGAAGTGATCGCATGGGCATCGTTACCAAAGTGATTCCACTGCACACCAGAAATTAAAGATTCATCCGTGGTCATGCCATAGGCATTAGCCGCTAGCAAAGAATCTGCAGGGGTTCTGCCTCCTCCTAAACCACCATAATAGCTATCTCGATTGGTGTTTTGCACCGAAGTGTATACAGAAATATTATCCTTGCCGCCATTGAAGAAATGATCGATCGAAAGCCCACTCATAACAATTTCATGTGCCAACTGCTCCGTAATGTCAGTAAACTCAGGTTGGAGCTCAAGGGCATTCCCTCCTCTTCTGAATTCATCGATATAGTTAAAATCGACATTCAGTTTGGTGTTTCTATTGAGCTTGTAAAAAGTCTTGAGCCCGAAAGAATTGGCTTTTAAGCTGACCATTTCAGTAAAACCATCTCCATTGGCGTCATAAGCTTCTCTATTTCTATTGGTATAGAAACCTGTAATCCCGAAATCTAGCTCGTTGGAAACATAGGTACCCATAGCGGAATTGGTCCAATCGTTGGCCTCTCCTCCAACCGAGGCATAATTTGAGTTCACCTCCCAACGATTCAAGACGGGTTCTTTTGTGATCACGTTGATCGTACCCGCAATCGCATTAGAACCGTATAAAGCCGAGCCTCCACTCTTCACTACCTCCACCCGATCGATCATATAGGTAGGAATCATCTCCAAGCCATAGACTCCGATCAAGGAACTAAACAATGGTCTGCTGTTGACCAAGATCTGTGTATAGGGTCCTTCCAAACCATTCAATCTTACTTGGGTAAAACCGCAGTTTTGACAGTTGGTTTCCACCCGAACACCCGACTGAAAATTCAACCCATCGGCTAAGTTTTGTGACTGCGTGGCGTTCAATAGTTTCCGTCCGATCACCCCAACTTGCACAGGCGCCTGACTACGATCTGTTGCATAGCGATTGGCACTGACCACTACATCTTCTAAGCCTAAAGGATCCGCCTCTAAGTTCACTTCAAGATCTGAAATGTTGTCAGCAATTTCTACGGAAATGACACTTTGCTTATAACCTACAAATTGCACTTTAAGAAGGTAACTTCCGGCTGCTACATCAGTCAATGTGAATGAACCATCTGCTCGAGAAACGGTGGCTTGATTGGTTGGGTCGGCTACAATGAGTGCTCCGGCCATTGGTGCACCATCATCATGGACTTTTCCGCTGATCGTATATTGTGCAGAAAGATCGATGACCAAAAAGACGAGAAAAACGACTAATAAATACTTCTTCAAACTGCTCAGATTTACAACAAATTTAAAGAAGTAGATAGACAGTACTAAGTATTTGTTTTTATTTTTCTAATCTATTTTTTAGTCTAATCTAAATCAATAGTCATAATAAATTATCATTCTGATACTTATGTTATATTTATGAGTGTCTTTCTTTAAGAACTGATATAATATCTTTCAACTCGAAACCTTTGGCTTCCAGTAGCATCATATAGTGAAATAAGAGGTCTGCCGATTCATTTTTGAAAAGATCATCATTGTCATCCTTGGCCTCGATCACCACTTCTACCGCTTCTTCTCCAACCTTTTGTGCGATCTTATTGATCCCTTTTGAAAAGAGCTTTGCCGTGTAAGATTCACTTGGATCAGCCTGTCTTCTCTTCTTGATCACTTCTGTAAGGTAGTCTAAGAATTGCACATCACCCTGGTTCTCTTCATTCCAACAGGTGTCAGCCCCAGTGTGACATGTAGGCCCCTCAGGATTGACTTTTACCAAGAGTGCATCTTGATCGCAGTCCAATGCAATGGAGACAAGATTGAGGTAGTTTTCAGAGCTTTCCCCTTTCGTCCAGAGTCGCTCTTTGGACCTTGAAAAGAAGGTAACGCGTTGAGTTTCTAAGCTCTTTTCTACGGCCTCTTTATTCATATAGCCAAGCATCAAAACCGTGGCTGTTTGTGCATCTTGAATGATGGCAGGAACGAGTCCATCGCCTTTATTGAAATTGATCTCGTCAATGTTATTTAGGTCCCTCATCTCTTATATTCTGATCGGTAATTCTTGTTCTTTTAAATACGCTTTGAGATCGGGCACTGCGATCTCTTTGAAGTGAAATATGCTGGCTGCTAAAGCGGCATCGGCTTTACCTTTTGTAAAGGTATCTTTAAAATGCTCCATGTTGCCCGCGCCACCTGAGGCGATCACAGGAATAGAGAGCATACTCGAAATCTCGGCAGTGAGCTCATCAGCAAAGCCAGCTTTGGTGCCATCATGATCCATAGAGGTCAGCAAGATCTCTCCTGCACCTCTCTCCTCCACTTCTTTGACCCAAGCCAAGGTTCTCAATTCCGTTGGTGTTCTGCCTCCTCTCACATGGACAATGTGCTCACCATCTACATATCGTGTGTCTATCGCCACCACTACGCATTGGCTTCCAAATTCCAAAGCCAGTTCATTGATGAGTTCCGGTCTCTTTACAGCTGACGAATTGATTGATATCTTATCAGCACCTGCGTTGAGCAGGGCAGATACGTCTTCTTTAGACGAAATGCCACCTCCCACTGTAAATGGGATATTGATCTCTGCAGCAACATGCTCTACGAGCTTAACCAAGGTCTTTCTCTTCTCTACGGTAGCAGTGATGTCCAAAAAGACCAATTCATCTGCCCCTTCTTCTGCATAGCGCGCTGCCAAGGCCACAGGATCGCCTGCATCTCGAAGCCCCACAAAGTTCACACCTTTGACTGTGCGACCATCTTTGATGTCTAAACAGGGAATAATTCTCTTCGTCAGCATATTAAAAAGCAGCTAGTTCTTCTAATGATATATTGCCTTCATAATAGGCTTTTCCAACGATCGCACCATAACAACCCATTTCATTGAGCTTTTTGAGGTCATCCAACTGGGCTACGCCTCCACTGGCGATCAGGCGAAGTTCAGGAAATTCTTTCATAATCTTTTGATACAAGGCAAAAGAAGGGCCTTGTAACATGCCATCTTTACTCACATCAGTACAAATACAGTAGCGGATACCTTTGTTTAAGTATTCTTCTAAGAAACCCATCAAGTCAATTCCAGAATCCTCCTGCCACCCACTGATGGCGATCTTCTCATTGATCACATCTGCTCCTAAAATGATCTTTTCCGCACCGAACTCTTCGATCCACTCATAAACAAGCGTCTTGTTCTTGACTGCTATACTACCCGCAGTAACCTGCTTGGCTCCAGCTTTGAGCACCGCTTCTAGTGACTCATTGGACTTCACGCCTCCACCAAAATCCACGCTCAGGCCAGTTGAGGCCGTTACCCCCTCTAGAACAGCTAAATTTTGCGGTTTCTGGGCTTTAGCTCCATCCAAATCAACCAGATGTAGATTTGTAATGCCTGCTGACTCAAATAACTCTGCCACCTCCACTGGGTTATCGGCATACTCTGTCTTTTGGTTATAATCACCTTTCGTGAGCCTTACGGCTTTTCCATTGATGATATCTATGGCGGGAATGATTTTCACATTTTTAGTTTTAAGTGTTTAGTGTTTGGTTTTGAGTTGGCTAGTCTTAACTATTGAGGTAAGAATTTTCACAATTTGATCAACTTCATTAAGCAGCATCTCAAAGTCATAATCAACAATCCTGCTCTTCTTACATAAGCTTAACCAATATCTGGTTTCTCTTGCTTCCTTGGAAGCAATCGACATTTTCGAGATAAAGTCTCTTTTCGAAATAGCTGCTTGGGCTTCGTTAACATTGGCTCCAATACTTGTACCCGAACGAAGTAATTGTTTTGATAAAACGAACTCTTTCTGCCTCCTCATTTCTTGATAGAGTTTTATAATGGCAAGTGCGAATGCTTCTGATTTTTCGAGTATGATTGGTTTATTCTCCATATATGTGTGTTTTATCACAAATTTAATCATCACTCAACACTAAACACTTATCAATTACAACTTGAGAGTTTTTTTGTGTATTTAGTAATTAACCTAGTATGGTCATTGCGAGGAAGTGACTCGTGTAATGAGGAACGACCGTGGCAATCTCCTCCAGCATTTATAGTTTAAGGAAGTTTTCCAATATCTTCTCCCCAATTTTTCCACTCTTCTCTGGGTGCGCTTGAAGGGCGTAAAAGTTATCTTTTTGAAGGGCGGCTGAAAACGGATTGATGTAGTCTGTCTGCGCTACCGTA
>CBFHYE010000238.1:0-5323 GCA_965659985.1 Roseivirga sp. | reverse complement strand
TTGCTGAAAGTAGAGGGCATCTCGACTACAGGTACGCCTGGTTCAGCTATCTATTATTATAAAATGAAGGGGAAAGCCAATGAGCAGAGTCAAACTAACCTTGCCCGAAAAGGAGATTTTTAAAACTAAGCTTAACGTTCGGGTTTCAGATATCAATTACGGTGGCCATTTAGGCAACGATACGGTAGTTACACTGATACATGAAGCACGTTATCGCATGTTTAATGTATGGGGATACAAAAGTGATCTGGAGATTGAGGGTTTTGGCACCATCCAGCTCGACACAGCAGTGCAATACAAGGGCGAAGGCTTTCATGGTGATGAAATTGAAGTGACCGTCTATGCCGGTGATATCGGCTCTCGAACTTTCGACCTATTCTACCAATTGAAATGTGGAGATAAACTGATCGCCTTAGGAAAAACTGGCTTAGGCATCTTTGATTATGCAGAGAAAAAACTAGTTTCCGTTCCAGAACCTTTCCTACAAAAATTACTAGCCTAAACTTATTAAGGGCTTTCCATTTGAATGTTTAATTTTGCCTCATGGCAGAAACAATGGAAAAGCGCGACATCAGACAGCTCGATCTTGAGCAGATCAAGGACTTTTTCATTGAGATCGGTGAAAAGCCCTTTCGCGCCAAGCAAGTCTATGAATGGCTTTGGAAAAAGTCGGCCAAAGACTTTGACAGCATGACCAATATTTCATTGGCAACCAGAGAGCAACTCAAAGCCCATTTTGATATCAAACACATTCAGGTTGATGACTTACAACGGTCAGAAGATGGTACGGTAAAGAATGCCGTCAAGCTTCATGATGGGCTCATCGTAGAATCGGTATTGATTCCAACAGAGAAACGGATCACAGCCTGTATTTCTTCTCAGGTAGGCTGTAGTCTTGATTGTCACTTTTGCGCCACAGCTCGACTTAAGCGTATGCGTAATCTCAATCCTGATGAGATCTATGACCAAGTAGTGGCCATTAAAGAACAAGGAGACACCTATTTCGAAAGACCATTGACCAATATTGTCTATATGGGTATGGGCGAACCCCTGTTGAACTACAAGAATGTATTGGCTTCTATTGAAAAGATCACCTCGCCTGATGGCTTAGGTATGTCACCAAAGCGGATTACATTATCCACTGTGGGCATCCCTAAAATGATCAAGCAACTGGCTGATGACGAAGTGAAATTCAACTTGGCGGTTTCCCTGCACTCTGCAATCAATGAATCTCGCTCTAAAATGATGCCCATCAACGAAAAGAGCAATCTGGAAGAACTGGCTGAATCACTACAATATTGGTATAACAAGACAGGTAAAAAGATAACATTCGAATATGTGATCTGGAAAAATATCAATGATGACGAAAAGCATGCTCGAGCATTGGCCAAGTACTGCGGAAAAGTAGCCTCGAAAGTGAACATCATTGAATATAATCCAATAGATGATGGTGAATTCCAACAAGCTGACCCAGCTAGTCTTGATATGTATCAGCGCATACTGGAATCAAAAGGCATTATTGTTAATGTGCGCAGAAGCCGTGGAAAAGACATAGATGCCGCTTGTGGACAATTGGCAAATAAATCCTAATTCTTCATAAACCTTGTTAACTCGTTTTTGTCTAAAACAAAAATTTACAACTTAAACTTTAGGTATAATTATTGTTACCAAGGTCATTAAAGTTTTAAGCACACATTAAGGTTAACTCGCAACACATGAAGATCAATTGGATCCTTTCCCTCACCATCCTCCTATTTAGTATTGGAGCAGACACAAAACTTACAAATGCTGTAGACTTAGCGGAAAAGCTCAACAACTACTCTGAGCAGTTTCCCACAGAAAAAGTATTCTTGCATCACGATCGAGATTATTACGGTCCGGGTGAAACCATATGGCTAAAAAGCTACTTAGTGGCCGGTAGTTTTCACCAGCCCTCACCAATCAGTAACAATGTTCACGTAGAGCTGATTTCGCCTGAAAAAGAGCTGATTCAGCATATCCTATTGTATTCAGAAGAGGGTTTTTCTGCCGGTAATATTCAACTGCCTGTAGAGATGAAGTCAGGAACTTACCTTTTGAGAGGCTACACCAACTGGATGAAGAATTTCGATGAATCTTACTTCTATGAGAAAGAGGTTGAGATCATTGCAGGACTTATTGATGAAAAAGGTGAAATCATGCCTCAAACTAACGTTCAGTTCTTTCCTGAAGGAGGAGAACTAGTCGAAGACGTTCCATCACGAATTGCCTTCAAAGTTGACTTCTCAGAAGAAAATCAATTTGATTTGATAGATGAAAACGGTCAGATCCTCGCTGAAGCGAGAGTAGAACATAACGGAATGGGCATTTTCGCCCTTACGCCAAAATCTGGCACTGATTATTTCCTAAAGACCAGTGGCGGACAGCGGTTTTCACTTCCAAAAGTCCAAAAACAAGGATTTTCAATTGCTGTAAATCCAAACCTGCCTGAAGTTGTAAAAATCACTTTAAGAAGCAACGAAAACACAAACCGCAAGGATGCATTAAAGGCGATTGTACATAGCAGAGGATTGGTCAGTTTCGCTGTTGATATCGATCTGAGCAAAAATGTAGCCTTTCTCAACCTTCCAAAAACCAGAATGCCTGAGGGAATCTCACACATCACTCTATTCGATCAAAAAGACAGACCTTTAATTGAAAGATTGGTTTTCGTAAAGAAAGACCTTTTAATAGCGGAAGTGACCAGTGACAAAGCTGGTTATGGCACAAGAAGTGAAGTGAAAACTAAGATCAAAGTAACCAATAAAGCAGGCGAACCCGTACAAGGAAATTTTTCTTTGGCTGCCCTTGATATTAACCTTGTGCCGACTGCTTTACCTTCAAAAACCATTACCTCTGAACTCTTATTAACATCCGATCTAAAAGGTAAGATCGAAGACCCCACCTATTATTTTTCAGACGCTCCTCAAGCTAAACAACACCTCGACCTGCTCATGATGACTAAAGGTTGGAAGCGTTTCTTATGGGATGATATCTTGAATGAGGATTTCCCTGAGATCGAATACCTTATAGAAAAAGGGGTAAACGTAAAGGGTAAGATCGTTGATAAATTCAATGGAAAACCGATCGAAAATGGACAAATCACATACTTTGACAACTCTCTGAATCCTCCACTGATTGATGAAGTGGTGGCGGATGAAGATGGCAATTTTACCATTAACAACATTGTGCTCTTCAATAACAGACCAGTGACCTTCCAAGGAGCTAATAAAAAAGGGAAGGGACAGGCCATTGTAGGATTTGAGATCATGGATTCCGTGAAATACACGGCTCCAGAACAATGGAGCACACCTATCACCTATGAAGAAGAAAACGAAGACCTGATTACATTCGCAGACAAAAGTAAAGAACGCCAATTGATCGATAATGCTTTTGATTTTGACACCACCGCAACCCGATTAGATGATGTGGTCGTAATTGGAGAAAGAGCCCAGATCTCACAAGAAGAAAGTGCCTATGGTGCTGGTGATGTTACTTTCACCTATGACCAAGTCAATGTAGCGACCAAAGCTGGGCGTGGTCCTCTTGATGTACTACAAGGCAGAATCTCTGGCGTACAGATCAGCGGAATGGGTATTGGTCAGTCTGTTGTGATCAGAGGTGGAGTTTCAGGTATGTCTGCCGGAGCCTCTCCTGCTTTCTATTTAAATGACGTGCCTACAGATCTACAAACGATCTTATACATACCTGCAACGGATATTGAAAGAGTAGAAGTGTTTAAAGGACCAAGTGCAGCCATTTTCGGCGCCAACGGTGCTACTGGGGTAATGGCTTTCTATACCTACAAAGGAGGAGGATCAACTCGACCTACTGAAGGTATGTTCACCAAAGTGATTGCCAATGCATATCAGGGGCCAATTGAATTCTACGCCCCTAGTTATGAAGAACAATTACCCGAGCATGTCAAACCCGATAGACGTGTATTGGTACATTGGGAACCGATGATCGAAACGGATGAAAATGGTGAAGCTCAAGTTTCATTTTGGACTACCGACAATGAAACAACAATTCAGCTCGATCTACAAGGAATCAGTAAAACTGGAAATGTAATTACTCAATTGAAGACAATAGAAGTGAGCAAGGACAATTAATCCTTACTCGCGTTAAAGAGCTTCTGTTTTTCTGATTTACTCAAAGCATCATAGCCCTTTTCTGAGATCTTATCTAAAATGGCATCTATTTCCTCTTGAGATGTACTTCCACCATTCGAAGATGTGGCAGTCGTTTGTGCTCTTTTACTGCTTGAACTAGCGGTAGCTCTCGCTTTTGTTTTACGCTCACTGCGGTAACTGACTTTGATCCTAGGCTGTGGCTTAAAAAGACTTTTTACCCAAAGCACAACGCTGACCACAGGTTTGCTCCAATCATTTCCTTTCTGCAATTGAGATATTGTTAAATACCCCATCAAAGCACCACCCAGATGTGCGATCTCTCCACCCGCATTTGGCCCCGTGGTTTGAAGAAAAGATAGTATCACGTAGAATGCTGCAATGTATTTCATTTTGACAGGCCCTAGAAAGATCAGATTGACTGTATAGTTAGGTTGAAAAGTAGCCGCACCGACTACAATAGCAATCACGCCTCCGGAAGCACCCAGCAAATAAGAATTTGGAACTGCTGGCTCATAGAAAGGCAACAAATTGTAGATCAAGAAGTACAAGATACCTCCACCTATTCCACCCCAGACATATAGGGCCAATAGCTTATTTTGACCTAAGTATTCTGTGATCAATCGACCAAACCAATACATAACGAGCATATTCATTAGAATATGAAAGAAGCCTTTGTGCAAAAAGAAATAGGTGATCAATGTCCAGGGCTGTAGAATAAACTTTTGAGGATCAGCAGGCATTGACAAATACCGAGTGATCAGCTCGTAGACCTCTCTTTGACCAGCTAAGGTCATGACCACGCCTAAAACGCCTAAAACAGCAAAGACCACCACATTGATGACGATCAACTGATTAAGAATATTACCTGTTTTAAAGGCGATCTTAAAATCTTCCAGTATGCTCTTCATAGACTAGTAGAAATTGTTTCGTTGTGCTTTCCAATATCTGACCATAAAAAAGGCAATTAATGCGCCTCCAATGTGGGCCAGGTGCGCCACATTATCTCCCGGCGCACGCTGTAACTCAGCATAGACCTCGTATAAAATGTATACACTCACCAAATACTTGGCCTTGATAGGGAAAGGAATAAACAATAGGAATAGTTCGGTATTAGGGAAGAAAAGTGCGAATGCAGCCAAGATGCCAAATACAGCTCCAGAGGCGCCCACCAT
>CBFHYE010000237.1:0-23243 GCA_965659985.1 Roseivirga sp. | reverse complement strand
TCTTTGTGACATCGTAGAGCCTCATTTGACGAGTGTAACACATGAGCCTGTTGAAATGGGCGAGGCAGCGGCAGACCTATTGTTCAAAGTGATTCAAAACAGACATATCCCTCCACATTTGAAGAATCGTAAGTTTGATTCAAGGGTAGTGATAAGGGATTCATCACGCTAGAAACGCATGAGGAAGTCGCTCAGGTTGTCTTTGCGCTCCAATTCAAGCTTTTTTCTTACTCGATATCGACCTATTTCAACTCCTCTTACTGAGATATTTAATAGATTGGCGATTTCTTTTGTATTCAAATTCATTCTTATATATGCACTGAATTTGATCTCTTGTGGAGTGAGCTTTGGATAGGCTTCTTTCAATCGGGTTATAAAATTGCCATGCACTTGGTCAAAGTTTTGCTCGAATTGCGACCATTCTTCACCAGAGGCAAGGTCCTTATCAATTTGTTTAACTAACCTTCTCAGTTCGGCATTGGCCGCTTCTTCTAAATTTTCCTTATCGAGCCCTTTCAGCGTCTTTTTGACCTTGGTGAGTAGCTCATTCTTTTGGATCAAATGCATGGCTGAGGAGGTGAGGTCTTGTGATTTTAATCGTAATTCAGCCTCTAGTTTTTTACTCTTCAATTCATCTATCTCTCTTTCAGATTCCTGTGCAATGGTCTCAATGCGCTTGTTCTTCTCTTCTAATTCAGAATTCTTTTTTTCTTCCAAGGCCCTAGTCGCAGCTTGATGACGATGGTCTACTGTTTTAAAGCCCAAGAAAAGAAGGAAAAGAGTGCCACTGGCATAAACAAAGTAAGCTAGTGTGCTTCGATAGATCGGTGGTTCAATGGAGAACCTGTAGGTGATCGTCTCACTTTCCTGGTCAAACATGTTTTTAGCTCTGACTTGAAAAGCATAGCTGCCCTCCTTTAAGTTCGAAAACTCCTTATAACTGGTTGCGGACCAATTCGACCATTGGTTTTGATAATTCTCTAATCGATATTGAAACTCTGTGTTTTCCTCAGATTGAAAATCGGGGCTATAAAAAGTAAATCCTAGGGAATTGTTACTGTAGGGAAGTGAAACATCTTGTACGTTCAGTGGTCCATGTCCATGGTAGATCGCGCTGTCTCCTTTGTTCAAAACACTAATTTCGTCAAAGGCAATATTCAAATCGTTTGTTATGCCTTTATCCTTCTCTTTGTCATAGAGAATGAAACCCTCGCGAGCGCCTAGTAATACATATTTATGGTCTATGACCCTGATATTCCCCAAATCATCGTTCCATAGCTTTTTTGTTGTTCCAAAGTAATTGGTCGTTAATTCGAAATGGCCAATGGTGGTTTTGGATAATCGCCCGACTTTATTTCGCTCAATAAAATAGATATTGCCCATGGGATCCTCATCAATATCTACTATCGCAGCATCACTTCCGAGGAGCTTATTAAAGTCTTCATCGGCCACAAAGCTGTCACTTTCTTGATTGTAACGATAGAATCCGCGTTCGGCTGTAAATATGAGTTCACCATCGACTTCAAATACGTTAATCAGAAAGTCGCTGGGGAATCCATCTTTGGCATTGTAAAGCTGACTGGAAGCGATTGTGCCGTTTTGTAGGTTGAGCTTTAATCGATATGCTCCTTTATATCCTTGCGTGATCCAGAGGTCTTCATTTTCAAAGGCCATTACTCTTGAACTCTCATTAAAACCTTCAAAACTGTTGACCACTTTATCCGTGTTGAGATCGAATAGTTTGATGCCATTGTAGGTGCCAAGAATGGCCAGATCATTCCGCTGAGGTGTTTGTATTAATTTCCAGGCACCTTTTTCTTCAGTTAAAATCGTGACCTTGTTGTTGTCGATACGCATAAGCCCCTCATGATGTCCTATGTATACTTTACCATTGAATTCTTGAATATTATATACCTGTCCCTCGCTACCCGCTATCTTGGTAACTCTATTGTTTTGAACAACGTAAGCACCAATGTTTGTGCCTAAATAGGTTTTATCCTTGACCTTCAAAGCCGCATAGCCAGCCCCTTGTACGCCCGATCTTTCATCGATTATGGAAAGAGGAGAGCTGAGATCGATCCTGCAAATTCCGTTATTTAATGAGAGCCATAGGCTTCCAGCAAGGTCTTCATAAATGCCGTTAACGGTGTTATCCATCAACCCTACAGATTTATCGATCTGCTGCAAGGTGTTGTTATTAAGATCTAGAATAAACAGTCCGCTGATCTGAGTGCCCAATGCCACTCTACCGTCACTGATCAGTATTGCATCATTTACGATCAGCCCATTGGGCAAATCAGGGAATTCAAATCTGGTGATTTCACCCTTGTCATACAGAAAGAGTCCGTCATTGAAAGTACTGATCAGCAGCACCTCTTTATTATAATTCAGAATGCTTGAAATACGCTTGTCTTTAAAGAATGAGCCACCTCTGATGAGCGTGAGGCGGTCCTCTTGAACGTGGCTAAGTCCCTTTCCCCATTCTTGTACCAGCAAACGATGATCAACGAAAAATGAGATCTCCAATGGGTAAGAAGAAGGTATGGCTTTAAGTTGACCAGACTGGAGCTTGAAAATGTGATTGAAAGTGCAAAAATATAGTGTTTCGTTGTCTTGATAGATCTTCCAGGTTTCATCAAAACCACGAAGATTGTCTGAGAGAGAATCTGCTATGGATGTATAGTTGAGCTCTCCAATAGCATTGGGTTCGAAATAGCCAAAGTCATTTTGAGAACCAACGTAAATCCGATCCTCTGAAACAAGCAAGGAGCGCAGCTTAGTACCATATTGAATTTGAAAGTTTTGCCATTTCCCACCATCATATTGCAATAGCCCTAAGTTGTTCGCAACATAAAGTCTCCCGTCTTGAGCTTGTGTTATATCCCAATTTTGAATGCCTCCTTTGTAATCTTCCGTATCGTAGTTCTTGATAAGGGGAGAGGTTTCGATTCTTGACAACTGCGCAAAACTAGCCAGTGAAAAGACCGTTAAAAACAGACTAAACAAAGTAAGTCTTGAAAGGAAGCTTGTTTTTTTCTGTTGAGTTAAATGATTCACTAAAAGCCCTTATTTGAGCAACTAAGCTACTGATATTTCCCTATTGATGTATTATTGATGTAGGTTTTCTTCGTTGATGAGATAGGCTTCTGAACAATAGATTGTTGCATGTTTCATGTTTCATGAGCATCTTAAACCCCTGAATATGATAAGAATGGCTTCTGATATTTGATGGAGCTGAATTGTCACTAGCATTAGGAGCCTGATTTTACGCTCTTTCAAAAACTGAAATGTAAAAACATCGATAATCGTTATAACCTATGAAAACTATTTTAAAATGGAGTTTGGCGCTCATTCTTTTGACGGTATGGGCATGTGGAGATTCCGATTCCGATTCTGAGCCTCCTGTAGTTGAAGTTCCAGGTCTAGATATTCCGGAGGGAGGGGCGACCTCACCTTCATCTTATGCAGGGATGACACTCGTTTGGGAAGAGGAGTTTGAAGGCGCGAGCCTAAATACTCAGAATTGGAGACATGAAACTGGCAATGGTCAAAATGGCTGGGGGAATAATGAGCTTCAGTATTACAGACAAGAGAATACGAATCTTGTTGATGGGAACTTAGTGATCACGGCAAAGCGAGAAGATTTTGGAGGTAGTCCCTATACCTCATCTAGAATTATCACTCAGGGCAAACAGTCTTTTCGTTATGGAAGAATAGATATTCGTGCCGCTTTACCTGAAGGGCAGGGTATGTGGCCTGCATTATGGATGCTGGGTAGTAATTTTAGTTCTGTCGGTTGGCCAGCTTGTGGCGAAATTGATATCATGGAAATGGTCGGTGGACAGGGTAGAGAGAAAGAGATTTTTGGGACTGTTCATTGGGACAATGATGGTAGTTACGCAAAATTTGGAAGGACAACAGTTCTTGCTGAAGGTCAGTCTCATAATGAGTTTAATGTCTACTCTATTATATGGAATGATAGTGAAATCAGATGGTTGGTGAATGATAGAGAGTATAATGTAATTGATACGAGCCCTGCAAGCCTTAATGAATTCAGAGAAGAATTTTTCTTCATTGTCAATTTGGCCGTTGGAGGCAGCTTACCCGGTTCACCCGATAACACTACGAGTTTACCGCAACATTTTATTGTAGACTATATCAGAGTATTTCAAGAGAATTGATAACTTCTCCCTCTCAACTTCAACCTTAAAATCATACTATGGCCAGTAAATCAGGATTTACCACAAGGGTAGCAGCAATAGTTGCCCTTGGTGGATTGCTAATGGGCTTTGATGCTTCTGTGATCTCAGGAGTAAATAAATTCGTCCAACTCGATTTTCAATTAACAGACGCACAATTAGGCTTTTCCGTAGGCTCTTTGACCTTTGTGGCAGCGGTAGCGATGTTGTTCTCAGGAGCGATCAGTGATCGCTTTGGTAGAAAAGCAGTACTTAAAGCCTGTGCGATCATTTTTACAATTTCAGCAGTGGGATCCGCCTTGGCACCCAACTTCATCCTTTTTCTGATCTTCAGAATGCTAGGAGGCATAGGTGTTGGTGCTTCATTGATCTTGGCTCCGATGTATATCGCTGAAATTGCCCCACCTAAGATCAGGGGTAAGATGGTGTCTTTCAATCAATTGAATATCGTAGTCGGTATTTCGTTGGCTTACTTTACTAATTATCTGATCCTTTCTCTAGGTGATTCTGACGCTACTTGGGTAGAATCTCTCGGCATTGGAGAACACAATTGGAGGTGGATGTTAGGGCTAGAAGCCTTGCCAGCCGTGCTTTACTTCTTTGGATTGTATTTCGTGCCGAGAAGTCCAAGATGGCTTGCATTGAAAAAGCGAGACGATGAAGCGCTTCGCGTGATGACACTCTTTAGATCTGAAGAAGATGCTAAAAAAGATATAAATGCGGTTAAAGAAACTATAGCGGCAGATGCTAAAAAGCCTAAAACGCCTATCACTGCCGTATTCAAACCTGCATTTCGATTAGTATTAGCCATTGGTTTGGTGGTTGGTATTCTTCAGCAGATCGTAGGGATCAATGCCGTGTTTTTCTACGCACCGATGGTTTTTGAACAAGCTGGTGGAGGTACGGATGCTGCTTTTAAGCAGGCAATTATTGTAGGTGTAACCAATGTTGTCTTTACCGTTTTGGCTATGTCTGTAATTGATAAGTTAGGTAGGAAGAAGCTTCTCGTTTTTGGTGTGAGCGGAATTGCTCTTTTTATGTTCCTGATCGGCTTCAGTTTTAGTCAGGCTACTTATGTTCTAAAATCAGATAATTTAGCGACAATGGAAGTAGGGTTTGACAAAAGTAAACTCAATGGAATTGTAGATCAGCCTTTTGAAAACGATGTGGCTTATAAAAAGAAGCTTAGAGAGTTGTTGGGCGATGAGCAAGCCAAAACTTATGAATCAAACCTTATCACAGCCGCGATTGATGTCAATGCTAACTTGGTTTTAATTGGTATCATCGGCTTTATTGCTTGTTTCGCATTATCGCTCGGTCCAGTGATGTGGGTGTTATTTTCAGAGCTTTTTCCATTATCGATCAAGGCCATTGCCATTTCATTTGTGGGCTTTATCAACTCCATGGTAAGTGCGGGAGTACAATCAGTATTCCCTTGGGAACTCTCAACTATTGGTAGCTCAATGACCTTTATTATTTATGGTGTTTTTGCATTGCTCGGATTGATATTCATAATCGCTAAAGTGCCAGAAACCAAAGGCAAGAGTTTAGAAGAATTAGAATCTATTTTGATTAAAGAGTAATGATGAAACGTCAATATTTTCTTATCACTGTTATCTCCTGTTTTGTGCTTTTTTCATGCTCAATGGAAGAGAGCTATGATGCAGATGTTGTTCTTGATCCGACCACATTTGTGAAACAGGACGGCAAATGGTTCGATCAGCAGGTGCAAATGGTATTGAGTTCCAGTTCGGGAGCATTAGACTATGATATCAATGTTCCTGCCGCAGGCAGATATAAAGTTGAGGTGATCGTTGCCGGTGTTGGTGAGCTTTGGGTAGAGGACTACCGAGACAACAAGGATGGTAGGACTTACAATATCACAGGTGCTATGATGGTCAATGCCGAAGACGAAACCATTACCGTCAGTAGAGATGGCAGTCCATTGAATGCTGGTGTGCATCCCATTAGAATTCATGCACAAAGGGGGGAAGAAGAGCCTTTGATCATACAAAAAGTTCTGTTGACAAAAATGATCGATCATCAAAACACACCTGAGTCATTGACAATGTCTTATGAAGGTGATGACTGGGAATTGGCATGGTCAGATGAATTTGATGGAAGCGGTGCTCCCGATACAACCAAATGGATTTATGATGTCGGTAACTGGGGCTGGGGAAATAACGAACCTCAGTATTACACCGATAACAGAAGGCAAAATGCAAGATTAGAAGATGGAAACCTGATCATTGAAGCGCGAAAGAACGACATGGGTCAAGATTGGACTTCTGCTAGGTTGACGACACGTGGTAAAACGAGTTTCCTATATGGTAAATATGAGTTTAGGGCTAAAGTACCTGGGAAGGATGGTACTTGGGCTGCAGGTTGGTTCCTTGGTGATAATTATGTGGACGAGTTATCATGGCCTTATTGCGGTGAGATCGATGTGTTGGAATGTGTTGGTAGCGAGATTGATGACCAGACTGGAGATGGAATTAATCATGGGTCTTGTCACACAAGGACCTATTATTTTAAAGAAGGAACTCATATTACAGCGGTTACGGATGTTGAAGACATGGTGAACACCTATCATACCTACGCAATAGAGTGGACCCCTCAGGAGATCAAAGCCTTTGTTGATGGCGAGCACTACTATACTTACGATAAGAACAAGGATGAATTAGAATGGCCTTTCAATAAGCCGCAGAATATCATTTTGAATCTTGCCATGGGAGGCGGAATGGGAGGAGCAATCGATCCATCAATTGAAAGTGAGCAATTCGTGATCGATTACGTTAGAGTTTACGAGAAGAAATAATGAGATCAAGTTTTAAAATATGGGCACTGTTATGCAGTGCCTTTTTTTGTGCCTGTCAATCTGGCCCACAATTGGTGTGGTCAGATGAGTTTGATGGAAATGTTCTCGATATGTCTAAATGGACTGCTTACGTGGGAGACGGCTGTCCACATATGTGTGGCTTTGGTAATGATGAAAAGCAGTATTATTCTGATAGGCCAGGAAATGTAAGCCTAGAGGACGGTAAGCTGGTCATCACAGCATTGGCTGATTCTTTCAATACACGCGTTTATTCCTCTGCCAAATTGGTTACAAAAGACAAGGCAAGCTGGCAATATGGTAGAGTGGAGGTAAGAGCAAAGATTCCAGCCGGACGGGGTAATTGGCCAGCCATTTGGATGCTTCCGCAAAAGAATAAGTATGGGGGGTGGCCCCGCAGTGGTGAGATAGATATCATGGAACATGTTGGCTATGATCAAGGTGTGCTCTGGAGTACTGTACATACACAGTCTTTCAATCACATAAAAGGAACCCAAAAAGGGGATTCTACCCTAGTCAAAGACATTTCAGAGGCCTTTCATGTATATGCTATTGAATGGCGAGAAGAGCGCATTGATTGGTACTTGGATAATATGAAGTATCATAGCTTTGAAAACACGAGTAATGGCTCAGACGATTGGCCATTCGATCACCCGTTTTACTTGATCTTCAATATCGCCATTGGTGGAGGATGGGGTGGACAGCAAGGCATTGCAAACGATATCTTTCCAAACAGAATGGAAATTGACTATGTTCGCATCTACGACTTGAAATAAGTTGTAAATTAAAAGCTCAACCTTAACTTTTTTCTATGGTAGATCTTGTTGGCCTCGATTATGTGTTCTTGATCGGGTACTTCCTCCTCGTTTTAGGTATTGTCTCTTGGGCAACCTTTAAAGAAAAAGTCAATACCTCATCTTCAAATTACCTTTCAGGTGGTAAGAATGTGGGGTGGTTCGTTATTCTGGTAATCTGCTTATATTTTAGCTAAATATGGAAAAGCAACCAAAAGTGGCTGTTATTGGTCCTATTCCAAGAGATCACATTACTACGCATAAGGGTGAGGTGATCGAAAAGTATGGATGTATCACACACCCAACCATCGGCTTGGCCCGATTGCTTGAAGGTAAAGGCAGCGTTCATCCGATATCTAATATTCGGAAGAAGGATATGTCTGCTGTAGAAGAGATTTTCGCACCTTATCCTGCTATAGACATGTCTGGTGTTTCAGATGAATCTGATACTGGCGATGTGATCAAATTGAAATTCCTAGATCAAAATTTTCGGGAAGAACGACAAACGGCATTCATGAACCCAATCATGCCAAAGGATATGGCTCCATATCTCGATTGTGATGCCTTTGTATTTGTCCCAATCACTGATCATGAGATCTTTTTGGATACACTCAAATATTTAAAAGAACATAGTTCGGGCACCATCATTTTTGATGGCCATGGTCCTACACACACCATGACCATTAGCGGGCAACGACATAAGAAATTCTGGGTTGAAAGAGACCTATGGCTGCCTTATATCGATGTACTCAAAATGAATTTAGAAGAATCTTGGTGTACGTGGTACAAACACGAATACAAAGAAGAAGAGTTGACCGATCTGCTCGATGATATTGGACAGGACCACCTGAGGCCTATGGCAGAATATATTTTAGAAAGAGGTCCAAAAGCCTTGATCATTACGACTGATGCTACAGGATGTAAGGTCTTTACCAAAGAGAATGGAGCGCTTAAAGAAGAATTTGTTAAATCTATCCACATGAAGAATGTGGTAGACACCACTGGTTGTGGTGATTCATTTGCAGGAGGTCTAGCATATGGCCTAATGGATGGAGGCGATAATTTTGTATTGGCCTCAATGTATGCCAATGCTTTAGGCGCACAAAGAACGCAAGGCTCTACATTTGAAGTGTTCAAGAGTTTGTCTGAAACTGAAGCGATGATGAAGAACAACTATCCCGATTTTTAATGAAAATTAGAGCGTGTATTTTTGATTTGGACGGTGTTATCGTAGATACCGTTCCCGCACATTATATAGCCTGGAAGTCTGTTGCGGATGATTTGGGCATTCCTTTTGGGAAAAAGGAGAATGAGCAATTAAAAGGAGTAAGTCGTATCAAATCGATGAAGAAGATCTTAGCACTTGGTAATATGACCAAGTCTGACGCGGAGATCAAAGAACTCACGAAAAAGAAAAACAAGCTCTATGTAGAGATCATTTCGAAAATGACACCCGATGATATTCTCCCCGGTGTTCTTGATTTTCTTGAAGAGATCGAAAAGATCAATATGCCAAAAGCCATTGGTTCAGCCTCAAAGAATACGCCTACAATATTAAAGTCAGTAGGCCTAAGTGATCGTTTTGATGCGATTGTCGATGGTAATTCAATCACAAATTCAAAACCAGATCCTGAAGTCTTCTTGAAAGGGGCAGAGGCCTTAGGTGTAGCACCTTCAGAATGTTTAGTGTTTGAAGATGCTATTTCCGGTGTGGCCGCTGCCAAAGCTGGAGGCATGTACTGTATTGGGGTAGGAAAACCTGAAAATTTAAATAAAGCTGATCTTGTAGTACCAAACATGACAGCTGTTGATTTGTCAATCTTAGAAAACCTATAATAACCATGAAGAACTACATCAAGCACGATCCTTGGTCGATCATAGAAGAAGGTTTCGTTCCAGAATACAACGAGATCTCTGAAAGTATTTTCAGTATCGGTAATGGAATGTTTGGTCAACGCGCAAATTTCGAAGAAGCATATAGCGGAAGTTCCCTTCAAGGGAATTACGTGGCAGGTGTCTATTATCCTGATAAGACGCGAGTCGGATGGTGGAAAAATGGTTATCCTGAATATTTCGCGAAAGTATTGAACGCGTCTAACTGGATAGGAATTGGCGTCTCATTCGATGGAGAGGAATTAGATCTTGCTAAATGTGAGGTCAAAGACTTCAGAAGAGAACTCAATATGAAAGAAGGTTGGCTCAAGCGAACCTTTGTAGCCAAAATGGCTTCAGGCAAAGAAGTTCGGGTCGAGTCTACCAGGATTTGTAGCATGGCAAGAACAAAGATCGGAGCCATCGCTTATCAGGTGACGCCATTGAACTTCAGTGGTACAGCGGCAATTACGGCATCAATTGATTTTGATGTGATGAACGCGGACTCTAACTACGATGAGAAGTTCTGGAATGAGCAAGAAAAGAATGCTGACCTGGAGTTCTCTTATGTGACGGCAAGCACCAAGAAAACTGATTTCTGGGTAACAACAGGAATGGAGTTTAACATAGGTGGAAGCTTTTCTGGAGGGAAAAGAAGTGCCAAAGAGCGTGATAAGTATGTAGAAGTAACAGAAATAGGTGAAGTAAGTGAAGGTGAAGATTTCACAGTCTTCAAATATGCAGCGAACATTTCTTCTATGAACTTCAAAAAAGATGAGCTTGTTGAGGTTTGTCGTAAAGAGGTTGCTGAAGCCAGTAAAGTAGGGTTTGATACTTTAGTTGATGAGCATAAAGCGGCTTGGGCATCTAAGTGGAAGAAATCAGATATTGTCATTGATGGCGATGTGTCTGCCCAACAAGGCATCCGATTCAATATTTTCCAATTGCAACAGACCTATACGGGTGAAGATGAAAGATTGAACATAGGTCCTAAAGGCTTTACCGGTGAGAAATATGGTGGAAGTACCTATTGGGATACAGAAGCCTATTGCTTGGCGTTCTATTTGGCAACATCTGATCCAGAGGTTTCTAAAAACCTTGTGCTTTACCGATACAAGCATCTGCAAAAAGCGATAGAAAACGCAGAAAAGTTAGGCTTTACGGATGGTGCTGCACTTTATCCAATGGTGACCATGAACGGTGAAGAGTGTCACAATGAGTGGGAGATCACCTTCGAAGAGATCCATAGAAATGGGGCCATTGCTTATGCGATCTATGATTACATCAACTATCATGGAGATGAGGACTATCTCGTTGAGTATGGCTTAGAAGTTTTGATCGCGATCTCCAGATTTTGGGCTCAACGTGTCCACTGGTCAGAAAGTAAAGGTCAATATGTAATGCACGGAGTAACAGGTCCTAATGAGTATGAGAACAATGTGAATAACAACTGGTACACAAGCAAAATGGCATTGTGGACGCTTGAATATACTTTAGAGGGACTTCAGAAATATCAAGGAGACGCTAGGTTGGAGGCGCTCTACAATAAGATCAATTTTGGAGGACCTGAAGAAACTGAAAAGTGGGAACATATCTTGGAGAATATGTACCTGGGTTATGATGAAGAAAAAGGTGTTTTCTTACAACAAGATGGGTTCTTAGATAAGGACCTAATGCCAGTAGACGATATTCCTGATGGGCAAAGACCAATCAACCAGAATTGGTCATGGGATAGAATATTGAGGTCTTGTTTTATCAAACAAGCAGATACATTGCAGGGAATCTATCTATTTGAAGATGAGTTTGATCTAGAGACTATAGAGCGAAACTTTGACTTCTATGAACCGATGACAGTTCATGAATCTTCATTGTCTCCTTGTGTGCATGGTATATTGGCATCCAAGCTTGGGCGAAATGATAAGGCTTATGAGATGTATTTGCGTACAGCTCGTTTAGATCTTGATGATTATAACAACGACACTGAGGATGGTTGTCATACCACCTCTATGGCAGGCACATGGATGGCATTTGCCAAAGGTTTTGCTGGTATGCGAGTTAGAAATGGACAATTGTATTTTTCTCCATCATTGCCTGAGCATTGGGATGGTTACTCTTTCCACATCAAGTTTAGAGGAAGAAACCTCACGATAAAGACAACTAAGACAGAAGCGGTAATTCAAAATGAATCTGCGGAAGAGTTGAAACTGTGTTTATATGACATGGTGCATGATGTGCCAGGTAATGGAGAAGTAAAAGTTCCATTGCAATAAACCGTACCAGAACCGATTTTTAAGCCTATCGAATGACGATAGTCTTTTTTTATATTTTGCTTATTGGATATTCTCTATATTCAAAGTGTAGATAATCCTTTATAGAATTTTTTAATGCTGAAGAGCGTATTTTTTTACTGCCTATTGTTTGCAATGAGCATAAACGTTTGGTCTCAAACGGAACATTTGATCAATGGAAGGATCAATCAGCCATTGGCACAATTCATTGAAGAAGCAGAAGCTAAATACCAGTTTAAGGCCTTTTATAAGACTGAGTGGATCGTCAATCTTACCATCCAAAAGGATTTCCAGAATAAGCCATTCATCGAAGCACTCAATGAGGTACTGAATGCCAATCAACTATCAGGTTATTTCTTTGATGAACAAACATTTGTGATCATCCCAAGGCCAGATTTTAGACCTGAACAGAGAGGCGCTCCGGTAAGGAGTGATAACGAATTGGTGTCGATTGGTGTGGCAAACCTCTCTTCTGGAGATAAAGCCACACTCAGCGGTTTTGTGGTTGATGCGCAAACGGGGTTGGGTATTTCATCCGCTTCGGTTTATGCCATGGATCAAAGCGAAGGAGTGAGTACCAACGAAAGCGGGTTTTATCAAATTGATTTACCATTAGGTAAACAGCGCATGCTGTACAGTTTTGTAGGTTATGAAAATGCAGTGGTCACGCTAGATATTCAGTCCAATGGGGCTTATAACATGCAAATGTTCGATCAAGTCACTGAGCTGAATTCTATAACGGTTACCTCTGAAGCACCTGATGCCAATGTACGTTCGGTAGACATGGGAGTGGAGTCTTTGGATATTCAACAAGTTAAAAAACTTCCGGTGCTCATGGGTGAAGTGGACATTATCAAAAGCTTGGTTTTACTGCCGGGCGTTACCACAGTAGGAGAAGGCGCAGGAGGCTTTAATGTAAGAGGCGGAAGCGTAGGTGAAAATCTCATATTGCAAGACGGTTCAGAGATCTTTAACGCTTCTCACTTATTTGGTTTCTTTTCGACATTCAATCCAGACCTAGTGGAGCAATTGACACTTTACAAGGCAGGGGGAATCCAAGCTGATCAAGGAGGACGGCTATCGTCAATATTGGATGTCCGATTAAAAAATGGCGATAAAAAAGAATTTCACGGTCGCGGTGGTATAGGATCTTTAATGACACGGCTGGCAATAGAAACCCCGATTATCAAAGAGAAAGTGAGTTTAAGTCTAGGAGGGCGAATGACTTATTCTGATTGGTTATTAAGGCAATATGATGATATTGACCTACAGCAAAGTGAGGCGAGCTTTGCCGACCTCAATGCCAAATTATCCATAGATTTTAGCGAAAAGGATAGATTAAGTTTATCGGGTTATTGGAGTGAAGATCGCTTTAAGTTAGCGAACGACACACTCTTTACCTACGGCACACAATTGTCATCTTTAAATTGGAGTCATGCTTTTTCAGACCGATTGAGTAGTAATACCCATTTCAACATTGGAAAATATACAAGTGATGTTAAAGATGAGGTTGGCGATAATCAATTTGAAATGAATAGTCAGATCGATTATGGTAGCATTATACAGGACTTTGGCCTTGAACTTAACGATCAACATGATCTTAAATTTGGTTTAAAGTTTAGTCTTTACGATGTCTACCAAGGAGATATCAAGCCATTGGGTGGATCTCTCAATACGGCTCCTTTAGAAATACCCAAAGAAAGAGGTTTGGAATGGGCCGTTTTTGCCACTGATCAATGGGTGATCAATGACCAATTGAGTATCAATTACGGTTTGCGTTATTCGAGTTTTAGCAATGTAGGACCAGGAGATGTCTTTGTTTACCAAAACGGACAGCCGAAATCTCCTAGCAGCATTGTGGATACACTTTCTTATGGTTCAGGGGAAACCATTCAGAAATATAATGGTCTGGAGCCAAGGATCGGGTTACGCTATCAGTTGAATAGTGAAAGTTCTTTGAAGGCAGGATATAACAGAATGCGCCAGTATATGCATCTTGTTTCAAATACAGCAGCTATCACTCCAGTTGATGTTTGGCAATTGAGTAATACACATATTCGTCCAGCGATCAGTGATCAATGGGCACTCGGTTATTTCAGGAATTTCAATAATAATAGCATTGAAGCATCGGTAGAAGTCTACTATAGGTTGACCAAAGACATCTTGGATTTTAAAGGTGGAGCAAACCTTCTATTGAACCCAACGCTAGAGGCAGATCTGCTGCAAGGGCAAGGCAGGGCAAGAGGAGTGGAACTCCTGCTGAAAAAGAAAGAAGGTAAAGCAAAAGGCTGGTTGAGTTACACTTATTCTAGAACGGAGATCAAAGCCGTTAGTGATTTTGAAAGTGAAACAGTAAATGAAGGGGAGTATTATCCGGCCAATTATGATCAGCCTCACAATTTGAGTTTGGTCTTTTCTTATGATTTTACCAAAAGGATAACATTTACAGCAAATTTCAATTACAAAACTGGTCGACCCATTACCATTCCGACAACGGTCTATCGCATCGGTCCTTTCAATTCATTTCCCGATTTTTCTGAGCGAAATGCCTATCGCATTCCAGACTATCACCGGCTTGACCTTTCTCTAAGTATTGACCAAGGCTTTTCCAAATTAAAAAAGTTGAAGGGCGAATGGAATTTCAGTATCTACAATGTATATAATCGCATGAATGCTTATTCCATCTATTTTACAGAGACTGGGCGTGCTAACAAGCTGAGTATTTTGGGCATCATCCCTTCCATTAGTTATAATTTCATATTCTGATGAATAGAAGCCTAACCCATATAGTAATATGCCTACTGCTGTTCTTAGCCTGTACCGAACCCTTTGATTTCGAATATGACGAAGTCGATCAAGGAAAAGTGGTCATTGATGGCTATTTGACCGATGAGTTAATGATTCACCGTATTAGGGTCTCTGAAAGTACCCGTTTAGGTGATTTCAATGGAATAGAGGCGCGCTACATAGAAGATGCCACGGTTAATCTCATTGATGACCAAGGTGTAATGATGAGCTTTTCTCATCGTGAGAGTGGAGAGTATTATTCAGATCAGCCCATTCAAGCTGAGATAGGAAGAAGCTATTCTCTTAATGTGACGTTAAAAGACGGTCGCGTATTTACATCCGATGCTGAATCATTACAGACTGAGCAAATGGAACCCATGGATATTCGTTATGAAGTTGGTGAGCGAGAGGTCTTGCTCAATGGCAGGATATTTTCCCAAGAGGCGCTCATTTTAAGTAACCAAATGACAAAGTCAAATGGCGATAGGTATTATCAATGGGTAATCGAGGAGTACTTTATTAAAGAATCGGATGCCGCCCCGGTGCGTACAATTGAGGAAGAAGCAAATTTACCCGATACAGCAGCCTTACGTTTCTGTTATGTTAAAGACTTTGCTGAACCCGACCTTTACATCAAGCAAGATATTTATAATACCGCGATCGAAGGTGATCAGTACAATCAGTTTCTAAAATACATTGCTTTAGACTCTAGGTGGGAATTCGAGTTTGTGATTGTTGTGCGTCAATTGATGTTAGACAGAGATTCTTTTTTATTCTGGGAAGAGATCAATGCGCTCTCAAATAACAGTGGTGGACTTTTTGACCCAACACCTTATTCAATTTCGGGTAATGTTACTCAGCAAAATGGCAACGCTCAGGCGCTTGGCTATTTTGGGGTTTATAAGACTGAATTAAGTCGTGTTTTTTTAACCCTTTCGGATCTTAATCTCGTTGAGACATACCCGCCTTGTCTATTGACCCCATCACCTCGTCCTCAACCTTGTGCGAATTGTAGACTTTGGCTTTATGATGAAAACTTCGCGAATAATAAACCTGATTGGTGGAGATGAGAGCATTTTATATCATACTTCTTATCTCATTGAGCTTTTGTTTGAAAGGACAATATGCAGATGTCTCCATCGCCAATCGTCAGGAGGCCTTTTTGCAATTCAATCGAGACTTCTACCTCAGCGGAGAAAAGGTATGGTTTAGTTTGTTTTTGTACGATGCTGAAAGCAAAAGATTGGTTTCTGGGAGAAGGTTTCTGGAGATCAACCTTGTCAATCAAGAAGGGGTATCATTATGGAAAGGCAATATTAAGGTTTTAGAAGGAAGAGCAGATGCACAGTTTAATTTGCCCACTAAATTACAAACGGCCGTATATGCAATTCACCTTGGCTTCCCCGGGGAAAGGCCTGATCAGTATCTGTACTTAAAAAGCCTAAATGTTTACAATAGGCAAGAAGTGCTGGAATCGAAAGATCTTACTCCAGAAACGGATGTTAAGACAAACCTTCTTGGACAAGGTATTGAGATAGAGTTTTCAGATCGTGAGATTTTCACGAAAGAAGAGGTAGATTTTGCGCTAAAATTGGAGAATGCTACTGAAGCTAGTGTAAGCATTCAAATCAGGAAGGTAGGTAATCGCCAGGAATTGATCAATGCGCCTTTACCACAAAATAAGCGCATAGAACGTCCGCTTGAGCTCAATAGGGTATTTGATCATCATTATCTACAATTCGATTTAAGACGGGTCTCGGCTCCAAAAGACAGTATATTACCTTTGGTCTTTATTCCCGAGCAGCATAAACCACTTGGCTTTATAAAATCCAAAGATGACATCTTCACTTTAGATGTGACAGACCTTTCTCCCGGCACAAAGCATTTTTACTTCAACCAGTTCATTTATCGCGCATACATACCACCTGATCTGGAGTGGGACTATGAAAAAGCACGCTATAAAGACAATTTGGTGCCCTATTACGAAGGAGTATTGAACTTTGAATGGGTAGAGCAGTCAATTGATTTCAAAGAAGCCGTGCGAATTTTGAACTTTGTTAAGCCTGAGATCACGGATCGTGTCTATGATCTGGCTAAACAAAATCAAGTTCGTGAATTATTGACTGCTTCGGGAGCTTACCAGACAAGTAACCCAGCGGGTTCAACAATCGATAGTCTGACAATGCAGCCGATGTTCTGGCGCCAGGCTAAAGATTACGCACCTATGGATAATCTAGGGGAGTTTCTGTTTGAGATTGTTACAGGAATAAAGGCTTGGTATACTGATGATCGCAAAGACATTCGTGTACTCAATGTAGATGGGCCTTATCATGATATACCGTTGGTTTTGGTAAATGGAGTCCCAACTAGAGATATTGCACGAGTACTTGATCTACCCATCGAGCATGTTCAGGGAGCAGGCGTAATCAAAGATCATAAAAGTAGAGGGCAGTATAAGTACAATCAAGAAGCTTTGCCATATGGAGCCTTTGCATCAACTGGTCTGATCGTTATAAAGTTGAAGCCTGATGTAGTTAATCCATTTCAATCTGATTTTAATGGCTTATTAAAAAAAGAAACTTATTTAAAGTCATCAACTTTTTCTGAGCCAAAAACAATGAGTGATGAATTTAGTCCCGACTTAAGAACCACTCTAGCATGGTGGCCACAAGTCAACTTAGAACGTAGAAGAACAGACCATAGTTTTTTCACATCTGACATTCCCGGTACCTATGAGATCATTGTTCAAGGTGTAAAGAAAGGTGGAGGGATGGTAATCAGCAGAAAGGTCTTTGATGTGGTGAGAACTGAGCAGTAAGTTTACGACAACTTTTATTCAAAAGGTCTTTTCCAAAAGGCTCTTTCTTCGCATCTTCGCAGCAAATAGAAAGATATGTTCATCATCGTTGTATTTGTTTTATTCGTTGCCGCTATAGCCGCAGCCTTTTTAGTTCCGAATAAGAAGGTATCTAGTCATAAGAAAGACTGGGACGTTTAAGTCTGAAAACCAAATCGTTTGATTTGTTGGCCCGAAGATCTAATCGGGCTAATTGTTGTTTGGTTATTCCTCCTAAGCTTTATCTATAGGGATTTACTTGGAATAATTCATTTTTACTCTTCTCAATCTTGTTGATGATTCTTAGGAATATTGAGGAAAGCGGTAGGGTCATCATCTCCAGCTTTTTCCGTATACCCTATGAAAACAAGGATAGATGCGGAAACTGCTGCAATGGGTGGAATGGAAACTGTTTTTGACGTATTTATAGTTGGAGCGTTACTCTTTTTTGGTTTTCTCCAGAACATCAAGCGTTGAAGAAAATGTTGAAAGAAAGATCTTTGTTGTGATTTTTTGATTTTCATTTCAATACAGGTGGCTGTCTGTGTAGTGTACCTTGTTCATAGGCATAGGTCAATCTGATCAAAGTGGGTTCATCATAGATTCGGCCTAAGAATTGTAGACCAGCCGGTAAGCTAGCTTCTGTGAAACCCATGGGTACAGTAAATGCGGGCTGACCAGTGTGAGGAGAAATGATCTGACTGTTATCTCCGCGATACTCTTCTTGAAATTTATCGACATGAGCAGGTTTATAATTCCAAGAAGGGTAGATCAGTGCATCCAATGATAACTCATCCATTATATTTTCAATGGCTTCTCGAAAAGCTACACGCCTTTCAGCCGTATAGGCGTTTTCACAGCCTAATCCGCCTTCTGGTGCATTGGTTAAGAAAGAATTCACACCTTCTCTAGCATAAGCGGAATTGCTTCCAATTCGGGCGATATCAGCTAAGGTTGAAATGGTGTCATTTTGAACGTACTCAGCCAAAAAGGCTTCTACATCTTCCTTGAAGGAAGAACACCATTGACCTCTTCGCAATTGATTGAATTCAGGAATGCTCACTGATTTAATGACCTCAGCACCGAGGCTTTCAAGGTCTAATTGAGCTTGCTCAAACAATACTTTGATCTCAGCGTCCATTTCTTGGGTAAGGTCGGCTAGAACACCAATCCGCGCTTTTTTCAATCCGTTTTTGTCTAAGAACTGCTGATAATTTGTTTCGACTTTTCCTTCTGAGTAAGCTGTTAACGGGTCTTTTGGGTCTTGGCCAACCATTACTTCCATTACGCGGGTGGCATCTTCGACTGTTCTACACATGGGCCCAACGACATCGTTGCCTAAGTAAAGCGGGACAATGCCAGTTCTACTGATTAAACCCAGTGTGGTTCTGAAACCGACCAAAGCATTATGAGCAGATGGCCCTCTTATAGAGTTACCAGTGTCTGTACCTAAGCCTATGGTTCCCATATTGGCAGCTACCGCTGCGCCAGTACCACCCGATGAACCGGCAGGCACTCTTTCAAGATCATAGGGGTTTCTGGTTGTGCCTTGGGTGGAACTGTTGGTGTGCATAGGGGAGAAGGCCCATTCAGCCATATTCGATTTTGCCAATATGATGGCTCCGGCATCAACGAGTTGACCGATGATGGGTGCATCTTCATTTGGGACAAAATTAGCTAATGCCAATGCACCGGCCGTAGTGGGTAAACCGACCGTATTGATGTTATCCTTGACGATCATTGGAATGCCATGAAGAGGCCTAAGCTTTCCTGTTGATTTGAATTCTTCGTCTAGTGCTTTTGCGATGGCTACCGCTTGAGGATTGATGATGCTAATGGCATTCGTGGCACTATCAAAACTTTCAATTCTTGAAATATAGGCTTTGGTTAATGATTCAGCCGTCATTTCACCTTTTTTATAAGCCACATGAATTTCATGAATAGTGAGCTCTTCTAGATCAATATCGTCTAGAACTTCTTGGCTTTGACAAGTCCATAAAAGAAGCATTAGAAGGGGAAGCGTTCGAAGTGTCTTGTTCATGACCTAAAATAAGGCTTATCTGCTATAGTTCAAGAATTTACAACCTGTGTATCCTCAAAAACAGAATCGCAAATAAATAAAAAAGCCCTTTACGATAACTCATAGAGGGCTTTTTAGGATAGAAATCAATACTTAGATTTCGTATTCAGATGGATCGATCTTGATTTTTGCTCCACCATTGTTAATGGCTTCATGGATTTTATAAATACAAACCTCAGAACGATAAGATTCGATTGCATCATAGTTCAACGTCTCTTCACCTCGAACGGATTCTACAAAGTTGTACAGGTGTGCGGTGTGAGACTGAAGATTGTATACTTTCTTCATTCCGCTCATATCCTTAATGTCATAAGAGATCTGAGGTGCAGTCGCTTTGATTCCTGAATCCCCTTGCTCTTTCTCCTTATACTCCTCCATATCAGCGAGGTTAGCAATGTATCCTTTATCGATATACTTTTGCCATGCTTCGGCTTTCACACTTGATTCTCTATAGATCTTATTGCTATCGCCTTCTGCGATATTGAATGTGCCTTGGTCACCTATAAAGCTTTCGAAAACTCCTTTTGCTCGTGAATTAGAGATGTTCTCATAAATACCAATTGCTGGACCTTTTGGGGTATCATACTCCAGAATGGTAGCCATGGTATCAGCTTGTTCTAGGCCGAAATAGTCATTGTTACCCGTAGCATAAACGGTGTGAGGGAAGGCGCCTAAAAACCAGTTGAAGATATCGATCTGGTGTGATCCAAGGTCTGATACAACACCACCGCCTAATTTCTTGTAGTTTCTCCAGTTATAAACCTGATCCATGGATTCAAAGCCATACTTTTTCAGCTGGTCCATGTCCAATCGATCATTCCTGTTAGGTCGTTGTGTCCAGATCTTCGATCTATTCCATTGGCCCATAGCATGAGTCAAACGACCAAACATCTCTTCTTGCTCAAGCAATACTTCTTTTGTGAAACGGTAACGATCATTAGAGCGCCTTTGACGGCCGATCTGTAGCATTACACCGGTGTTTTTCATGGCTTCAGCCATCTTGCGGGCATCTTCAATGTTATTAGACATTGCTTTTTCGCAATACACTGGAATGCCAGCCTCAAGGGCAGCAATCGCATGTGGGGCATGCCAAAAGTCTGGAGTAGCCATAGCGATCGCATCTAAATCCTCTTTCTCCATCATTTCATAGAAGTCCTCATAGGCTTTTACTTTACCATCATACTGGGCGTTGAAGCGCTCTTTAGCTCTTTCTCTTCGGCTTTCGACAACATCGCAAACAGCCACCAAATTGGCACTAGGAATCTTTGGAATGTTACTAAAGATCATCCCACCGCCACGGCCACCACAGCCTACAACTGCGATATTGATCTTGTCTGCAGCTTTTAAGGGGTTTGCTGTAATATTGAAAGGATTGACCAGCATTAAACCGGATCCAAGGAGGGTAGATTTCTTCATGAAATCTCTTCTATTCGAGTTTTTCATAGTAAAGCGTTTTCGTAACCCTTAATTTAAGCGTTATTCTTTAGTTAAACCTCAACTAAAGGCATTATTTCCTACAAAATGAAGTCTTCCGTCTAAAGCGTAAGCGATCCATAGGATTTCTTCGTTTTTCTTTATGATTGTTTCCATTTGATCAGTGGAAAGCATAAAAGCCGCAGTCGAAAATGCATCAGATAGCGCTGCCGAATTGGCACAGACCCAAACCATATCATATTGAACCTCCAAGTCATTCTTTCCTGTACGAGGATCAAAGATGTGTTTGCCTTGATAATAGGTGCCACTTGCACTAACGCTGCAGTTTGAAAGTTTCAAAACACGCTGTTCCATCTTCGCGCTGATGGGGTAGGTCCAATGAGGTTTGGTCTGCTCGTCATTTCCTAAGAGTAATGTGCTATCGCCAGCGCTTAGGCTAAAACTCGCAATAGATAATTCATCCATTTTCAATCGAACTTGATCTAGCGCATAGCCTTTTCCTACACCACCAAGGTCAAATTGCATTCCTGGATTTCCACAAATGATCAAAGGTTTGTCAGGATCCAGATAAAATGCACTTTCTCCTTTTTGTTGATGCACTTTTTCTAAGGCATTGTACATTTCATACTCATTGAGAATGCCTTGTTTAGCTGCTCTAAAGACATCCATATGCCTTGCTATACCAATATCAAAAGTACCTTCACTCATTTGGTTGGCAATAAAAGCTTGTTTCATAACCTCCCAGGTTTCATAATCTAACGGAAGTTGATCTCCTTCTTTCATTCGATTGATCCTTGAGATCTCACTGTCAGGAATAAACCGACTGAGTCGATGTTCCATTTCATCGATGAGCTGAAAGACTTGATCGGCAGCACTTTTGGCATAATCTTCTTCATCATTGGTAATGACCAGCTTAAAATAAGTGGCCATGGCTTGGTGTTCGTATTGAAATACTGATTCTTCCAATGGTTTTATGCTCTTTTCTTTAATCGGCTTCTCCCCATAAGTTTTACCAACATATCGGCATCGGGGTTTTGGGCTAATATTTCTCTTGCTAAAACGATAAGTGGTACTGACAATAGCATTCCAGCCACACCCCATATGTATCCCCAAACTACTAATCCAAGAATCACAGTCACTGTGTTAAGTGCTACGGTAGAACCCATGAGAAGCGGTTCTATAACGTTGCCCCAAGTAAATTGTGTGGCGATCAATAAGGTCAAGAAGAAAAGGAAGGTACCACTTGATTCGATTTGAATTAAACCCAATAGGGTAGGTGGAATCGTAGCGAGAATAGAACCAACAGTAGGAATGAAGTTGAGCAGAAAGGCGAGGAAACCCCAAAATAAGGCAAAGTCAATACCAAATAAATAGCTTAGTCCACCAAAGAAGATACCTGTAAACAAACTTGTTAAAAATTTGACTTTCATATAGTTAACGATGGACTCCTTGACTTGTACAAATGAAGCAAGAAGCTTTTGTTTACCGATGGCATCGTCACCTTCCAAATAGCCGATATATTTCTCGTATTGGACAATACTACCCAAAACAGCTACTAAATAGATCGCTGATAAAATGAAATTAAAAGTAAAGGTCCCTAGCTGCCCCGCAACTACTCCAGAAGTACTGATCAAAAACTCAACAGATATGAGATTATTCAATGTTTCTATTAAGCCATCTGTTTCAAACGCATTAACCCCTGGTATAAAGGAAAGCCCTGTGAGAATTTCTTCAAATTTCATATCAATCTGAAAAAGCAATTTATCTTTTTGATCTACGATCTGAGCGCCAGTATCAAAAACGATAAGACCGATGAGAAAAATAAAGCCTAATGTAATAATGGTGATCAACGTAATACTGATCGAGTAGGGCCAGCCTCTTTTTCTTAGATATTGAATAAGCGGTTCTAGCAACAGGCCTATGAATAAGGCAAAAGCTAATGGAATCAATAGACCCGAAAGGGTTTTGATAATGATGACGCCAACAATGGCTAAAAATATAAGCAAGGTGTTCTTGATCGACCTTACACTGCTCTCTAAAGAATTCGGATTCATCTTCCTCTAAATTACAATCAAAAAGTTCATGGGAAAGACGATTAAAAGAGAAAGGTTGTTTTT
>CBFHYE010000236.1:0-4875 GCA_965659985.1 Roseivirga sp. | reverse complement strand
AAATTATGACAGAGGGAAAGCAGAGTTTTTTAGAGAAGATGAAGAAGAAGTGGGGTTTAAATTCACTTTTTCAGGTCATATTGATCATGATCGTTTTTGCGCTCACAGGATCTTCCGTGCTCTTCTTGAAGGGAGTGATATTTAAATTCTTAGGTATTGAACATATCGAAGGCTGGCAGGGTACAGGCCTTTACCTCTTATTGATTTTTCCTCTTTATCAAATCCTTCTCTTAGTCTATGGCTTCCTTTTTGGTCAGTTCGCCTTTTTCTGGGAAAAAGAAAAGAAGTTGGGAAGAGCGATCAAACGACTTTTTGTGAAATCGAAAGGCTAATTTATCTTTGGGTAGTGAGTGAACAGATCAAGAGCATTTTAAAAGACCACACTTTAAGGCATACCCAAAGTAGAGCTGACATCGTTTCGATTTTCCTGAATAAATCTGTTGCGATTGCCCATAGTGATATTGAATCGGCTGTTGATGGGAAGTACGATCGTGTGACCATCTACAGAACTTTAAAATCATTTCTAGACAAAGGACTTATTCATAAGGTGCTCGATGATTCTGGTATTATGCATTATGCATTGTGTGATGAAGCTTGCAATAGCCATGCGCATCATCATGACCATATTCACTTTAAATGCAATGTATGTGAAGAAACAACGTGTTTAGATCACGTTCAAATTCCAGAAGTTGCCCTTCCGAAAGGTTTCAAGTTTGAAGAAGGAAACTACTTGATCAGCGGGGTTTGTGACAAATGTAGCAAGGCCTAATTAACCACTTCCTCAGGAACATCATCAGGCCAAATCACACCATCTGGTAAGTCTGGGATTATGGGTTTATCTACGACCTTGTTTCCTCCATTATCATCTCCATTTGAGTTTCTGTTTTTCCTTTTTCTCATAAGGTGTATACTGAGATAGGTCAAGATCCCATAGGTGATCAGCATCAAGAATATGTCCCAATAGAAGCTTTTCATTGACTTAATATACTAAGAATCAAATAGAATTGTTCGGTTATAGCAGCACGAAAAAGATAAGCCAAACCAATATAAAGATCGGGATGAGTATCGGAATCGAATATCGAAGGATGTAACCGAAGAATGAAGGCATGTGAATACCGGTTTGCTCAGCAATTGATTTCACCATAAAATTTGGTCCGTTCCCGATATAGGTCATGGCGCCAAAGAATACTGCACCGACCGCAATGGCAGTAAGGTTGATCACCGAATTGTCATAGGTTCCACCTGCAGCATAGGCTTGAACATCTGTGATCACATTAATATTACCTCCTTGCGAAGCCATGGCGGCAGCGACAAAGTTCAGATAGGTCGGAGCATTATCTAAGAAACCTGATAAAATACCTGTACCCCAGTAAAGAGAATTAGCGCCAATAAGAGCCGACCCTGTTTCTGATTGTGCAAATTCACTCACCAAAGCAAGCGCAGGCATCATGGTGCCAAAAATACCAATGAAGATGAAAGCTACTTCTCTAATAGGTTCAAAATTGAATTCATTGCCATTGATCGCATCTTTATTCGCAAACCTGAATGATAAAAAGCCAACTCCGAACATGATCAATTCTCTGATAAACGAGAACTTCATTCCATCATATTCAATGGCAGGAACCCCTTCTATTACATTGGGGTCTATAAATACTGAAATGATTATTATCCCTAGCCAAAAGAAATTTTTGGTGCCTATAAGTGAGGTTTTTTTAGTGTAGACAGGCACTTCGTCTATGTAATCAAGATCTTTATTTCTCTTGTCGAAAAAGTAGAAAACTGCTGTGAGTACGGCTAATGCAAAGGCCCAAGGTAGGATGTTATTGACCAAGGTCCATTCGAAAGGTACACCCTTCAAAAAGCCTAGGAATAGCGGAGGATCTCCAATTGGGGTCAGTGCACCACCAATATTACTTACCATGAAGATGAAAAAAATGATATGATATGGTTGAATTCGACCTTTATTTAGTCTTATAAAAGGACGGATCAAAAGCATAGAAGCACCCGTGGTACCAATAAAGTTGGACACCACCGCACCGATAAGCAGTAAAGTTATATTGGCCAATGGCGTGGCCTGCTTATCAACTTTGATCATAATACCACCAGAGGCGATATAAAGCGAACTCAGTAAGGCAATAAACTGCACATATTCGGCTAAGGCATGCACTGGAGCATGTGTGTCTCGTAGTACAAACAGATAATAGAGTACGACAACGCAGGCAAGGACTACGGCAATGATCGGGTAATTTTTATGCCAAAAATGTTCGTAGAAGAGCGGCCCTGTAGCGATCATACCTAATAAAAGCACGAAGGGAATCACAGTCCAGGCTGGTGGTGCATGATGATCACCTTCCGCTTCATAGTCATCATCCTGATGAGCATCTGCCTCATGATCTTCTTCAGTGCTATGTTCATCATGCTGTTCAGTTTGATCAACCAAACGGTCAGCTCCGGGCAATTGTATAGCCGTAGCTGAGATCAAAGTTATCAGCAAGAGTATAAACGATAGGCTGCGTCTCATGTAGCGTTGAAGTGATCTGCTAAAATATATTAGTAGTTTAAATTACCAAATTGCCAACTATATGCAAGCGCTTAGAAGGTGATGGCAGGCACAATGATAGTTAATCTTGACGATTACCATAGAGCGCATTGATTATCTTTTCATTAAAATCCGACCATTTGACCTGACGAAATGTCTTTTTGGGCGCCCGTAACAGAGGCAAGGCAATTGACTTTATTCAACCTTCGTAAAACACCCATGAACGCGAAAATGATGGCTTCCTTAAAGTCTATCATCTTTTTATCAGGCAATACAATAGTGCCTTTGAACTTTGTTTTTAGCGACTCAATAAAGTAGTCATTAAAAGCACCTCCACCAGTGATTAAAATATTTCCTTTGTCAGAAAGAGCATCATTCAATGTCTTGCCGATCACATCAGCCGCATGATGGACATAGGTATGCAGAATGTCATGGGGATTCAATTTCTTATCAAGTAACAAGGGCATCCAAAACATCTTAAAATCTTCTATGCCCAACGACTTTGGGTTAGGCAATTTGTAATATTCAAGCGCATTCAACTTATGAAGAAGTCCTTCTATCAACTTTCCTTCTTTGGCCAGCGCACCTCTGTCATCATAGGGCTGTCCAAGCACTAAAGCAAGTGGATTTAAAGCCATATTAAATGGACAAAGGTCAAATGCGACCCGCTTTCCTTTCTCCTCAAAGGAACAATTGGCGATGCCTCCTAAATTTAAACAAGCTTCAAATTCAGTGAATAAATGTCTATCACCGATAGGCACTAATGGTGCACCTTGACCTCCATTTGAAACATCTTGAGATCTAAAGTCATAAATAACGGGTAGCCCGGTATGCTGATGAATGACTTTTCCGCAACCGATCTGTAAAGTGAATCCCTTATGGGGTTGATGAAAAATCGTATGCCCATGCGATGCGATAAAATCAATGGTCTCACTGTCAAAATGTGTATTTACATTTTCCCCTATAAACTCTCCCAAGTCTTGGTCTAGCCTATGTAGTTGTGCTGCATTTGCCTTGATTCCATTTGAAAGACTATCTAGAAGCCTTGGTGGATAGTCAATTGTTAGTGCCTTGATTAAACTAAATTCCCATGATCCTAAGGATTTATTGAATTCGACTAAAGCCATGTCTAAGCCGTCAAGCGAAGTTCCAGACATGATTCCGATAACTCGAAATTTTGAAGTTAAATTTGTGTTCATGGTAATCTTAATAAACGGCAAATGAACTTGACCATAGATATTGGCAATACGTCTATTAAAGTAGGTCTATTCAAAGATGATAATTTAGAAGAGGTAAAAAAATTTAATGATCTCGAAGCTTTGAACGCATTTCTTGAGCTCAAAGAAAAACAAGCGATTGCGATTTGCTCAGTGCGGTATAAAGAAGAAGAGATTAGGGAGAAGGTAAAAGGTTTGGATGGCGCCATTTTTTTAAACCATCAAACGAAGATCCCTATTGGTTTGAATTATGATACACCTGCGACTTTGGGTATGGACAGATTGGCTGCCGCTATTGGGGCTTTCCAGGTTTATCCGAATACAACGGTACTTGTAATTGACAGTGGAACATGCATTACTTATGATCTTATCGCTTCTGGTAGCTTCATGGGTGGGATGATTTCACCTGGTATGGAAATGAGATTTAAAGCCATGCACGAATTCACGGCTAATTTACCCCTATTAGACGTAGAATCAACGGATGAAATGATAGGTCGATCAACCGCTACGAGTATGAATAATGGGGTGTTCTTTGGTCTAGTGGGTGAAATCAACCACCATATCTCTCAATTAATGTTAAAATATCCTGATTTGAAGGTGATTATGACAGGAGGGAATGCACATTTGTTTGAATCTAAAATAAAATCTGACATCTTTGTAGCCCCCGAAATAGTGCTGTTGGGATTGAATGGTGTATTAGGATACAATGCGTAGTCAGATAACGATAATATTTGCCCTCTTAATGGGCATTTTTACATATAAAGGTGCCAGGGCGCAGAATGCTCAGTCTGCCTATTCTGTTTATGGAATTGGAGATGTGAATTGGGGTGGTTATTCGCACAACACAAGCATGGGAGGTTTAGGCATCTCGCAAAACTCTCGCTACTTCTTAAATAATATTAATCCTGCATTGGGCGGTTCCAATTTAGAAGCTGTATTCCAAATAGGAGCGGCCGGAGATAGTCGAATACATACAGATGGCAATCAAAGTTATACCCGCGTAACTGGTGGGTTAAAAGATTTTGGATTTAATGCTCCTATAGTTTTAGGTCGTTGGAATATTGGAGCGAGTCTCCAACCTTATACAAATGTAGGTTATGGGTTCACTGTTTCTGAACC
>CBFHYE010000235.1:0-2420 GCA_965659985.1 Roseivirga sp. | reverse complement strand
GTTATGACAGGAGCTGCCGCTCCAGACATGAAAGGCACCATGACCAACGATTGGCAAATGGCGGTTGATCAAGCGGCTGAATTAGGCGCTAAGTACATTGTTTGTGCTTATTTGATGGATTTTGAGCGTAAATCAATTGATCAGTACAAAGAACTCAGCGAATTATTCTCTAAATGTGGGGAAACCGCTAAAAAAGCTGGACTCCAATTCTGCTATCATAACCATGATTTTGAATTTGTAGAATTAGACGGACAACTTCCAATGGATGTGATCCTCTCCGAAACGGATTCATATAGTGTCAAGATCGAATTAGATATTTATTGGGCACGTTTTGCTTATGTTAACCCATTGAAGTTTTTTAGAGACAACCAAGGCAGAGTCCCTTTATGGCATGTAAAAGACTTATCGATTGCGCAAGATAACCTAATGACTGAGGTGGGTAATGGCGTGATCGATTGGAAACAGATCTTTAGACACCAAAGCGATGCCGGTATGGAGTCTTTCTTTGTCGAGCAAGACAGAAATTACGTTGTAGACTCTGTTTCTAGTTTAGAAACAAGCCAAGACTATCTCAAAAAACTGATCTATTAATGGAGATCAAAAAAATTAACGAAGCATCCCAAAAGGATGCTTTTTTATTATCTAACATTGCCAGATCGGCTAAAGCCACTTGGGGCTATGAAGAAGAACTCCTCAACCTGTGGGAAGAAGACCTAACGATCACTCCAGATATGGTCAACAAATGGCCAACCTATTTGATACAATTAGACAGTCATGTCATTGGTTTCTGCATGCTTAATACTGATTTAAAACCTATTGAGATCGAGCACTTTTGGCTATTGCCCGATCACCAAGGCAATGGTTTTGGAAAACAACTTCTCTCCTATGTACTAAATGATATTGGAAATGAGTCTAGCACAATTGGTGTAGCCTCCGATCCCTTTGCTCTAGCTTTCTACGAGAAAATGGGCTTTGTTAAAACACATGATATTCCAAGTACTCCAGAAGGCAGGCATCTTCCTTTTTTAGTCTTAAAGTTTTAGCCTCAAAAAAAGATTATATTGTTCGTTCAATCTTGACCTATGAACAATAAAAAAGTCTTCTTTTGGGCAATTGCGAGTGCCCTTGCGGGATTTCTTTTCGGCTTCGATACCATCGTGATCAATGGTGCCGAACAAGAGCTTCAAGCACTTTGGGCTGATTTCACAATCAACGGCAGTAATGACCTTTTCCATGGCTTAATCGTAGTTGGCTCAGCGCTATGGGGAACCGTGGTTGGTGCTATGCTGGGAGGTATTCCTAATGACAAATTAGGTCGTAAAAAAACGTTAATCATTATCGGTATACTCTATACTGTGTCTGCCTTAGGTTCTGCCTCAGTAAATGATCCGTGGTTATTTGCCTTCTTTCGTTTTCTCGGAGGTCTTGGAGTTGGTGCCTCAACCATCGCTGCTCCAGCATTTGTATCGGAAATTGCTCCTGCTGATAAGAGAGGGAGACTTGTTGCGTTATATCAACTCAATATTGTCTTCGGTATTCTGGTGGCCTTCGTGTCCAATTACCTCATCGCCATCAATATCGATGCTGAAGCTTGGCGTTGGATGATCGGCATAGAAGCACTACCTGCGATCGTATACACACTGATCGTATTCACTGTGCCTAGAAGTCCGAGATGGTTGCTGCTTACTAAAAATGATGAGGTGGGTGCCCGAGCGGTCTTTCAAAAGATCTATCCAAAAGAACTGATCGATCAGCAGATCCAAGCGATCAAGGCATCTGTCAATCACAGCCATGATCCAGGTGAAAAACTATTTTCGAAAAAATACAAGTTCCCGTTGATGTTGGCTTTCTCTATCTCATTCTTCAACCAATTCAGTGGGATCAATGCCCTACTCTATTATGCCAGACGAATCTTTTCAGCAGCAGGCTTGGGTGATGATGCCGTCTTTTTGAGTACTGTCGGCATTGGTATTGCCAACTTGGTTTTTACACTACTCGGTGTCATGCTTATCGACAGATTGGGTAGAAAGCAATTGATGTACATCGGCTCTGTTGGTTATATATTGACCCTAGGAACAACCGCATTGGCATTTGCCTTTGATTGGACCAATATTATTCCTCCAGCATTATTCTTATTCATTGGCGCACATGCGATCGGGCAAGGAGCGATCATTTGGGTATTTATCTCCGAGATCTTCCCCAACCATTTGAGGTCAAAGGGACAGTCGTTTGGTACTTCTGTACACTGGTGGTTAGCTGCGATCATTCCGGCCATGGTCCCTGCCCTATTTACCTCCATAGGGCCAGCTTGGGTATTTGCCATATTTGCCATATTTATGGTCTTCCAACTTCTCTTTGTTTGGAAAATCATGCCAGAGACCAAAGGAAAATCACTTGAAGAACTTGAAAGTCAAATGATC
>CBFHYE010000234.1:0-17897 GCA_965659985.1 Roseivirga sp. | reverse complement strand
CTAACTCATCTCCCGGATTGACAAATACCTCTAGGTCATTCAATCCCAAATCCCAATCATTATATCTATACTTTGTAGAAACATCTATACCAAAACCCCAAGGCGCTTGCAAAATCACCAACTTTTCTTCTTATCACTTTGAAGTTTAAGCCAAAAGTCAATCCTCCGCCATTGGCAAAATTTTCACCTGAAATCAAGCTTACACCTCTTGCATATGAGAATATGAAAGCAACGTCAGAAGCTGTGAAAAAATTAATATTATCATAGTTGATTCGCCCATTAGAATCAAAAAGCAGCGTGTGTCAGGTATGTCATCAATACCTAAACGAATTAAGGATAAACCAATATGACTATCGGTATCAACAGCCATAGCTGCTCCGATGTAATCATAATTGGCAACTCCAGCAAAATAAGCAGCATGCTGAGCGGCAAACTGATATTTGAATTCGATATCGGTTAAAGCAGCAGGATTCCAGTAAACAGCAGTAACATCATTGACGGCAGAAGTCATGGCATTTAACATCCCCAAGGCACGCGCACCTACTCCAATAGCAAGAAACTCATTACTATATTTTGGAGATGACTGTGCTTACAGTCGACCTGTTGCCAAAAAGATGGGGATGAGAAACACCCCTATTAATATTTTAATCCTTCGATTCTTCACTGATCCCTATGGACACTACAACGGTAAATCAACCTACTCATATTGAGCAAAACTTAAGAAAATTTTAAAATTTTCAGACTTTTCTCTCAGCCTACAAATTGGCTTTAAATAAGCCTAGGCGCAACGTTTTAGTAAAAATTTAGCTACCCATATACCACAAGGTAATATTTTTTATATAGTACTATGCAACACATAGTACTATATGTCGTATATTTGTGTGAGATCAAAAACTTAAATAAAGAATTAGGGGATGAAACTAGAAAACACTCAAATACAGATGCGCAAAGGCATTCTCGAGTTCTGCATATTGCAGATCATATCTCGAGGAGAGGTTTACGCATCTGACATGCTCGAAGAGCTGACTTCCGCAAAAATCATGGTCGTGGAAGGTACGCTCTATCCCCTGCTGACTCGGTTACGAAAAGCAGGATTGGTCGATTATAAATGGGTAGAATCGAACTCAGGACCACCAAGAAAGTACTACACCATTACCCAAAGTGGCACCGATTTTTTGGACAGTCTTCAAAGCACCTGGAAAGAACTGGTGGCTTCAACAACTCAAATCATCTCAAAAAACAACTCTAGTAAACAGTCATGAAAAAGAATATAAGTATCAATATTAGCGGCATCATATTCCACATTGAGGAGGACGGTTATGACCTACTCAAGAATTATTTAGATGCAATCAGCCGATATTTTGCTTCGTATGAAGACAATGAAGAGATCGTGGCTGATATCGAGGGTAGAATTGCAGAGATCTTTTTAGAAAAACTTCAGGAAGACAAACAAGTTATCTCGAAAGATGATATAGATGCCTTGATCGAAACGATGGGGCAGATCGCTGACTTCGAGGCAATGGAGTCTGAAGAAGACCTTGACAATTCAAAAAAGGAGGAAAAGAAGCAAGAATCATCGCAAGGTACTAAACAACAGAAACGCACCTCACAGAGAAGTGGTCGAACCTTAGAAAGAGATACCCAACGCCAATTAATAGGCGGTGTCTGTGCAGGACTTGCTCACTATTTCAAAACCGACCCTATTTGGGTGAGAGGATTATTTATCTTCTTCATCTTCGCAGGCGGTATTTCAATCCTCGTCTATCCGATTTTTTGGATTGCCCTAAAAGGAAATGATGACATCCCAGAAAATGATGCAGTTCGCAAGCTGTATCGCGATCCGGATGATCGCGTGATCGCAGGTGTCTCGGGTGGGTTAGGCAAATATTTCAGAACTGACCCGCTCCTGTTCCGAATACTTTTCATTGCATTCACTTTAAGCGGATTTGGTATACTCATTTACATTGTCCTTTGGATCATTACTCCAAAGGCCAATTCGCTTACAGACAAAATGCAAATGAAGGGTGAGAAAGTGACGATCTCTAATATCGACACCACCATCAAAAAGAATAAAGCAGAGGAACTCAATCCTAAAGGTGAAAACACATTTACCAAAATATTACTCTTCCCTTTCCGACTGATCGGCAAGATCTTCTCTGGTTTAGGAAGAGCGATTGCGCCTTTATTTTTATTTATCGTAGCAGCTATTCGTGTTTTTACTGGCGGAATCATCACCATCATTGCGGTATCGGTAATGTTCTCTATGCTCGTGACCGCAGGTGTTTTGTTTGGCCTCTACAATAGTAACTGGTTCTTGTGGGATCCTGAATGGACTTACTTCCCGTATGAAGTATTTCAAAATACAATCCCTGGTATAGGAATACTTTTCCTTCTGGTTGCAGTATTTATTCCATTTATGTATCTCTTTATTGCTGGAATCACCGTAATCGCCAAAAGAAGAGTCATGAGTTCATCCTTTGGTTGGAGCCTTTTGGGCGTATGGATAATCGCTATATTCGGCTCTTTTGCCATACTGCCCAATGTTGTCAGAGACTTTAGAGATGAAGGTGTATACCGAGAAGCAGAGCTTGTCACCATAAATGCCGACACCTTAATGATCAAAGTGGACCATGTGGCAACAGAGTATGAAAGCTTCTATGGCTATTCTTCCGATCGTACATACCGACATGAGTCTGAATTCGCTGATCTAGATATTAGACCTAGTAAAGATGGTGAAGTCAGAGTTGAAAAAAGATTCAGAGCGAGAGGTAGAAATCCTATTGATGCAGAAGCAAATGCTCAAATGGTGGAATATGGCTTCAAAAGTGAGGGTAATGAGTTGATTTTTGACAATGATATCTCCTTTCCCCGAGAGGCTAAATTCTACTTCCAAGAAGTCGATGTAGATCTTTTCATCCCGGCAGGGCAACCTTTTATGATCGATAGAGAAGCTCGACAATTGATCCGCTACCTAAGCTATGGATATAACTGGTGGCAGATCTCAAGAAATGTCTGGATGTTCGATGAAGACAACCAACTGATTTGTCTCTCTTGTGAGGATGAGCAAGAAGAAAGAGAAGATTTAGGTGAAGAAAAAGTCGAGAGCACAACTGCTTTCAACATGCTAGAGGTCAATAGAGAATTTGATGTTGAGTATATAGAAAGTGCCGTCTATAAAGTAGAATTTACTGGACCTTCTTTTTTACTCAACGATATAGTCACTTCAAATGTCGGTGAGAAATTGAGGTTACGAGTTAAAGGCAATTACAGTGAAAACTGGAATAGAGTAAAAGTTAAAGTATATGGTAATCAGCTCGAAAGAGTTGAGTTGCGCCAAAAAGCTGAATTAACTATCCGAGATCTGAACAAAGACTATTTGGTTGTCAACCAATATAATAATTCAAGAGTGAGCTTAGAGGGCGATCTTAACGAATTAGATGTTTACGCCTATGGCACTTCGAGGGCAGATTTGGTAGTAAATGCAGACAAGGTTAAACTCCATTTTACAGATGAAAGTCGAGTATATGGATATGATTCCAATATTAAAGAAGCAGAAGTAGATACAGAATCCGAGGCTAGAGTACGAATTGCAGTCTCAGATTATCTTCGGGCTAGAGCGGAAGGATTCTCATCGATTAGATACAAAGGTGAACCCACTGTAGATATCCGAGACAAAAGCAGAAGCGCTTCGATCAGTAAATATTAAAATTTCCTCAAAAAATATTAAAACAAATAGGGTCGTTAAATTGGTCCTATTTGTTTGTAAATGAAGGTTTTACATTTCATTTCAAAATAAAAGCAACTAAATTTGAAAAAAGTTATCCTTAGGATGCAACGTTTTTAATCATTCGCTCATCTTACCCATGAGTCAACCAAGACATGCTTCAAATCAAAAGGTCAAAAACTGAAGAGAAGCTCATCGCAGCTTGTCGAAAAGGCGATAGTAAAGCACAAAGGGATATTTATGAAAAATATTCTCCTTTGATGTTTGCTGTTTGTCGTAGATACATCGGGCAAGCCGATGCTGCCGAAGACGTTTTGATTTGTGGATTCACCAAAGTTTTTCAAAAAATAGACCAGTTTAAAGGCGAAGGAAGCTTCGAAGGCTGGGTAAGAAGAATAATGGTAAACGAATCGCTTTCTCATATCAGAAAGAACAAAAGCATGTATTTGGAAGTGGAGATTGAAAAAGCTGAAAGAGAACCTGATTTTGGTATCCTAGCTGGTCAATTGGAGGCAGAAGACCTTCAAAAACTGATCGACCAATTACCAACGGGTTATAAAACAGTTTTCAACCTCTATGCTATTGAAGGCTTTTCACATAAAGAGATCGCAGAAAAACTTGAGATCAGTGAAAACACTTCAAAGTCGCAGTTAAGTAGAGCCCGAAACCATTTGCAGAAAATGCTTGTTCAGGCAGAAAATTACATGAATGATAAAGCATTGAGTTATGAAGGATAATCACCCAATAGACGATCTTTTTAGAGAAGGGCTGGTTTCCAGAAAAGCTACCCCTTCCCCCGCTGCCTGGACTGCCATAGAGGCAAATATGACTAAAGGCAATGGAAAGAAAGGCCTCATCTTATATTTGGCGATTGCCGCCTCTGTTAGTTTACTATTTGCTTTCACTTGGTCCACTATGAACAATAATGGTCAGGAAACTAATGTCTTCAGCGTAGCCGAAGTGATCAAACAAGCACCGCAATCTCAACTCTCGGTCGAGCTCAACAAAGCATTCGAATTGCAAATACCCGCTGGACAAAAACCTGTAAGTACCTCTGTAGCTAAAGCTCAAACTATTTTCGATCAACCTTTGGCAAGGAACAATACGGTCAAGGCGATTGCAGGAATTCAGCTAATGGAAAAACACAACCTCAGCATAGATCGAGAGGTCGTGACAAATCAGTTCAAAGCACGTATTTCATTTGATTTATATGCTTACATCGATCCCATCCAAATTGGAGAGTCAAAAGGAATTAAATTCAATTTGATCAAAAGCTTAGCTTCTGTAGCGAAAGGTGTTAATGATGGTAAAAAAGCCATCAACAGTATGCGCAAATCAAAGATCGAATTCATCAATGAAGAGTTGAATTACGGTCAATCTGAAAAAAGTTCAACTTCTCAAGCAACCATTGACGAAGATTCTCCATCTAACGAGAAGTAAAACAACAACTCAAAATAACTGATAATGAAAAACTATACTAAACTACCTTTAGTACTGCTTCTTCTATTGACTTATGGTGCAGTAAGGGCTCAGGGCATTTCGAACATTGAGCTCTTCAAGAGCAATAAGGAAACAACAGTTTATGCTCCTGATTTCAACAACCTTTTGAAAATTGAAAATCAGCATGATTTTCGCTCTTTCGAGAACAAGGAGGCATTCGACATGTCTAATTCTAGCTATGAGGACATGCCTCGCATCGATAAGTATTATCCTAGAAGAGGAACACGAAATTTTGTTAACCTATATCTAGGACTAAATAACTATTTAGAGGATGACAAACTGCCATCATCAAGTGAGCTCTACAGCTTAAACCCTATCAATTCATGGTATGGTGGTATCAACTTCGACAATATCACGCATGTGGTCAGCGTGTTGTATCTCGATTGGGGTATAGGTGCCAGTGTTCAAGAGTTTGCTTTCGAGAATACGCGTACGCGACTTAACATTACAGACGACTCTGTTACCTTCTTCGAACAAGCCGATGTGAAGGGAAGAAAGAGTAAAATTAAAATGTGGCACTTGAATGTACACATGGTGCCTACCCTTGCCTTCGGTAGATATGATGCCTTTAGAGTAGGTTTTGGAATGTATGGTGGATACAGGTTAGACAGTTCTGTGATCTACAAGTATGACGATGCCAATGGCAATAAACAAAAAGAAAAGAATAGAGGACAGTCAAACCTAAATCAGTTCCGCTACGGAATGAGGGCAACATTAGGCTGGAATTTCTTCGATGTATTCTTCAACTACGAAATGACAGATTTATTCGAAGATAGCGTAAGCGCTCCTAGACTAACTCCAGTAACTTTTGGATTCATATTCTAAGCATTTAAAGATTCGAACATGAAATATTTAAAAACAACAATGATCGCCATGCTTCTAATGGTCATGGGAGCAAGCTCACTTCAAGCTCAATTCGGTTGGAGATGGAGTCGTAACTATCAATTCGACAAAGTAGATACCATAATCAGTATCCCAAAATATGGAGTCAACAAACTCTTCATAGATGATGACAACTTCTATTTAAGAACTGGATTTTTCGGTGTAGAAGTAGAAGTAGAAGATAATTGGGACCGTTGGGAGTATTGGGATGATGAAGATGATGAGAATTGGCGTACCCGAAGAAGACGTAGTTCTCGTGACGTTGAATACTATCAACAACATGACCATGGTACACTAAGAGATCTCAATTTCGAAATTGGTATAAATAACTGGTTAGAGAACGGTAAATTTCCTAGCTCTGACGATCTCTATAGCTTAAGACCTATCAATTCAACCTACGTGGGTCTGATTTGGAATCACACTACTTACCTAACCGGACCCTTATACCTAGATTGGGGCGGTGGCTTCAATTGGTATAATTTTAAATTTGAAAACCCAGCCACTCGACTAGATCCTAGCGGAGGTCAACTAAATTTTTATGAAGACCTCACGATCAACAGTGCTAAAAAGAGTAAGCTGAAAGTTTCTTATTTAAACTTCAATTTGATCCCAGTATTTGATTTTGGAAGAGGCAAAAGACTTGTTCGTCAATATGAAGATGACGATGTAAGAGTAGCGCTTAGCGCGAGAAGAGGATTTAGATTTGGAATCGGCCCATATGCGAGTATTAAACTAGGCCAAAAGGCCAAGTATAACTACAGAAACGACTCTGGCAATCAAAAAGACAAAGACAAAGGTGGCTTTTACATCAATAATTTCAGATATGGCTTAAGGGCTCAACTTGGAATCAATCGATTCGACATGTTTGTCACTTATGATATGTCACCGCTCTTCGAGGATGGTAAAGGCCCTCAACTCAACCCCATTTCAATTGGTGTTGTATTTTAAAATCTTAACCCCGACTTGCTCGGGGTTTTTATTTTAACATCCATTCCTTTTCCTCCCCTATCATTTTAAAAAACTTCGCAAAATAATGAGCACTCGGTCTATTAGAAGTGATCAATAGAAGAAAGACTGTAAAAACGATCGCATAAAACATATCTCCTTTTTCGTACAATCCATAAGCCCCGATTCCTGCTCCAAAAGTCCAGAGCAGATTACGGTATATCAGTGGTTTTTGCATCATTTTCAATTTCACATCTATTTCCTGAATCCCTTCCAGTCCCCGAAGTGTATCTCTTTTCCAAGTGCCAATAGTACGCATTAGCACATAAGCTACACCTATGAACATAACAGCATGAAACATCATGTCTGGATCTTCAAAAAAAGTTACCCTTAAAGCACCTGCTTTTTCTTTTTCAAGAAATACCCAACCAAATCCGATCAAGGGTACCGCTAAAAATAGAAGTACAATAGATTCAAGCTTCTTGAAATAAGCTTTCTTATCAAAATTCGGGTCTTCAAGTTTTACCATAGTTTCACATTTTGTCCAAAACAATGATTTGCTAACGAACGTTAGTATGCTTACATTTGCTTTCATGGAAATTGTAGCAAAGAAAAGCCGAAAAGCTCAAATAGAAGAGAAAGCTACAAGACTTTTTCGAGAAAGGGGCTATGCAGCTACATCTATGCGGGACCTTGCTCAGGTCTTGGGCATTGAAGCCGCTAGTCTTTATTCACACATCAAGTCAAAAGAAGAGATCTTGCAAAAGATCTGTTTTAGAATGGCAGATGAGTTTTTTGAGGCTTGGAAAGATGTTGAAACAGCAAGTGAAAACTATGCTGATCAAATGGAGAAAGCAGCAATAGCGCATGTAAAAGTGATTACAAACAACACTGATGCATCTGCAGTTTTCTTCAACGAATGGAGACATTTAAGTGAGCCCTATCTTAGCGATTTTCTCAAGATGAGAGAAGATTATGAGGGAAGGTTCATTAATATTATAGAGAAAGGAATGACAGCTGGAGAGTTTCAAACCGTAGATTCGAAATTCATGATGCTCGCCATTCTCTCGTCACTGAATTGGACACACAATTGGTATAAACCTAATGGAGGTTTAAGCCCCAAAGAGGTGGCAAAAAAGTTATCTAATTTGATATTGAACGGATTAAAAAAATAGAATATGTACGGAGGAGGACAAGTTTTCGAAGCCATGAAATCAACAGCTTTAGCGGATGAAGATCCGGTGAAATTAGCTGAGTTTGAGGCTAGAATTGAAAGAGGAGAAAAGATCGAACCAACCGATTGGATGCCTCAACTTTACAGAAAGCAGTTGATCAGAATGATTGAGCAACATGCTCACTCTGAGATCATCGGTGCCCTACCAGAAGGTACTTGGATCACAAGAGCACCAGGCTTCAAGAGAAAACTAGCTTTAATGGCCAAAGTACAAGATGAAGTCGGTCATGCACAGCTCTTATACTCTGCTGCCGAAACACTTGGAAAGCCTAGAGAACAAATGATCGATGACTTGATCACTGGGAAGTCAAAGTATTCTAATATTTTCAATTACCCGGCATTCACATGGGCAGACTCATGCTTTATCTCATGGTTGGTAGATGCTGGTGCCATTGTAAACCAATTAGCGAATTCGAAAGGAAGCTATGGTCCCTATTGCAGAGCCTTAGAAAGAATTTGTGCTGAAGAGTCTTTCCACTTGAAATATGGTCACCATTGTGTGATCCATATGGCAACTGGTACTAAGACCCAGAGAGACATGATGCAAGCCGCGATCAATAGATGGTGGGCGCCAATGATGCACTTCTTCGGTCCATCCGATAAAATCTCTGTTCATTCGGAGATTCTTATGAAATGGAAGGTGAAAATGGCATCTAATGATGAGTGTCGTCAGCAATTCCTTGACATGTACGTACCAAAGATCTGGGAACTGGGCTTAACTGTCCCAGATGAGAACTTGCGTAAGAATACTGAGACTGGCGAATGGGAATTCACTGAGCCTGATTGGGATGAGTTCAAGCGAGTGATCAATGGCGATGGACCATGTAATAAAGAAAGACTTGCAGTAAGAAGAACTGCAGAAGAGCGCGGAAGATGGGTAAGAGAAGCTCTACTCGCACCAAAAACCAAGTACGTAACGCCTTTGGCATAGATTTTTTAAATAATGTTGGAATCACTCGATCCACGTGTGAACAGGTTGCATTTACCCAATGAGTTTGGTAATGCACATGTGAGCAAGACAATGCTTGATCAGTTTGAAACTTATGAGGCATTCATTCAAACCAAAGACACCAAGCCTTTTGAGCATGTGGGAATCGTTCATGCCCCTAACGAGGAAATGGCTTTCCTTTTTGCAAAAGAGCAGTACAGCCGTAGAGGAATGTTTTGTTCAGCCATAGGTATTATCAAAACTGAAAATATCAAAGTGACTGAATACACTGATAACCAGGAAAACATCTATGATAGATACAACGAGGAACCCTCTCAAAGCGAAACACAATCCTTCGAGGTCTTTCATTTGATAAAACGTGGAAAGCAACATAAACATGCTGGCACTGTGTTGGCAAAAGATTATGAAGATGCTATTTGTAAGGCGAAAATCGAATTAGACCAGAGCAAGCCTGTTTTGAATGTATGGGTAGTGAGGTCAGAAGACATATTGGCATCAGATGAAGAAGATCAGGACATGTGGAATACCTTGCCTGAGAAGAAATATAGAGATGCAATTGATTACAAGGCTGCGGATAAGATCAAAGCATATAAAGAAAGACAGAGATCATGAATACAGAAGCGATAAAAGAACTCCTTTATAAAATGGCTGATGATCAACTGATTCTTGGTCATCGCAATTCAGAATGGACTGGTTTTGGGCCTTTGTTAGAAGAAGATATCGCCTTTTCTAGTATGGCACAAGACAAGGTTGGTCAAAGTTGGCAGCTTTACAAGATGCTTACAGAACTAGGTGAATCAGATCCTGATACTGTAGCATTTATGCGTAACGCAGAACAGTTTCATAACTCGCAATTGGTAGAGCTACCTAATGGAGAATATGATTTCAGTTTGATCCGTCACTTCTTATTTGATACGGCTGAGTTAATTCGCTTTGAGCAATTATCTCAATCGACTTACACACCACTAGCCAACTTGGCAAAGAAAATAAAAGGTGAGATCAAGTACCATAATATGCATGCTAAGATCTGGGTCAAACAACTGGGTAGTGCTACTGAAGAAAGTGTCACCCGTCTCCAAAACTCACTTGACGAGTTGATGCCATATGCTTTGGGTATTTTCGAAAGACCTCCGTTAGAAGAACAACTGATCGAAGACAAGGTGTTTGTCGGTGAAACTGCCATCCTTCAAGAATGGAAGACTCAAGTAGAGGATATTATTGATCAAACGTCATTAACTCTTCCAGATTGGAATACGCTCACACCTGTTTTGGGTGGAAGAAATGGCGAGCATACTGAGCACTTGCAGCCTTTATTAGACGAAATGTCAGAGGTCTTTAAAACAGACCCAACAGCAGAATGGTAAATCAACGAACTATGCCTACAGAAGATCAAATCAAGGAATGGCTTGAAGTAGTAAAAGATCCTGAAATACCGGTTCTTTCACTCAACGATCTTGGTGTGATTACAGGTATAGAATTATCTGACAGCGGTCACGTCAAAGTCAACATGACGCCTACTTTCGCGGGTTGCCCAGCTATGGATGTGATGAAGTCTGACGTAGAAGAAGTGCTCCAAGAAAAAGGCATCAACGATTACGAAGTCAATCTGAGTTTTGACACCCAATGGAACTCGAATATGATCTCTGAAAGAGGAAGAAAAGCTTTAAAAGACTTCGGCCTTGCCCCACCTCCAAAGCATAACCTCATCGTTGACATCGACATCATCGAACATGCCAAATGTCCTTATTGTGATAGTGAGAATACTGAGATGAAAACGCCTTTCGGACCAGCACTCTGCCGCTCAATGCACTACTGTAACAATTGTAAACAGGCTTTTGAGCAGTTCAAGCCACTTTAGACCTTCTCCCACAAAGAATCCACGAAGTATCCTTTTTGATCAATGAACTGTTTTATGATCTTAAAACCCGCTTGCTCTGCAAGATCCGCTATCATGGTTTGAGAGTATTTTTGACTCACTTCCATGAAAATCGGTTCATTCTCCTTGAATTCGAAAAGCTCATCTAGAGACCCAATGTATACGGATTGCTTTTTCTTACTGATCAAGTAGCTCTTCGTTTCGCCAGAGATCGGATCATAAGTCGGATAATGCTTGAAACCCGCTACATCAAAATTCCCTGCTAATTCATTATTGATACGATCTAACAAATTCAGATTAAATGCCGAAGTAATTTCTTGAGGATCATTGTAGGCATTTAATACAACTTCAGGGTCTTTCATCAGATCAAAACCTATGAATAGCAGATCTCCTTTGGTCATTTCGTCACTCAGGTTTTTGAGGAACGACAAACCTGAAGCTAAACTAAAATTGCCAATTGTAGAGCCCAAAAAGAGCACAACCTCTTTCAGGTCATGGTTACGCTTTAATTCCGCTAAGGCCTCAAAATAATCACCAGTAATGGGTTCAACTTTTAACCTTGGAAACTCCACCTCCAAATCATCTTTTAATTGCTCCAGAACATTCTTTGAAATATCAATTGGCGAATAGGTAACATCTACGGCATTCTCCTCAAAGCACTCGAGTAAGACTTTCGTTTTTGTGCCGTCTCCAGCACCCAATTCGACCAATCTGAAAGACTCATCATTCCCTAGAAAATGCTTTAAAATATCAGCCTTTTGACGATCTAAAATTTCATATTCGCAGTTAGTCAAATAATAAACCTCCAATTCCATGATCTTTTGGAAAAGCATATCACCAATCGCATCATAGAAATATTTAGAAGAAAGTTCTTTGGGTTGCTTTCTTAAACCATCTCTGACATCTTTTGCAAAATCAGTCAGTCCATTTTTATCACTCATACTAGATATATTCCGCTAAACGAAGGCCCGAAAACTGCCATCGCATATTTGGGTGAAAGAAGTTACGATAGGTGGGGCGAATATGATCTTTCATGGTTGCATATGAGCCGCCTCTAAGTACCATTTGGTTGATCATAAACTTGCCATTATACTCTCCGATAGCTCCTTCAGGTGCTTTATAGAATGGATAAGGGCTGTAAGCACTTGAAGTCCACTCCCATAGGTCTCCATAGAACTGTGAATGCTCTTTCTTGCGCGGAAGTGGTTTAAGCATTCGACTATTCAAAAAGTTGGCTTCCTTAGGTATCTTTTCTTCAAAAGTTTTACAGGCTACCTCCCATTCAAACTCTGTTGGCAGCCTCATCCCTTTCCATTTTGCAAATGCATCAGCCTCATAATAACTTAAATGACTTACAGGCTCATCCAAATTCAGTGGCTTTTTTCCTCCTAAGGTGAAGGCGTGCCATTCTCCTTTTTCTTCCCACCAATATTTGGGCGCAACTATGTTGTTTTCTTTAACCCACTCATAGCCTTCCATCAACCAAAACCTAAAGTCTTTATAACCACCTGCTATTATAAACTCCAAGTACTCTCCGTTGGTGATCAGGCGATCCATGATCTGGAAGGACTCAAGAAAGACCCTATGCTGTCCCAGTTCATTATCAAAGTGAAACCCACTCTCATTGTGGCCAATACTATATATTCCTTCCTTCACTCTACAAAAATTCACGCTCAAGTCCACTTGGAATGCAGTTGAATGATCATTGCGATAAACAGGATATAATGGATTTACACCTAAAATATTCTTAACATCATAAAGCAGCAATTCTTGATGCTGCTGTTCATGGTGAATGCCGATCTCAAGTATATCCAAGCGCTCTTCATTCCACTCTTCTTCCTTAAGCTGATTGAGCAAATGATCTTCGACATACTTTCTGTATGCCAAAATTTCATTCACCCAAGGCCTAGATAGCACCCCCCTTTTTGAACGCGCCCAACGATCTCCTTCGGTTTCATAGTAGCTATTAAAAAGGAAATGATAATCATCATCAAAAACTTTATACTCTCTATTCGCTTTGAGAATAAAGTTTTCAAAAAACCAGGTGGTATGTGCTAAATGCCACTTTGGCGGACTCACCTCGTCAACGGGTTGTACCACAAAATCTTCGGGTTGAAGAGGAACACAGAGCTCATTCGTCATTGCACGAACATCTCTAAATTGTTCAGCTAAACTTTTCTGACGACTAAGCGAAATTGCATTCGTATTGGACATTATAATTGAGTTAACCATTTTCTGAGGAAAAGACAAACCCAAGCCAGAAAAGCAATAGAATTAATAAGGACTTAATGGGGAGAATATTTTCACATAAAAAAAGCCCCTAATCGGGGCTTTCATTTATCCTATCTCGATGACCACATCATCCGTTAATGGATGAGAAACACAAGGAAGCACATAGCCTTCGTCTATTTCGGCTTCTGAAAGTCCTTCATCTTCTACCATCTGTACTTTACCCGACATACACTTACCTCTACAGGCAGTACAAAGTCCACTTTGACAAGAGAAAGGTAGGTCAATATCTTCATCAAGGCCCTTTTCAAGAATAGTCTCATCTGCATTTACGGTGTATTTGTACTCCTCACCATCCAAAATAACAGTAACCTCTCTGGCTACGATGTCATCAGAAACTGGAGCATCTACGGCATCTGAGACAAAACTCTCCTTATGTACCTTGTCTTTAGGCACATTAAGACTATTAAGGATCTCAGTTACGGCATCCATCATTGGACCAGGACCACACATGAAACACTCAAGATCTAACTCTGCAGCATCTATAGCATCCTTAACAATTGAATCATTAATTCTCCCGGTTAAACCAGACCAATTACTTGGTGCATTCTCCAAAACATGGATCACATTGAATCTCTCGTTGGAATCGAGTTCTTTGATCTCATTTTCGAAAATGATACTGTTTTCATCACGGTTGGCATAGACAAGTGTCACCTTGGAATTAGGTTCTTGGTCTAATACTGATTTTGCAATAGAAATCAGAGGCGTAATTCCGCTGCCTCCACCGAAGAGTATCACATCTCTTTTATTATTTTCACTATAAGGAGTGGTAAAGTTACCGATTGGGTCCATGAGTAATAACTCATCACCTGCCGATACCTTCTCGTTCAGATAATTGGAAACCTTACCACCTTCTACTCGCTTAACGGCTACCGCAGGATATTCATCTACGAATGGAGATGAACAAAGTGAATAAGACCTTCTTTCTTCTTTTCCATCTATGTTCACAGCGACAGTAAAAAATTGTCCTGACTTATAGTCAACTTTTTCTTCAGGGTCAAAATGAATACTGACCGCATCAGCTGTTTCTCTTACTACTTCTTTTACTTTAACTTTTTTAAAGCCGGTAGGTATCTTTTCTGCCGCTTCTTTCTTTTTAAATAATCCGAAAGCCATTCTTTTCCTCAGTTTGTACCTTAACTAATTGAAAGGCTTAGGGTTTTCTTAAGCCTCATTTAATCGTGCAAAAGTACGGACTTCTATCCTAGAATTGAAACAATACTTAGACTAGAACAAGTGACTGGTGCATGTAATTCTTATCTTTGCCCTTTCTCAATTTTTGAATGAAAGAGATGGAATTAAATACGCTAACCGCCATATCACCTGTCGATGGTCGCTATCGCAGAGTAACCAAGTTACTCGCCAATTACTATTCTGAATTTGCGCTAATCAAATATCGCGTTGAAGTAGAAGTAGAATACTTTATTGCCCTGTGCGAATACCCTATCCCACAACTTGAAAGTGTTGAGGAGAGCAAGTTTGATCAATTGCGAGAGATCTATAGATCATTTAATGAATCTGATGCAGAACAGATCAAGGAAATTGAGAAAACGACCAATCATGATGTAAAGGCCGTAGAATACTTCCTTAAAGAAAAATTTGATGATCTGGGTTTATCAGAGGTCAAAGAATTTATTCATTTCGGGCTCACCTCACAAGACATCAACAATACCTCTATACCTCTTTCGCTAAAAAGAGGATTGCATGAAGTATTGGAACCCGCAATTATTGAGGTGAATGATCTGATTTCAAAAAACGCAGAGATTTGGAAGTCAGTTTCTATGCTGGCGAAAACACATGGCCAGCCGGCATCTCCAACACGTTTGGGAAAAGAAATGGCAGTCTTCTCCACGAGAATTCAAGAAATGATGATTCAGCTAGGAGACGTTCCGTTTGCCGCTAAGTTTGGTGGGGCAACTGGCAACTTCAATGCGCATACAGTTGCTTACCCTAATAAAGACTGGATCGCTTTTGGAGACCAATTTGTTGCTGATTATTTAGAATTGAAAAGAAGTCACCCAACAACACAAATCGAACATTACGATCATTTGGCAGCCCTCTTCGATGCGCTTAAACGAATCAATACCATCTTAATAGACTTCTCAAGAGATGTATGGCAGTACGTGGCCATGAATTATTTCAAACAGAAAATAAAAGAGGGAGAAGTGGGTTCTTCTGCCATGCCGCATAAAGTAAACCCAATAGATTTTGAAAATGCTGAAGGCAACTTTGGTGTGGCTAATGCCCTCTTTGAGCACTTATCGGCTAAACTTCCTATCTCTAGACTTCAAAGAGACTTAACCGATTCTACTGTACTGAGGAATATTGGCGTTCCTATTGGCCATATGCTCATTGGATTAAAATCTCTAGTTAAAGGTATTGGTAAGCTCGAATTGAATGAAGCCGCCATCAATGCTGACCTTGATGACAACTGGGCAGTAGTAGCGGAGGCTATTCAGACCATTCTTAGGAGAGAAGGCTATCCAAAGCCCTATGAAGCGCTTAAAGGTTTAACACGAACCAATAGCAAGATCACCGAAACTACAATCAAAGAGTTTATTGAAACGCTTAATGTGGGCGAAGAGATCAAAAAAGAGTTAAGGGTGATAAGCCCTTATAATTATACTGGTCAATAAAAAAAGCCCCTTTAAGGGGCTTTTTTTATTCTTCTTTTTCTACAGCAATTCCTTTTTTAGGGTCATATTCCAACAGCGGATTGTATAATAACCTATTGTCATTAAAGTCATACAATGTCAAACTTCTTAACTCGTAATAAGCATCCCAATACTGCTGCAAAGCATTGATGTACGAACGTATAGATTGATCTTTAGAAGTTCTCGCATTTGTAAGGTCAAGAATTCCAACTTTACCCGCTAGATAACGACCATTGGTGATTTCGAATCGCTTTAGAGCGATCTCTTGTCTTTTAGCAGCAATCTCGATCTGCTGACGAATCTGGTCGAAATTACGCACTGCATTGGCAATCTCTTGCTCAAAATTAATTGTGTTTTGCTCTACGTTAAACTCAGTAAGCTTTTGACGTTCTAGAGCTGAGTTCATTCTCGCCTTATTTCTACCTCCATCCAAAATAGGAATAGCGAAGTTTAACCTAAAGGTTCCACCGGCAGCATTGTTATTCGGATCATATACGCCCGAAAGGTCACTTGCCTGAGCGGAGTTATATCCGAAAGAAGCACTCACATTTGCATTAAATCTTCTCGCTCTTGCTTCTGCAACTTGCCGCTCTGCCTCGAGTTTCTGTACTTGAAAATCCAGATACTCCGCTCGATTCTCTTTAGCATACCTTAGTGCATCTTCAAATTCGATATATATATCAGGTGTTTCTTCCGGAACAACCAACTGCAAATCAACATTCTCTGTCAGACCAATGAAGTTTCTTAAGTCGAGGGTTCGAGACTGCACATCAAGTCTCGCTTGTTGCGCTTCACTTTGTGCTGTCAGTAGATCGGCCTCTGTTTGCAACAAGGCATCTTCTGTGGTGGTACCTATATTGTATCTGCCTTGCTCTACACGATTGATCGTATCATTAGCAGATTGGTTCTGCAAAGCAATTTCCAAGTTCTTTTGTTCAACTAAAAGCTGAAAAAACAACCTTGCCGCAGTTCGTGATGCATCTTCGAGATCCTGAACATAAGATCTTTTTGACTGCTCATACTCAAGAGGCGCTATTTGTCTATCCCACTTGAAAGGATTCACAGCAAAGATCGGCTGTGAAATAGTAAACCCTACTGGATCACCCTGATAATTTGAGAAATCTCCTTCGAAATCATCAAATCTTGCCAAGTTGGTTTCAAAAGCAATGGTTGTATTTGTCCATGGAAGGACTTGCTCTAATCCGAGTGCTATATCAGCATTATTTTGATTTACAGTACGAAACTGCACTGAACCATCCGGCTGTGTAACAGGGATAGACCTATTGATATAATTCGGCAGTGTTCCTCTCAACAATAATTGAGGCTTTAACTGAGATCTAAACACTCGATAATCCCAAAAGCCTAAGTTCCTTCTCGTTTCCGCTAATTTCGCACTTCTAGAATTTTGACGTGCTAAGTCGATAACCTCTTCAAGAGAGAGTACTTTTCTTTCCTGCGATTGAACACTGACGGATACAAAAAGTATCAGTGCCAATAATATGACCTTCTTCATGTGATAGTGAGTTTTATTCGTGTCTTAATGATGTGATCGGATCTTGTTCAGCAGCTCTCTTCGCAGGCGTGATTCCAAAAATCAAACCTACTGTAGCGGCAACCCCAAAAGAGATCACAATTGAAATGAAACTAATTGATGTTGGAAAGTCTGCTAGGGTAGAAACCCCATAGGCCAACATGATGCCCAACAGCACCCCAACTAAACCGCCCGTTACAGAGATCATAACTGCCTCAAACAAGAACTGCATAACGATATCAGCTTTTTTAGCACCAATTGACAAGCGCAAACCAATCTCTTTGATTCGTTCCATCACAGAGGCCAACATGAT
>CBFHYE010000233.1:0-2690 GCA_965659985.1 Roseivirga sp. | reverse complement strand
GCCTATGCCACACGTCACGATGACCAAACGGGTTTGATCTTGAGAGACCTTGCCACAGGAGTTGAAGAATGGTTGGCTTATCCAATTCAGCATGATGACCAGGAATCAAGAGCATCCAGAGATGTCCTTCCAGGGTTTTCATGGACACCAGACAATCAAAGCATCGTGATCTCTTATGGCGGAAAGATCCATAAGGTGAATGTGGGCACGAAAGAAGCTTCAGAAATACCTTTCCGCGTAAACTCAAGTATTGACATGGGGCCTTTGGTCGAATTTGACTACCCTATTTCTGACGATAAAGAATTTGTGGTCACTCAGATCAGAGACATTGCACCCTCGCCTGACGGATCACAATTGGCTTTCACAGCTTTAAACGAAGTTTATTTAATGGACCTACCCAATGGTGACCCAGAAAAACTCGTTGACCTTGAAGAGACGCAAGCAGAACCAACATGGTCTCCTGATGGAGAATGGATCGCTTTTGTTACATGGCAAGCAGAAGGCGGAAAACTATATAAAGTAAGACCTAATGGAAGAAACCTGACACAATTAAATCAGGAAGATGGTGTTTTCCAGCAACCTGTATGGAATAACGATGGCACAAAGATCGTCACCATCAAAGGGCAATCAGAAGATTTCAGAAATGCTTTACAAAGAACTGCCTTTAGAGGCACAAGTGACTTGATCTGGATAGATGCCAATGGATCTGGTAATAATTTCATCACCTATACCAATGGCAGAAGCAATCCTCATTTCACAAAAAATTCAGACAGAATATATCTCTCTGGAAGATCAGGTCTTAGCTCGATCCGATGGGATGGAACAGATGAGAAAAATCATTTACAAGTAACAGGCAAATCAGCTCCAGGCGGTGGCTCAGGTGCCCGCGCCTCATGGATAATGATGGCTCCAGAAGGAGATCAAGCCATTGCAGCAGTTGTCAATGACTTATTTGTGGTGACCGTACCTCAAGTCAGTGACGAGGCGGCAAGTATTTCCGTAGCAAACCCTGATCGTGCGGCCTTTCCTTCCAAACAATTAACAGACATTGGTGGGCAATTTCCTGCTTGGGCTTGGGATGCTAGCAAAGTACATTGGGCTATTGGTAACGCGCATGTCGTTTGGGATTTTGACGATGAAAAAGCTTTTAATGATGCTAAGGCTGCGACTGAAGAAGCTGAAGAGGAAGCTCAAAATGAAAAAAACGAGGAAGAAGAAGAGGTTGAGGAGACGGATGAAACAAAAAAAGATGATGCACCTAAAACCTATAAACCGGTAGAAAACCGCATTGAGGTGATAGCGGAAAGAGATACGCCAGAAGGCCAGATTCTATTGCAGAATGCAAGAGTCATCACAATGAATGGAGAAGAAGTGTTGGAGAACACCGATATCCTTATCGAGAATAATCGCATTGTTCAGGTAGGTAAAAATCTCGAAGCAGGGAGACGAGTCACCGTGATGGACATGTCAGGTAAAACGATAGTTCCGGGTTTTGTAGATACACACTCTCATTTCAGACATCCCGTCAACCTACACAGAGGACAATTTTGGCCCTATCTTACCAACTTGGCCTTTGGTGTTACCGCAACGCGTGATCCACAAACGGCGACTACTGATGTACTCACCTATGGCGACCTTGTCATTTCAGGAAAGCTAATCGGACCAAGAATCTATTCTACAGGCCCTGGTATTTTTAGCAGCGAAAATGTCAAGAGCCTTGAGCATGCGCGAAATGTAATGAAAAGATACAGCGAGTACTATGACACAAAGACCATCAAAATGTATGGCGCTGGCAACCGTCAACAAAGACAGTGGATCATTCAGGCTGCGAGAGAACAAAAGATCATGCCCACAACAGAAGGTGGCCTTGATTTCAAAGCCAACTTGACACAAGTCATTGATGGTTACCCTGGTCATGAGCACTCCTTCCCTGTCTTTCCATTATATCAAGATGTGATCGATCTGGTTTCTTTCTCGAAAACAGCTTATACACCTACCCTATTGGTAGCCTATGGTGGTCCGTGGACAGAGAACTATTTCTACGCTACAGAGAGGCCTCACGATGATCCTAAATTGAACAAATTCATGCCACATCATAATCTGGATTCCAGGTCTCGTAGAAGAAATGCTGGTTGGTTTATGGAAGAAGAATATGTCCATGTAGAGCAATCTGGATTTGCTAAGGACTTGGTAGAAGCGGGTGGCAGAGCTGGGGTCGGTTCACACGGTCAATTGCAAGGCTTAGGCTATCACTGGGAGCTTTGGGCTTTACAGTCTGGCGGTATGTCTGAATTGGATGCCTTAAAAGCAGCAACTATTCTGGGTGCAGAAGCGATAGGCCTAGACACGGACCTTGGTACCATCGAAGCCGGAAAACTCGCAGATCTGGTCATTTTGAATAGCAATCCGTTAGATAATATCAAGAACTCTAAAGACATCAGTCATGTCATGTTCAATGGCAGACTTTATGAAGATGAAACACTCGATGTGGTCTACCCTGAACAAATCACCTTCCCGAAATTATGGTGGATGGAATTTGAACCTAAAGGTGTGCCGGGTATTGATCGTTAGTAAATAGACTTTAGTATTTAGACTTGATATTAAGTATATAGATTTAAGAGCACCTGCTGAGCCAGCATTAGGTGCTTTTTTGATAGTTTTTAAAGATTAAAACTGATAATTGATTAATT
>CBFHYE010000232.1:0-2404 GCA_965659985.1 Roseivirga sp. | reverse complement strand
ATTGAATGAAGTCAAGCATGATGTCTTGATTTCAGATCTTCATTTAGAAGATGATTATGCACCCGATCTTTTGTTTAGGCTTAGAAAAAGTGATTCTGTAAACAGAGATATACCTATCATTTTTCTATCTGGCGATGCGGTTGACCGCCACCCCAATTTGAATGAGCTCTCCAACTGGACATATTTGGTGAAGCCGGTTAACCCTAGGGAGTTGTCTGTAAAGATCAGGCAAATGCTAAAGATCAATTTAGAGAATACATTGCCTGGGGTTGATCTGACTGTATTGAGTAATGCATCAGCAAACGACAAAGCATTCATGAAAGAGCTCATCAATACCATTTTAGAAACTTTACCAGATGAGATCGAGAAGCTTGGGGAATTAATAGCCTCTGATCAGCTTTTTGATGCATCGAAAGTCTTACATAAGATCAAACCAAGTGTAAGCTATTTTGGGATATCCACTCTGAATGATGAGCGTACCGATTTGCACGATAAAGCCAAAAAGGGATTGGAGATCAAAGAAGATTTTCGCGTGTTCAAAACGCGTGTCAATATTGCTTTAGAGAGCCTTGCAGCCAAGAAACTAGAGTTGTAAAAAAAGCCCTCGATTAGAGGGCTTAAAAAAATTTGATTTTACTGTCCGACGAAGAACAAAGCATTCGCCACCAACAACTTACCATTTTCCCAGAAGGCTCTGAACAAAGGATTGTCAGCCATATAGATCATCGCACCTCTGCCTTTATTCTCAACTCCAAATACCAAAGATTCTGCCAATTGCGCCTTTACTTTATCTCCTGCGACACCAGAGATATGAGATTCGGTGGAGGCGATTGTCCCCACGTTCCAACCATTGTCTAAGTAATCAAAGGCCGTGCTATTATTTTTTAAAGTGAAGTATGCATCCTCATAGCCGAAGCCGAGTGGATGTGTATTGTCTACCCTTAGTTTGAATATGGCCCCAGGTAATCTGTAAGGGTCAGCTTTGCGGCCCCTTTCTGCAAATGGGGCTAATGCATCAGTTTTCTTTTCCTCCTCAGTTCGATCATCTTCAGAGGCTTTTCTTTTCAACGCAACTCCATCCTTGCCTGCGAAAGTATTGATGGCTCTATCAATAGCGATTACTCGGCCTCCATTTCTGACCCAAGCTTGAAGCTCCTCCATTTTTGATTCATTGAAAATGCGACCGTAAGAACCTGAAGGAAGTACCAAAACATTGTAATTGCTCATGTCAATTCTTCCAGCATCATCTGTGTCTACCATGGTGATCGGATAATCAAGCTCTTGTTCCATAAAATACCAGAACTCACCGAAGCCTAATGAAGAGACTCCATCTCCACGCATTACTAAGATCTTAGGTTTTTGAATGAATGGGATATCAGGTGAACCAAAATCTTTGCCTGAATCAGCATATGTACTTGGTGTGGCAACTACCGTTCTACCAAATTGGTCAGCAGCAGATTTCACGATCTCATCGAAATTACTTCTCATGTGACGATTACCTTTTCTGGTAATGATCAATGTTCCAGGTGCATAATTTGCACCACCTATCGAGAAGGGCGTGGTGGCATAGCGCAATTTGATATCATTTTTTAAAAGCTCAGCTAAGAATTTGGCGTCTTCTAAACTCTCCCATTTTACTAAGTAAGCTGCAGCACCAGGAGTGATCTCTGCCGAGTTGGCAGGCATAGCATATGCCATTGGATCTACAGCAATGCTTTGCTCTGTGGCGTAAGCTTCTAGCCCCATCATATATGGAATGGCCCAAGCCGTGATATCGTAAGTTTCAACTGTACTTACAAAGGTGTTGGGTTCGAAAAGTGATTGGATCAAAACGGCTTTGGGCTGATTTGCCGCCACTAAAATATCTCCATTTTGAATGCTTACACTAGCTTCTTCATTATTCATATAATCAAATGCATCAACTGCTTTTCTTGAAGAACCGACTCCATATTCAATAGCATGCGTATCTAAGAAGTCAGTCAGATTTTTCAGTTTATCTGGGTGATTAGTGCCTCTGATGATGAATGTCTTGTATTTGGCTTTTGGATCTTCGACAGCTTTGTCAAAATAAGCTGCGAACTCATCTACCATTCGTTCATTGTTAGAAGAGGCAACCTCAACGGTTGACATTCCGGTAGTGTAATGATGGGCTATGGCGTCTTGAAGCCTTAGGGTATCACCTTCATCTGTAAGAATGGCAAGATCACTGCTCGCTTGTTCATAGGTCATTCCGATGGCGCCATTATACATCGGGTAAGAATCTCCATATGAAGGATAAAGAATGTCAAAACGTTCTTTGGTAAAGAATAACCAACTGTTTTGGTCAAAATATTTCGCATGATTTCTACCGATCATATCTTGAAATTCTCTTTGCCAATCAGTCACTTGTTCGTGAACAGGTTCT
>CBFHYE010000231.1:0-11101 GCA_965659985.1 Roseivirga sp. | reverse complement strand
GCAGCATAGTCATTTGACGCCCATCGATTTCCATATTAATACTTTCAAACTCACCAGCAACGAATGAAAAAAGATAAGAGCTCATCAAATCAGATTGAGCAAATACAAGATTTTTACGCCCATCATTCACTTTCATCAGCTGGACAGGCGCATTAGAGATAGCTCTCCAATCTTGAGGGATATCAAGCGTTAATTTATACTTCGCCTTGAGGTTGGGCTGATCAAATACAGGAAAGGCTGTGCGCGCTCTATCAGGCACAAATAAGGTGTAAAGAAACTCTTCCTGACGATTAAGTGAGGTTTCACCCACAAAGAAATTCACCTCTATTTTATTGAATCCTTCTTTTAAATGACCCTTTGCGATTACCAGGTGTTCTTGTCTGTGGTCTAAGCCATGAGGCTCACCGTTAACGATGATGCCCTGCAGGTTTTCAGTGGGCACGTTAAAATCAATAAGAACATCCCGTTCAACTGACAATAGGTTGAAGGTTAGAATTTCATAACCCTGGATCGGTTGATTACGATCAGCAGGGATTCTAAAATCAAGATCATATTCGATCGTGTTGATATTGGCTTTGCGATACTTTGCCAATTCAATATCAATACCAGGTAGTATTTCAGTTTGATTGTCTTTTGAACAACCCAACAGGTTAAATACGATAAGAAGAGCAAGTAGCTTTTTCATATCAACACCAGGTCTTTTCTTAATTCAGGCGGAACCCCAAAATGATCGTCCATAAAATCATCCATTTCATCTTTGGTTTCTTTTGAAAGAAGTTCATTCATTTCTTCCATGGCCTGCCCCCCTACCATAAATGGTGGTAAAAAATTGGTCATTAGACGATCTCCTTTAAAAAACGCTCCCATCTGATACTCATTCATCTCCTCCTTTGGGTTCCCCTTGATCATACAGCGATCCAGCCAAGCCTCAGGCTCATTAGGGTGCTCATTTATTCGCTTGTGCAGCCCGTCAAAGTCAGTATTTTCCATCATATACGCTGAAAGATTTTGCATGCTTTCAGCACTCATTTTATGCTTCATTTGATCATAACACTGATGACATATCCCATACTCAAAGAGCACTTCTACCTTGTCAATAGCTGGGTAGCGCTTAAATACTTTTTCGATGACGTAATATCTATCGCCCTTCAGCAAGTCATGATCACAATCGATGCATCGATCGATCGGTCCTTTGGTGTCTGATGAAAGGAAGACCTCAGGGATAGGTAGGCCTTCTTGCTCTTGATCTTGTTCAAATCCGTCCATTTATTTTTTATCAACCATTGTGGATGCTACCTGAGCGGATGGGAAGATCAATGTATCCGCAATATTTACATGAGCCGGCCTAGTGACAACAAATTGAATGAGGTCTGCGATATCTTCTGCTTTGAGTGCATCATAACCCTGATATACCGCATTCGCTTTGTCCTCGTCTCCTTTAAAGCGTACTAAAGAAAATTCAGTCTCTACCAAACCAGGACAGATCTGGCTTACTTTTACACCTGTTCCTATGAGGTCTAAACGCATGCCATTGTTGATGGCATCTACTGCATGTTTCGAGCCACAATAGACATTACCATTAGGATACACTTCTTTGCCTGCAACGGAACCAATATTGACTACGTGTCCTTTTTGGCGAGTAACCATGCCCGGCACAATCGCTTTGGTTACATAAAGTAATCCTTTCACATTGATATCGATCATGGCGTCCCAATCATCACTGTTGCCCTCGTGGATCTTGCCCAGGCCGTGCGCATTGCCTGCATTATTTACCAATACATCTATGGCTTGCCAGGTACTAGGCAGTGTGGTGATCGCTGCATTGACAGCTTCTTTATCTCTAACATCAAAGGTTAAAATGTGGGTTTGCACACTCAGCTTTTGAGCAAGGGCTTCTAATCTTTCTTTCCTTCTGCCACAAATGATCAGGTCGTATCCTGACTTTGCAAGTGCTTCTGCTGTGGCCCAGCCTATACCTGAGCTGGCACCAGTTACCAAGGCGATTTTTGACATAATTTGCTTTTTCTCCAATTTAGCAGAAAATGTCTTTAGCCTAAACCGAAATTAGTATTCGCTTAATCTGAAAAGTGAAAATAAAGGCTGAAGTTATGAGTCACCAGCCTAGTGATGCCATTGTGGTAAAAGTTATCGGCATCGATGATTACATTTGTCAGGCCTCTGGCATATCGAAATTCTGGTGAGAACTTGAAAAATTCGAAATACTTTTCAAGACCGATACCCACCTCGATCTTAAAATTATTCTTGCCTATCTCTAATCTGTCTACTCCTGTGACAAGGTCTTCCTTTCCTGCTCGAATGGAACCACTAACACCAAGGATAACATACATTCTGGAGTTATACCTTCTGATCGATCTGTATTTTAAAAATATGCCGGGTTCTAGTCGGGTACTCTCGATCAACTGCGTATCAACAGTTTCATCGGTGAAATTATAATCGACTTTATGCTGGTAAAGCCCGATCTTAACAGGAACCAGTCGCAATGAAAATTGATCTGCTAATCTGAAGTTCACCATAAATCCTAGATTAAAACCAAGGCTAGGGTTTGGTGTGATAGAACTCACATTGGCATACTCGGCCGTTTCAAAGGCATCTGAATATTTAAGACCATAGTAGCTTTGATGCCCGCCTAGAAAGAACCCATATTTGATCTTTTTCTGATCACTCTCAGTTCTATAAACCGTAAGTCCGGCTTTTCTTCTCTGTGCTTCAAGCTGAAAAGAACATAAGACCAGTAAGAGGGCAATTATTTTTGTCCTATGTAGATAGAGCTTATGCCAAAGGTTAGCGGTATGCATTTTGTGTTTTTGTAGCCTACTTCTTTAAGAATGTCTAAAAATCTTTCTCCGTCAGGAAAGGCATCTACAGACTCAGGCAAATAAGTATATGCTGAATTGTCTTTCGAGATCAACTTACCAATGATCGGCAGAATAGATTTAAAATAAAAATTGTAAAGCTGCTTCATTGGGAACCTTCTAGGTCGAGAAAACTCAATAATTACGGTCTTCCCTCCCGGCCGGGCTACCCTATGCATGTCTTTCAAACCTTTTTTAAGGTTTTCAAAGTTCCTTACACCGAATGCAACGATGGTGGCATCGAAAGTATTGTCATCAAAAAGAAGCTTTTCACTGTCGCCCATCTGCATGTCGATAATGTCATCTACTCCTTTTTTCTTCATTTTGATCTTGCCCATATCCAACATGCCTGCTGAAATATCGACCCCAACGATTCTGTCTGGTTTGAGCGCTAGTGCTTCTAAAGCAAAGTCCCCTGTTCCCGTAGCGACATCCAATATTTGTTTTGGAGCATCTGGCTTTAATAGTCTGATCGCTTTTTTCCTCCAAAGGATGTCGATACCAAGGCTTAAAAAATGATTGAGGAAGTCATAGCGCTTGCTAATGTTGTTGAACATTTCAGCTACCTGCTCTTTTTTACTTCCTTCTTGGTCTTTATACGGTACTACGGCCATGATTATAATTTGGGCTTGCAATGATACAAACGAAACCTAGTGTTTGATGCATTGTTCAATAAAAAAGGCCGATAAAATCGGCCTCTTATTTTTTTCGATTAACTCAAATTAGTCAATTGAAACTAATTCAATATCGAATACAAGATCTTTACCCGCCAAATCGTGATTTGCATCAATCACAATTGACTCATCTTTAACTTCTTTTACCTTCACAGGCACTTGTTGGCCATTTGGTTGGCTCATGGCCAATTGCTGACCCGCTTCTGGGTTAAGGTCTGGTGGGAAGTTAGACTTTGGAATATCAAAGATCAACTCTTCATTGGCTTCGCCATAAGCATCAGCAGCTGGGATCTCAGCTGTTACTTTTTCGCCCACTGCCATTCCATCAACTGCTACGTCAAAACCTTTGATCATCATACCAGCACCTAACTCGAATGCTAAAGGCTCTCTGCCTTCCGATGAATCAAATACAGTTCCGTCAGTCAATTTTCCAGTGTAGTGTACAGCTACTTTGTCTCCTTTTTTTGCTTTAGACATAAATATTTTGCTTTTGTATTTTCCTCAAAATCAAGGGCTGCAAAGGTAAGGGGAATAAAACGCAATCAAAAACCACATCAAGAAAGAGTCTTTCTATCCCTGAGCTATGCTTATCCAATTGTCGAGAATCACTAGCTTTGCAGCATGTTTGAAAAATCAGAATTCGTGATCAGCAATACGGACCTTGAAAAGTGCCCAAAACCTGATAGAGCAGAAATCGCATTTATTGGAAGATCAAATGTGGGGAAGTCATCATTGATCAATATGCTCGCTTCACGAAAAGGCTTGGCCAAAACATCGGGCAAGCCTGGTAAAACCCAATTAATCAATCACTTCAATATTGACGACCAATGGTATTTGGTAGATCTACCAGGTTATGGTTATGCGAAAGTCAGTAAAAAAAGCCGAGCCGATTGGGAGCAAATGATCTCTGACTACATTTTGCTTCGAGAAAACCTAAAAGTCGTTTGTGTCTTGATAGATTCACGTTTGGACCCACAACGCATCGATTTAGACTTCATCAATTGGCTTGGAGAGAATGAAGTACCCATGACACTCATTTTTACCAAAGCAGATAAACAGTCGATCAACAAAGGCCAACAGAACATCGCTAAGTTCAAAAGAGCGATGCGCTCGACCTGGGATGCCTTTCCGCCAATTTTCTTAAGCTCAGCGGAAAGTGGCATCGGGAAGGATCAGATCACTGAATTCATTAAAGAAGTAATTGAAAGTTGAGATATAAATTGTTTTTAGAAACAAGCTCTTATTAATTTGCCGCTCAAATTAGAACCATGAAATTCGAAGAACTCGCATCAGTAGCCGGAAAAGGCGGACTTTTCAAAGTACTAAAACCATCAAAAGCGGGCGTGATACTCGAGTCCCTCGATGCTCAAAAGAAAAAACTAGTCGTGGGTGCAGATGCTCGCGTTTCTATTCTCAGCGAGATCTCGATCTACACAAATACGGTAGAAGGCGCTACACCTTTACTAGAGGTAATGCAGACGATCCATGAGGAATTTGATGGAGACACAGGTCTTGATAAGAATTCTGACGGTGATGAGCTCAAGTCTTTTCTTAAACATATTCTTCCTGAATATGACGAAGACAGGGTATACGTGTCAGACATTAAGAAACTTGTGACCTGGTACAACCTGATCGCTAAGATCTGTCCCGATGTTCTGGCTGAAACAGAAGAAAAAGAAGACTAGGTGCCCGATCAGCCTTCCGATATTAAAGAAAGCTTAAGCTTATTCGAGAAGGATTTCCAGTTAGATAAAGACTTTCTAGCATTAGAGAAGAAAGCTTCTTATTCCTACGAAGAAGCTTTGACAAATATCGTGCGCGTGGTCGAAGACCTACTTAACAACGACTTTACCCGTTTGATCAATACGCTTTATCGCATTGATGTTTCAGAGCAAAAACTCAAAGCAGCCTTAGCAGAAAACACGGATAATCCCTCTACCTTGATCGCCAAAATGATCATTGAGCGCGAGCTACAAAAAGTGCTTACGAGAAGAAAGTATGGCTAAGCTTTAGATGCTTCGTCTACCATCTGACTGCTTCCCACAAAGAAAGGTACCCTTTGATGCAAAGACTCTGGCTGAATCTCCATGACTCTGTTTTGACCGTCAGTTGCCTTTCCTCCTGCTTGTTCAGCGATAAAAGCCAATGCATTGCACTCGTACATCAACCTAAGTTTACCTTTTGGTGCTTTGTTTGTTGAAGGATAAATATAGATCCCACCTTTCAACAAGTTTCTGTGGAAATCAGCTACAAGTGAACCGATATACCTGGCAGAATACCCTCTTTCCTTGCATTGTTCTACATAACTCTTCGTTTGCTCATCAAAGGAATTGTAAGAACCTTCATTGATTGAATAGATCTTACCTTTCTTAGGCATTTTCATACTCTGATGAGACAAGATGTACTCCCCCAATGATGGTTCGTAAGTAAAGCCATTTACCCCTTTTCCAGTCGTATAAACAAACATTGTAGATGATCCATAAAGGATATAACCAGAAGCCACTTGCTCAGTACCGGGTTGTAGCACATCCTCCATTTGAATCGGACTCCCTTGAGGTGAAATCCGTCTATAAATAGAGAAAATGGTTCCTACAGAAACATTGACATCTATATTGGAGGAACCGTCTAGCGGATCTATGGCTACAATATATTTAGAACGTGCGTTACCTAGGTCAATAATATCTTCTTCCTCCTCAGAAATAATAGCTGCTACTTCGCCTCCTTTCTGAAGAGCTCTTGAGAAACGAATATGAGCGGCAACATCCAAATTCTGCTGCTCCTCTCCTTGCACATTCTCGGCACCATAGGCACCGGTAATGTCGGCAAGTCCTGCTCGATTTATTTCTCTATTGACTACTTTGCCTGCATATGCCAGGTCTCGAATGAGCTGCGATAGCTCACCGGAAGCAAACGGGAACGCCTCCTGATTCTTCATAATGAAGCGGTCCAAGTTGGAACCAACAGGCAAGGCTATTCTCGATTTTTCCGCTTTTCCCATAGGTGATAAAATTTGTAAGTCGGAAATCGTTAATATCTTGTGGCGAAATTACTAAAATTTAAATACGTCCATTGAAAGTATTCAAATTTGGAGGCGCATCTGTCAAAGATGCTAGTGCAGTTCGTAACATGGGTCATATTATTCAGCAGCATGCTGATGAGCCCTTGGTGGTGATTATCTCCGCCATGGGTAAAATGACCAATGCTTTTGAAGCCTTATTGGCTAAAAGAATGGAAGAAAATGAGGCGCAAAACGGACTTGATCAAATCAAAAATTTCCATCAAGAAATCATTTCGGAATTAGGCCTTAGTGCTAACGAAGACTTGGCTTCTGCCATTGAAAAGATCTACGAAGAACTGGATAACGCATTAGATAAATTCAGTAGCTCAATGGGTTATGATTACATCTACGATCAATCTGTTTCGATCGGTGAGCTTCTATCTACAACCATCGTGAGTTATTTCCTCAACCAGGAAGGCATAAAGAATACTTGGCTCGATGCAAGACGAGTCGTTAAAACTGATAGTACACATCGTTTTGCGCTAGTCGACTGGGGCGCTTCACAAGCCATGATCCGGTCACAGGTCAATAATCTCATAGATGATGGTGTTGTGATCTCTCAAGGTTTTATTGGCAGCAATGCGGATTACAACACGACCACACTAGGTAGAGAAGGCAGTGACTTTTCAGGCGCCATATTTGCCACAAGCCTCAATGCCGAATCATTAACGATTTGGAAAGATGTAGAAGGGGTGTTGAACGCAGACCCTAAAAAATTTGCACAACACAGTCTTTATCAAAAACTCCCTTACAAAGAAGCTGCAGAAATGACCTATTACGGAGCTTCTGTAATTCACCCTAAGACCATTAAGCCTTTAGCACAAAAGGGTATACCACTTTATGTTCGCTCTTTCGAGCATCCTGAGAAAGAGGGCACGCTTATAGAGGAATGTGTGGTACCTAACTTGGCCCCTGCGATCATTCATAAATCAGATCAAACGGTTATTTCGTTTAAGATCAGTGACTTTTCATTTATCAATGAACACCATATTCATTTGATCTTCGATCATATCAAAAGGCATAATTTGATGATCAACTTGATGCAAAACTCGGCCATCACCTTCACAATCTGCATGGACGATAATCCAAAAAAACGAGAACAGTTGATGACAGCACTAAAAGATGAATTCTTGATCTATTACAATGAAGGCCTAGATATGATCACAGTGAAAAATTATAATCAAGAAACCATTGATGAGCTGATGGCCAATAAGCAGATCATCATTGAGCAGCGCTCGCGTAACAACTTCCAGATGGTTTACCGACCTTAGAGGTATCTTTTGATCACTCGCTTTACCATGCCCAAATAGCCCGAATTGGCTCCAAATATGTTCACATGAACCATTAAGGGGTATAGATTATAAATATCTATCAAATCTTCAAAGTGGTTACCTAAGGGGTAATTAGCTTGGTAGGCATCATAAAAAACATTGTCAAAGCCACCAAAAAGACGGGTCATGGCGATATCCATTTCTCTAGCGCCATAATACACTGCAGGATCAAAAATGGCAGGCCCATTTTGCGTATTCATCACATTCCCGTTCCATAGGTCTCCGTGTAAAAGGCTGGCCTTACTATCAGGCATGATCTCAGGGAGTTTATTTAAAAAGCTTTTCATATCCCCCACAAAGGGCTCATCAACTTCCTTGTTATAGATCGCTAAACCGAGCTGAACATTTAGTCTATTTGAAATAAAAAAGTCAACCCAACTTTCACTGGATTCATTCTTTTGTTGAAGCTTACCTATATAATTTGGCTCGTGAAAGCCATGAAATTCATGCGCTAACCGATGCATTTGAGCCAGTTGCTCGCCCAGCTGTTTGCTACTTGAAGCTTCAAGAGGTGTCTTCTCTAAAAACTCCTGAACCATAAAGGCTTTTTCTTCAATATTACCTACTGCTAATACCTGCGGGACACGGATGGCATTTGCCGTTCTTAATTCTTCTAATCCTCGAGCCTCTTTTTCAAACATATCTTCAAAATCGAGCTCATTCCATTTCACGAAAAATTCACCTTGATCTGTAGTGGCTTTTACAGACATGTTGATACAACCACCAGTTTGCATATCAACGCTTTGAACTGCGGGTTCAATGCCTAAGGCTTGAAATAGAATTCTCTCAATCAGAAAATTGTAATCTTCCATTAATGCAGTTTATACTCTTGAGCTAAGTGATCAATTAAATTGTTCACAGAAGCATCCAGAATATCAAATACACGCTGAAAACCATCCTCGCCTCCATAATAAGGATCTGGTACATTGGCCCCCGGCTCACTTTCATCATAATCTCGCATCTTTTTCAATCGGGCATCATGCGATTTGGGTTCTATCGCCTTAAGGTTTTTAACATTCGTATCATCCATTGCCAGGATATAATCGAAACGATGAAAATCATGAGCTTTAGCTTGACGGCCTCTATGCGTGTAGTCGACTCCATTCTTTTTTGCATTGGCAATTGAGCGCTCATCAGGGGTTTCTCCAATATGATAGGCCGCGGTTCCACAAGAATCTACTTCGAAAAAAGTATCTAATCCACGTTCCATAATACGCTGTTTAAATATCCCTTCTGCTAAAGGGGATCGACAAATATTTCCTAAACAGACAAATAATACCTTGATCTTAGCCATGAATTTAAAGTGTATAATAAATTAGCGAATGAAAAGTCAAACCTATGGAATTCATAAAAGTAAATAAAGCACATGCCCCACATGTTGCACTGATTCAACTTAATCGTCCGAAAGAATTAAACGCGCTTAACCTCCAACTCATGACTGAGGTGAAGGAAGCCTTGCAGGATTTGGACAAAGCTGATGAAGTTCGCACGATCATCATTACAGGCAACGAACGTGCATTTGCTGCAGGAGCCGATATCAAGCAAATGGCTGGCAAAGGCACGGTCGATATGTGGAAGACCGACCAATTCAGCACATGGGATCAAATCAATAAAACACGCAAACCGATCATAGCCGCGGTAAGTGGCTTCGCTCTTGGAGGTGGCTGCGAATTGGCCATGACTTGCGACATGATCGTTGCATCCGAAACTGCTCAATTTGGACAACCAGAGATCAAAATTGGTGTAATGCCTGGTGCAGGAGGCACGCAAAGGCTTACTAAAGCTTTGGGGAAAGCCAAGGCCATGGAGTTGGTATTGACTGGGAAATTCATCTCTGCAGAAGAAGCGCTACAGTATCAGTTGATCAATAAAATTGTTCCCGTAGAATTGTATCTAGAAGAAGCAACAAAACTTGCCTCAGAAATTGCCGCCATGTCTCCCATTGCTGTTCAAATGGCAAAAGAATCTGTTAAACGCTCTTTCGAAGTTCCATTAGAAGAGGGCCTCCACTTCGAAAGAAAGAATTTCTATATGCTCTTCTCATCAGAAGATCAAAAGGAAGGAATGAATGCCTTTGTTGAAAAGAGAGGTCCAAACTTTAAAGGACAATAAAAAAATCCTGACCAAATGGTCAGGATTTTTAATTTCTAATCAGAAGGGTATGTTATCTAATTGATAGACCGAAACCAACTGTAAAAGTATCATATTCTTGGAATGCATATTCCGCGTTAATTCGAATAACTGCAAGTTCGAAGGTTAAACCAGCATTGGCCCTAAAACCACTATTCGTATACTCAAAATTGAGAGGATCTACTAGTGTGCCATTGTCAGTATCATAAGAACCTTTGAGCTGAACATTCGAGTCTGCAGTTGCATAACCCAAGCCTACATAAGGCGTAAGGACAAAGATCTTTTTAGACGCGATAACTTGTGCCATAAATGAGTTGGCCTCTAATGACATGCTCTGAGTCTTCTGGTCATTTAAGAAGATCTCCGAATTAAACTGAGTGAAGCCAGCAAAAACAGAGAGTGATAAAGGAAATATCTTTTCTCCGGGTAGCCATTGCGTAATATCGTGTAAAAGACCAAAACCCATCAGACTGATAGTCGCATCATCCTCCACATTTTGTTCAGGGATAAATCTTACCTTGAGATCAGTTCCTTTGAAAAGCCCTACGCCAAGTTGTACCATAGGTACGGGTACGGCATTAAAAGGAAGTAATTCTCCCAATTCCCCTTCTTGTAATCCAAGCCCGGTAGGTGCCGATATTCTGATCAAATCTTCTTGAAGATCTCCATCATTATCTACATCGCTAAAGTCTCTTACGGTAAGTTGTGGTAGGTCATCTGCTCCAAGGTTTGGGCCGAACATTGTTGGTACTTGCACACTATTACCACCGGCATAGTAAAAGTTCTCGAAGTCAGAATTGTTAAAAGTGAAGAATTCATCTGCTGCTGGGACTTTAGAGGCTACCAAGGACACCGTTAGATCGAACCCGAGCGTCTTATGGGGCTTAGCCGTTTGATACCAACCACCATTCATACCGAAACCTAAGCCACGGAAAGCTGGTGCCATATAATTCTGTAGATAAGTATTCGCATCATTTACCCCTGCTTCTAGCAGGAAACCAATATCTAATTGGGCTTTAGCCGAAAAGCTGCTCA
>CBFHYE010000230.1:0-17020 GCA_965659985.1 Roseivirga sp. | reverse complement strand
TGGCTCCTCTCAGGGCGATTCACCAAGAGATGAAGGCAAGATGATGACGGCAGAAGAAGTGGCTGAGGGTATTATTAAAGCCATCAAAAAACGCAAAAGAGATATTGTCTTTACAACCCAAGGGAAACTTGCTGTCTTACTTAACAAGATCATTCCGGGTAGAATGGATAAGATCGTCTTTAACGTTTTCGCCAAAGAACCAGACTCGCCTTTTGGCAAAGAGTAATGCTTTAAAAAGGAATTTCTCAAGCCGGGTTGTTCATTTCTGATAGTCTGATCACCGATCACCAATAAGTATTTAGTATCTTGTTTCCACCAATGATCAATTAGAAATGACTATTGGCTTTCACTTATGAAAGACATTCTTCAAGCCTATTTAAAAAGACTGACTAACCTATCGGGCAATAACCGATCATTACTTTTGCTTCGATTGATATCAGATCAATTTATGGACCTCAATGAGTTGGCCTACATTGATGGCAAGCCGGCTTGGCGGATCATAGAGGAGGTGATCTCTAAAAAATCAGCAGTTAAGTTGGCTCCATTATCTGATCCACGAGACCCTAATTCTAATAGAAAAGCTACGCGACTTAAGCGTTTGGCAAAAAGAGAAGATTTTATTTTTCAAGAATCAGGAGCTAAAGACCTCTATATCGGATGGCCTTTTGTGACTGGTAAATTCAACGATGATACCATCGTTAGAGCGCCCTTATGTTTCTTTCCTGTTTCACTTGAAATTGAAAAAGAACATTGGGTCTTGAAACCAAAACAAGAAGTCAACATCAGCTTCAATAAATCATTGATGTTGGCTTTTGCCCATTTCAATCAGATAGAAATTCCAGAAGAACTCGTTGAATTCACTTTTGATGATTATGAGAAAGATCCAACACGCTTCAGGAATCTACTTTACGAAACCCTCAGCGATTCAGCCGTAAAACTTCGTTTTAGTCGATCATTCTATGCCGATGAATTAATGGAATTCGAACCCTTGAAGCGTAAAACGATCGAAGACGATTTTGATACAGGGCAATTACAAGTATCAACCGAGGCTATACTGGGTATATTTCCTCAAGCTGATTCTTATTTGGTACCCGATTACGATCATTTGATAGAACAGGATAAGTGGGAAAACCTTGACGCTTTTTTTACTGAAAAAAGCTTGAACGCACAGGCTTCTGATGGAGCAGTTGATCTCAGCCATTATTTTTTGACCATGGTGAAAGAGGAAGAGTCATTCACTCCTTTGCCTATTGATGCACATCAAGAAAATGCACTAAATGCGGTTAAAAGAGGTAATTCGGTCGTTGTTCAAGGGCCTCCAGGCACTGGAAAGTCGCAATTGATAGGGAATCTGGTCTGTGATTTTATCGCTCGCGGCAAAAAAGTATTGGTAGTCAGTCAAAAGCGAGCAGCATTAGATGTTGTTTATGAAAGACTCAAAGGCTTGGGCCTTGAAGGTTTTTTGGCACTAGTACATGATTTCAAATCTGATAGGGCAGAAGTCTATGAAAAGGTGGCAAAGCAAATCGAGAGCTTGCAAGATTTTAGTAGAAGCAATGCCAATTTAGATGCCGTTCAGGTCGATCGGAATTTTAAAAAGGCCAGTCATTTAATTGAAGAAACAGTTGATGTTTTAGACGAATATAAAGAAGCACTGTTTAGTGAAAAAGAGTGCGGGATTTCCGTAAAGGAGCTCTATTTGAGTTCCGATCCAGAAGTGGAAGCGCTCAACTTAACCCAAGAATACTTAGATCTTGACTTTAAGGAAATAGATAAGTTTTTAAAGAGACTCAATCTTTACATAGACTATGCCAAGCAATTGGATGCAAGTGACCATCCTTGGGCTGAGCGTGTTGACTTTTCGAATTTTGGAATCTCAGATTTGAAAAGGATAACGGAGGTATTGGATAGAATTCCTGAAGAAACTGGCGCGCTAGTAGAAGGCTTGCATGAAATTGTTGGTGAGGAAGTCACCTATAATGACTGCAGAACCTTGAGTGAAAATCTCGACAAGATAAAGGAGTTTAATGGTTTTTTGAAGAATAAAGAGATCTATGAGCTTTTTAAGCCCATGGTGCCATTTCCTAATCCGGATACTGAATTGCTCTGGTTAAGCAACAGTAGAAACTTGATCAATGCATGTTTTGATGATGAAGGCGTTGAGGGCACGCTTTCTTCTAATGAGATTGGGCAGATTCAGGTGATTTTAAAACAAAGGCTTGACGCTAAGCGTACTTTTTGGAAATCCATCAAGTGGAATTTTTCCAAGGAAAAAGCAAGATTGACAGATGTACTTTCGGCCAATGGTTTGGAAGAGAAGAAGGAAGATTTAAAAAGGTTGACCAAGATGCTAGACAACCGATTGAACCTACAGCACCAATTGACCAAGCTGAGTTCAGTGGGTTGGATCAAGGAGGTGCCAAAAGCAGTTGATCAGTCAATTTTAAATGATTGGATAGATCAGTTGTATATGGCTGTAGAGGCCAAGCTTAGGTATAACAGTTTTGCCAATTTCAAAGAGTACTTTAATCTGGAACTGTTACAGGCGAAAGATCTACGTAGCAAAATCAATGCAATTCACGATCTTTTGAAGGACTTACCTAAGAAAAGAGAGGTTTGGAATAAGTATGTATTGCCAAGACAGATCGATCTGCTATTGGCCGATGAAGACTTCAAGAAAGCCTTGAAAAAAAGCCTGAAAAAGGACTTTGATGTGCTGTGCGAGTTAGACCAAATCAAAGCCAATTGTAATGAATCAGAGTGTGCGGTTCTTGAGAAGCTATCTGATTATTTATCCAGACCAAAGCAGGAGCTGATCAGCTTCTTTGATAATAGTTTGAGGCTCGCCTGGATCGAACACATGGAGAGTAAATACCCAATTTTGAGGTCCGTTTCAACCTTGAAGTTTGAAAGTATGGTGTCTGATCTACAAGAAGCAATCGCTCAGAAGCAAGAGGCTAGTCAGCAGATCATGCTACAAAGGGTGCGTGAAACTACTTACGAAGGAATAGAATTCAATCGGCTGAATAACAGAGTCAGCTACCGCGACCTAGAGCATCAAGTGAATAAGAAAAGACAGATATGGCCATTGAGACGCGTGCTGTCAAATTTTTCAGAAGAGCTTTTTAAGCTATTGCCCTGTTGGTTGGCCTCTCCGGAAACTGTCAGCGCACTTTTCCCTATGGAAACAGTTTTTGACCTCGTGATCTTTGATGAGGCTAGTCAGTGTTTTGCCGAAAAAGGATTACCAGCCATCTATCGCGGGCGACAGGCTGTAATTGCTGGCGATGATCAACAATTACAGCCTTTCGATCTTTATCGAGTGCGCTGGGATGAGGAAGAGGATGCCCCAGCTTTGGAAGTTGATTCCCTATTGGGTCTGGCAAAGAATCACTTAATGCAAGTGAAGCTCAATGGGCATTATCGAAGTCAATCCTATGAATTGATCGAGTTTTCGAATCAACATTTCTATAATGGTCAATTAAAAATGCTCCCTGCTTTTGACCGGATCAATAACAATGAACCTGCGATTGACTATCATAGAGTAGGTGGGGTATGGCAAAACCAGCAGAATGAGATAGAGGCGATGGCTGTGGTTGAGTTGGTGAAAACGGAACTGAGCAGTAAACGTGATCATTCTATTGGTATCGTCACTTTCAATGCCAATCAGCAATATTTGATTGCTGAAATGCTTGACAATGAAATTGTAGATTTGCCCAGCGATCTTTTTGTAAAGAATATTGAAAACGTACAGGGCGATGAGCGGGATATGATCATTTTTTCTGTAGCCTATGCACCTGATGAGAAAGGAAAATTCAATGTGCAGTTTGGTTCACTCAATCAAGTGGGAGGAGAGAATCGCTTAAATGTAGCGGTATCTAGAGCAAAAGAGAAGGTTATCGTAGTGACCTCTATAGAGCCTGATGAATTGAAAGTGGCTTCGACAAAGAATGAGGGGCCTAAACTTTTAAAAGCCTACTTGTGCTTTGCCAAGGAAGTTGCTCAAGGTGCATTTGTTGGTAAAGCACCTGATGATAATAAACATTCTCCTGACTGGTATTTGAAGAATAGATTGAAGCTTTGGGAAAAGGAATTACCTATAAAGTTTCAAGACGAAAGCATTTACGCGGATCTTTTATTGAAAAGAAGAAATAAATATTTGGGTGCATTGCTTACCGATGACAATGGCTTTTATCAGTCTTTATCTAATAAAGACATGTTTGCATATCAACCTGCTTTGCTTGAAGCGAAAGGATGGCCATATCGTCTCATTCATTCCAGAGCATTTTGGATTCAACGCGATCAAATGAAAACAAGGCTTGTAAATTTTGCCGATCAGGTAGTCAGCTAATCTTCCAAAGGGGCAATCCTAACACCTGCCGATACTATACCTGATAGCTCGACTCTTCTCATGTATTGAGCCAAACGAATACTGTATTTTCCATCATAAGGGAAAGGATAGGCTTCTAGTACGTTTTTGTTAAGCTGATAGATACTATTTCCTTGGCCTAAAGGTTTGCCTGTTTTGGCATCATATAGGTCAAATCCAACTAATGAATCCTTCAGGACCTTGCCGGTGCTATCTGCCAATTCCATTTTTATGTAAAGATTGTAAAATGGATATTCCAAGTTACTACGAAGCTTGAGTTCAATGTCTTGAGATTCTTTAGGCGCTTCAAATTGGAAAGTGGCTAGGCTATCCATATGCCAGTAACCATCTTCAAAGTCTATATCCGACTCATAAGTTGAGCTGAGGTCGCAACCTGTAATTATGGTTGTTAAGCAAAGGAGACTTATAAAATGCTTAAGATTCATTGTTCTTTTTCTTTCTTCTGAAAGGCCTTTTTTTGACGGACTTTTTATTCTGAGGTTGATTCTGCTCTTGTTTTGGTCCTTTGGCAGAAGTTTTTTGTGCATTGGGCTGGTTTGGATTCCTTCTTTTCTGATTTGGTTTACGTCTCTTTTTCTTGTTGTCTTTTTTCTTGAAACGTGCATCCATTCGCTCCAGATCTTGATTGATTCTTGTGTCTTTCAAGTCAAGATCGATCTTGTCTATCGTTAAGCTTTCAGGAAGTTCATCTCTCTTGTTCATCTCAATGATCTCCTTTACACGATCAGTTGAGATGGGATGCCATGTGTTTTCTTTGGGATAGCTAAACCACATCAGCTTTCTAAAAATATCCGTCTTTTCAAGTCTCACATCCCCATTCTTCGTCTTTAGAAACTTCACCTCAGGTATGTCGGATAAGGCATCCATATAGGTGTCTAACTCATAGTTGAGGCAGCATTTGAGGCGGCCACATTGGCCAGAGAGTTTAGAGGGGTTTAGACTCAAGTTTTGATATCGAGCTGCAGAGGTAGATACACTTTTGAATTCTGTAAGCCAAGTCGAGCAGCAAAGCTCTCTACCACAACTACCAATACCACCAAGTCGGCCTGCCTCTTGTCGCAAGCTGATCTGTCTCATCTCAACTCTGATCTTAAACTCTTGCGCGAGTACCTTGATCAAGCCCCTGAAATCGACTCTTTCATCAGCAGAATAATAGAAAGTAGCTTTTGTATTGTCTGCCTGAAACTCGATATCTGTGAGTTTCATTTTAAGCTTTTGCTCTAGAATGATGTTGCGTGTGCGGTAGAGGGCAGGTGATTCTCTTTTGCGAACCTGCTCAAATTTTTCAAGGTCATTACTTGTTGCCTTTCTGTAGATCTGTCTGATGTCGTCATTGTCAGTAACTCCTTTTTTCTTCATTTGGAGTCTAACAAGTTCACCCATCATAGAAACATACCCGATGTGATGCCCGCCTTGCACATCCACAACAACGGGCTCTCCTGTGACGAAATCTAAATGATTGCCATTTCGATAAAAATCTTTTCGTCCGTTCTTAAAACGCACTTCAACGATATCGAATGTTTCTTGGACGGGGATGTCCATATTGGACAGCCAATCAAAAGTATTGAGTTTATTACAGCCACCTGTTGCGCAACCTCCGTTGTTATTGCAACCTGCGGTAACACCATCTACGCCACAGCTACTACAACTCATGATCTATATAAAAGCCCTTAAAAGGGCGCTTTTTAATTGTTAATGAGCCTCAGAATATCCTGGCCAATATCATTCCTGTGATATTCATCTTGCCACTGAATCTGAGTCACCCCATTATAAGCATTTTCGAGTGCATTTTCTACACTATTGCCTTTTCCTGTTACTGCCAGAACACGTCCGCCATTGCTCAAAACATCACCGTTCTCAGCTAATTTGGTTCCTGCATGAAATACGGTGGCATTCTTTACTTTATCAATTCCTTTGATCGGATGACCTTTGGCATAACTACCCGGATATCCGCCAGAGACCATAACTACGGTGGTTGCGGTTTGAGGATCAATTGAGAAATTCACTTTATCTAAAGTGCCTTTTGTAGAGGATTCAAGCAGATCTAACAAATCAGAATCAATTCGAGAGAATACTGCTTGCGTTTCTGGATCACCCATTCGCACATTGTATTCAATCACGTAAGGATCACCATTCATATTCATGAGGCCAATAAAAATGAAGCCTTGATAGTTGATGTTATCCGTTTTTAGTCCTTGAATGGTTGGTTTAATGATGCGCTCTTCAACTTTCGCCATGAAGGTATCATCAGCAAATGGAACTGGCGTTACTGCACCCATGCCTCCGGTATTAAGGCCTTTATCATTTTCACCAATACGTTTATAATCTTTCGCTTCAGGTAAGATCTTGTAGTTCTCGCCATCGGTTAGAACGAAAACAGAGAGCTCAATACCTTCTAAAAATTGTTCGACTACTACTCTAGAGGAAGCCTCTCCAAATTTGGCATCGAGAAGCATCTCTTTAAGCGTTTCTCGAGCATGATCGTTGGTCTCAGAAATGATCACTCCTTTTCCCGCTGCTAATCCATCGGCCTTCAAAACGACAGGAGTAGGGTGACTCGAAACATAATTAAGTCCTTCTTCCAAACTGTCTTTGGTGAACGTCTTTGAACGAGCAGTAGGGATATCATATTTATCCATGAATTGCTTAGAAAAATCTTTGCTGCCTTCTAATTGAGCTCCAGCTTTAGAAGGTCCAACAACACCAACATTTGCTAGGCTTTCATCCGCTTCAAAGAAATCTTTGATTCCATTGACAAGTGGATCTTCTGGACCTACAATAACCAAGTCAATATTTTTTTTATGTACGAAAGCAGCAATGCCTTCGAAGTCATTCACGTTGAGGTCGATGTTTTCACCTAAAGCAGCGGTTCCGGCATTGCCAGGAGCAATATAGAGTTGATCACATTTTGGACTTTGGGCGATTTTCCAGCTAAATGCATGTTCGCGCCCACCACTTCCTAAGACAAGGATGTTCATAACAATTAAGATTTAGGGGCATAAAGGTAATTAATCCATGATTAAACCTGCTGCATCAATTGGCGTATTCTGAAATGAATTTGATACGTGCCAATCTGAGGTCTTCTTCAAAGAGGTCTTCATCTTCAAATTCATCTAAAGCCAAATCGATGTCGTCCGATTCTGCATTCATGAAGTAGTCCATAATCTCAGAGAGAAGGTCGTCATCCATCAAGGTCTCGAGATAGTAATCGATGTACAGTTTTGTACCGGCAAAACAGATGATTTCCATCTCCTCGATCAGCTGGTCAAAAGTCCAGCTTTTCATTTCTGCCATCTCTTCCAAGTCGATTTTCTTATCGATCTGCTCAATGATAAAAATCTTATTCTTGGATTTTGAACCAGAGGATTTGATCACCACGACATCCTCGATCTCAATGTCGTTATCCTCAACATATTTCTGGATCAATTGAAGGAATGGTGTACCGAATTTATTCACCTTACCCATTCCGATACCATTTACATTGGCAAGAGCCTCTTTAGTGGTCGGATAAGTAGTAGCCATCTCCTGCAATGAGGGATCTTGAATGATGACGTAAGGAGGTAGATTCTTGGTTTTTGCAACACGCTTACGTTCAGCTTTGAGAAGATCGTAAAGCACTTTGTCATAAGAGTTTCCAGTACGAGCACCTGCGGGAACATCGTTTGATTCATCTTGTGCTTCATCGACATCGCTGTAATCCAAGTCTTTATGTATCTCAACGGGATGAGGAGATTTTAAGAAGTCTAATCCTCTTTGAGTAAGTTTTAATAAACCTATATTTTCAATATCCTTACGAATGAATTCATTCAGTAAGGTTTGCCTGATCATGGTCTTCCAAAAATGCTCGTCCTGATCTTTTCCTTTACCATAAACTTCGAGTTTATCGTGTTCGTAGCTTTTAACATATTGGTTTTGCGAACCTCTTAACACGCTGATCAAATGCGTCATCCCAAAGCGTTCTTCAGTTTGTCGAACTGTTTCTATTGCCAGTTTAACAAATTCTTGCCCATCGAAAGACTCTCGCTCGTACTTACAATTGTCGCACATCCCATTTTCTCTACAATGGGTGTCTTCGTATTCTTCGCCAAAGTAATGAAGCAGTTGTTTTCTACGACAAACCGCAGATTCTGAATAAGAAGACATTTCTTCTAATAGAAGTTTAGCGTTCTCTTTCTCTGTTACCGGTTTGTCTTTGTTGAATTTCTCAAGCTTGAGAATATCATTGTAACTGTAGAACATGATGCACTGGCCTTCTAGTCCATCGCGTCCTGCACGGCCCGTTTCTTGATAATAACCTTCAAGTGATTTGGGTACATCATAGTGAATAACAAATCGGACATCGGGCTTATCGATGCCCATTCCAAAGGCGATGGTAGCTACGATCACATCAACTTCTTCATTCAAGAAATCGTCCTGATTCCTCATTCTCACCGAAGAGTCAAAACCGGCATGGTAGGGTCTAGCTTTAAATCCATTGACTTGAAGGAAATTGGCGATCTCCTCTACTTTTTTTCTACTCAAGCAATAGATGATACCTGACTTGCCTTCGTTATCACGAATGAACCTGATCAGTTGTTTCTTAACGCCTTTTTTAGGCCTAACCTCATAGTATAAATTCTCTCTATTGAAAGAAGATTTGTAGAGATCAGCATCTTCCATATTCAAATTGCGCTGAATGTCAAGCTGAACTTTAGGTGTAGCGGTTGCCGTCAAAGCAATGATCGGAATATCTCCAATTTGACTAATGATGCTTTTTATACGCCTGTATTCTGGCCTGAAATCATGGCCCCATTCAGAAATACAATGGGCTTCATCTATGGCAGCAAAAGAGACATTTGCCTTTTTAAGGAAGTCAACATTTTCTTCTTTCGTGAGTGACTCAGGCGCTACATAGAGCAGCTTGACCTCACCGGCAAGTGTCAACTTCTTGATTTTATTAATCTCAGTTTTGGATAATGTAGAATTGAGAAACCTTGCATTAATGCCTACAGCGTTCATTTGATCTACCTGATTTTTCATCAAGGCGATCAAAGGAGAAATGACGATAGCCGTTCCTTCTTGAACAATAGCAGGGATTTGGTAGCATAATGACTTACCAGCCCCTGTCGGCATGATCACGAAAGTGTTCTTGCCCGCTAATAAATTGAGAATGATCTTCTCTTGGTTTCCTCTGAATTGGTCGTATCCAAAGACTCTCTTGAGCGTTGCTCGTAATTCTTCAACCTTTACCATAAAGTTGTTACTAATTAAAAATTAGGGATGTCTTTCCTTATCTTTGTTCGACTCGCTAAAAATGGTGTCTAATTGAAGATAACGAAAAATATCCAAACCATTGCTAGGTCAACTTTGGTCGAGGAGGCCAATGCGATCACGAAGATAACAGAATACATCGATGATCAGTTCGAGGAGGTTGTCGAAACCATTCTGAACATCAAAGGTCGTGTTGTCGTAACTGGCATTGGCAAAAGTGCCATTGTGGCTAGCAAGATCGTTGCAACACTTAACTCTACTGGTACGCCTTCTGTTTATATGCATGCTGCAGACGCCATACATGGCGATTTAGGAATTATTCAAGCGGATGATATTGTCATATGTATTTCTAAAAGTGGAAATACGGAAGAAATCAAAGTGCTCTTACCTCTTCTCAAAAGATTAGGAGTAAAAGTGGTAGGTCTCGTAAGTAATATGAATTCGATAGTTGCCAAACAGGCCGATTATGTTTTGAATGCAACCATCGAACAAGAGGCTGATCCAAATAATTTGGCACCAACAACCAGCACAACAGTACACATGGCTTTAGGAGATGCCTTAGCGATCTGTCTTTTACAAGCAAGAGGTTTTTCATCTCAAGACTTTGCCAAATATCATCCTGGCGGTTCATTGGGGAAACAGCTGTATTTAAAGGTAGATGATATTTACCCCAAGAATGAGTTGCCATTGGTAGATGAAGACCTGAAGATCAAAGAAAGCATTGTGATCATTTCAGAGAAGAGATTGGGTGCTGCGGCAGTGATAAATAAGAACAAAGAGCTTATCGGTATCTTTACTGATGGTGATTTGAGAAGAATGCTTGAAAAGCACAACGATTTTAACAGCTTACGTATTAAAGAAGTGATGACCGCAGATCCTGTGACGATAGAAAAGGGAGAATATGCGATCAGAGCACTGAATGTAATGCGTAAACACGATATCAACCAGCTGATTGTAGTTGAGGGCAAGCAGGTGGTTGGATTTTTACATATTAACGACCTCATAAACGAAGGGATAGTCTGATGCCTAATACTTATGTAGTGATCATGGCCGGAGGGATAGGAAGTAGATTTTGGCCCTATAGCCGTGCAGAAAAACCAAAGCAATTCTTAGACGTTCTTGGAACGGGGCGATCGTTAATTCAAATGACTTATGATCGTTTTTTAAACATCACCGAGAGCGATAACATTTTTGTTATCACGAATAAGAGGTATAAAGCTTTGGTTAAAGAGCAATTACCAGACCTATCCGATGATCAAATCTTATTGGAGCCTATAGGTAGAAATACTTCCGCTGCAGTAGCTTATCCGGCATATAAGATCAAGCAAAAAGATCCAGACGGAGTAATGATTGTGGCCCCTTCAGATCATGTGGTTTTCAAAGAAAAAGTATTCAAGGATAATATTTCTACGGCTGTCAAATCAGCTTCAGGCAGTAATAAGTTGATCACATTGGGTATTGTTCCATCAAGACCAGAGACAGGCTATGGATACATTCAATACCATTCGAGCCCATTAAAGAAGGTAAAGAAAGTGAAAACTTTCACTGAAAAACCAGAGCTTGATCTAGCCAAGAAATTTATTGAATCAGGGGATTTTGTGTGGAATGCGGGGATCTTTATCTGGTCAATTGATTCTATCACAAAGGCTTTCGAAAATCACCTTCAGGATATTGCCTTCATCTTTAAAGAGGGTGAGTCTAAATATTATACTGACGAAGAACAGACCTTTATTGATCAAGCCTACACCCAATGTAAAAGCATTTCCATTGATTATGGCATAATGGAAAAGGCAGAGGATGTGTATATGGTCAAGGGCAAATTTGATTGGTCTGATTTGGGAAGTTGGGATTCACTTCATGAGACCAAGAAGAAAGACACAGCAGGGAATGTCGTAGATGGCAACGCTTTGCTTTATGATACTACCAACTCCTATATCAAAGGTCCTAAAGAGACTTTGATCGTTGCACAAGACCTTGATGGTTACCTTGTGACTCAATCTGATAATGTCATCTTGATCTGTAAAAAAGATGCTGAGAAGAAATTCAGAGAATTTTTAAGTGACGCAAAAGACAAAGGCGAAGAATACACTTAGCCTTTCGCTCGTTGTCTTATGGTTTCATAAATAAAGACGCCTGTAGCCACTGAAACATTCAAAGACTCAATTTGCCCTACCATGGGTAGCTTTGCTTTAGCATCTGCTAGTCTCAAATACTCTCCGGATATTCCTTCTTCTTCGGAACCCATCACTAAGGCAATTGGGCCCGAAAGATCAGTTTGGTAAATGTTATCATCACTCTTTTCTGTACAAGCGACCACTTTGATGCCATTTTGCTGTAATTCTTTAATAGTCTCTTTCAAATTCATGGAACGCACAACAGAAATATGATTCAGGGCTCCGGCAGATGTTTTCATTGCATCGGCACCTATTTGTGCGCTACCTCTAGAAGGGACAATAATTCCATGAACACCCGCGCATTCAGCAGTTCTTGCAATCGCACCAAAATTCCGAACATCAGTAACGCGATCTAAAATCAATAAGAATGGATCAACGGCTTTCTCGTACGCACTAGAAATGATATTGTCTAGTGAGGCGAACTGTACTGGGCTTATGAAAGCGATTGTGCCTTGATGATTTTTACGCGTAACACGATTTAACTTTTCTACTGGTACCCGCTGAAACGGTATTTTTCTACTATGACAAACCTGTAAGAGTTCGCTAGTGAGGTCGTTTTGTAGGTCTCTTTGAATCAGTAGCTTGTCTATCTCTTTACCGGCTTCGATCGCCTCGATCACAGCCCTGGTTCCGTAGATAAAATCTGAAGTTGTTCTTTTTTCCATTATTCGATTATTCGACCGGCTCTCCATTGTGTTACAGCGGTCATCCAGTCTTCTTTGTAGCGATCTCCCCTTATCAATTGGTGTTTGATCATGCCGTCCTTTTCTATTTTGTCAAAAACAAAGCGAAGTCGACCTCCACTACCGGAGGAATAAACCCAAAGTTCCGTTTGTTCATTTCTAAAAACTTGAAGCGGATCACCAAATACCAGATAGATCATGCCTCGATCTGTTTTCCAGCCTTCACGATCTTCTGAAAATAGTTTTGCTGATTTCCTGATCCTTCTGAAATAGTATTTAACGAAGTCTTTTGCTACCCTTTCATTACTTGAGATCGTGTTTTGTACAAACTCCTCAAAACCATCGCGTGTATCTTCAGAAGCTAAAATGGCTTCGTACTCTGTATTTGTGCTTAAGAATATAAGTGGGCGAATCAGCTTATTATAGTTGTCGAAGTAAGGATAGTATGGATCTGCAACCAAAATATGTGCGCTATTTTGGCTGTCATCTGATCTGGTGATCTTGTAATACCCTTCATTATAAAAGGTGAAGATTTCGTTGTGCTGAGCTCCATAAAGTGTGTCTAAACTTACTTTTGCAGGCTCTTTGCGCTCGGTGTCATCAAAAGGGGGCATCGGTAGCTCAGCATTATTCTGAAAACCGGTGATTTCAAAAGTTCCGCTTTCGGAAAAAACATCCTTTATTCTGATCTTATCTCCTTTGTTGATGTAAGAGTTGAAATAGGGGATGTTTAATTCTTCTTCGAAGATAAGGAAGGACGGAGGGCGTTGATCACCTATCTTTAAGGGCACATCGTATTTGTTTCGTCTATTTTTAGGAATGTTATAGATATCAACAACTACTAGATCTCGATCAATATTGTCTTCTATTTCAAATTGGTATATGAATTCGCGGAACCCTGTATAAATGATGTTATTTGAATCTAATTCAATTGCTTTTTGAATACTTTTTTCTGAGGTATAGTTGCTTCTGAGGTCATAGCTAATCAAAAAGTCAGAGACCTTAACATTACCACTATTTAAAGTGAATTTGAGAAATACTTTTTGGCTACTGCCATTGCCTGCTACTCGATGATCGATCAAGAACTCATGTTCTAAGTCGTATACATAACCGACCTCTGAAGAGTTCATTCTGCTTTGTGCTTTGAGGCTCAGGGCAGAGAGAAGTAAACAAATAGTGATTAATACACGCATGATTCAAAGTTATTGTTTAAAATAAAGAACAGCCCTATTGTTTATAAAAATCAATAGGTCGGCAGGTGAAATACTCAATTCCATTAAATTTGCTCAAATTTTAAGCATGGCTACTTACACAACGGAAATAGCGTCAGATAAGATCATTTCAGATAACCCGATTCATCAACGCTTGTTGCAAGCCTATTATTTGGCGAAGCCCTATGTCAAAGGCGATCTCCTAGAATTAGGCTGCGGAGAGGGCAGAGGCGTTGAACTTCTAGCTCCTTTGGCAGAAAGTTATGTAGCGCTCGACAAGATCGCTTCTGTGATCAATGCCTTAAAAAGAAAACACCCTGAAGTTGATTTTAGACAGGCTGTTTTTCCACCCTTCGAAGGTGTTGCCGATAATAGTTTTGACAGTATTGTTTCCTTTCAGGTGATTGAGCATGTGAAAGCAGATAAACTGTTTTTACAAGAGATACATCGTGTGTTAAAACCTGGAGGACGAGCCGTTTTAACTACTCCAAATATTAAAAAGACACTGACTCGAAATCCATGGCATATTCGAGAATACACGGCTCAAGAGCTCACTGACCTGGCTAAAACGATCTTCTCGAAGGTCGAGATGAAAGGTGTAGGGGGAAATAGAAAGGTGATGACCTACTATGAAGAGAATAAAAAGTCGGTAGAAAAAATCACCCGATTTGATGTATTTAATTTACAATACCGTCTACCTGCAGCATTGTTAAGAATTCCTTACGACATACTTAATCGAATGAACCGGAACAAACTTAACCAAGGAAATAATGAATTGGTCACTCAAATCGATCATGACGATTATGTCCTAGTCAATAACGCAGATGAGGCATTAGACCTTTTTCTCGTTCTAGAAAAATAAATTTCGCAATTTCATTCTCATAAATTCTAATTTCATGAAAAAGACGACCCTATTACTTCTGGTACTTTTATTGGCAGAGACCCTTCAAGCCCAGCACCTAAATAAGGTTTACAATAATGTTGTAGACGGTGTGGTTGTTATTTTAACTCGTGAGAGTGAAGTAGTTCGACAAAGCGGTCGAGAAAGACAAATGTCCGTTAGCGGTTTAGGCACTGGCTTTTTAGTGGACGATCTGCATATAATGACGGCAGCTCATGTGGTGCAAACTGCTGAAACGATCGTGATCAAGTTTCATGATGGGGAAGAAATTCCAGCCGATGTTGTCAGTAATTACAAGACAGCAGACGTTGCACTTTTGAAACTCAAATGGAAAAGTAAAAATGGAAAAGTGCTTAAACTGGGCGATTCGGATAAAATGGACATCGGTGAGCAGATATTCATTGTGGGTACACCGCTGGGCTTATCCTATTCTTTCTCTTCGGGTTATATCAGTGGAAGACAAAAAAGTAAGAAACGAACCAGTGCGCTTGTAAGAGCGGAGTTTATTCAAACGGATGCCTCAATTAATCATGGAAACTCAGGAGGGCCGATGTTCAACACCAAGGGAGAAGTGGTAGGTATTGTAAGTTATATATTGTCTCAATCGGGCGGTTTTGAAGGGATTGGCTTTGCGGCCAGTTCTAATATTGCCAAAAACTTGTTGATCGATGGCCATTCCATGTGGACCGGGATTGATGGAGAGGTCATCTCTGGAGATTTGGCAAAAATCCTAAACCTGCCACAATCGGAAGGCTTTCTAGTTCAAAAAGTGGTACTCCTTTCTCCTTTGGGATTAATGGGTGTGAAAGGTGGTAGTTTCAAAGTGCAGATCGATGGGAGAGAGCTCACTTTGGGAGGAGATATTATCTTGTCAGTCAATGGTGTTAAAATTGCTACTGACCCTGCATCTCTCGATAAATTAGCGGAAGTGTTAAGTGCTAGCAATACCGCACCTTTAGAACTTACTGTATTCCGTGCTGGCAAAGTAGTCACAATAAAAGGTCAATAAAAAAGGCGAGCATTGCTCGCCTTTTTTATTAGAAGTTCGATCGGTTCAAATTGAGCCGCTCGTTTTGAGCTTCCATCATTCCTCGAACCTGTTCGGACTCTTCGATAAGCCCTGCATTTCTTAAGATCAGACTTAGATATTGCAAACCTCTCAGCTTAGCTCTGAAGGCAAAGTCAAACCTGTTCTTTTCTTGCTTATAGGTGATCTCTGCATTAAACTGCCCTGCAATGTCCATAGCCATTTGTTTGCCTTTCTCCTTTTCACCTATATCCAAATAACCTTGTACAAAACCTATAGAAGAAACGTCATAAGGCACAGCTTCTGGTGGCATCTTTTCCATACCAAAGTCAAGTACTTCTTTGGCTTTAGTGGAGTCACCTTCCATGATCAAGGCCTCTGCCAATGTAGTGATCATCGAACGGTGATTTTGCACGAAGCCTCTGTAATCCTCATTAAGGTTGGCCTTTGGATTGTCTAGCCCTCTAAACCTCATCTTGTTCATTACATTTTCGTACATCAATTCAGTGTTCACTAAGTCTTGCACGTCAGCAGGCTTTCTTACGGGTAACAGTCTATAGGCCATGCCTTCTTGAACTAGATAAGGAGATAGATCGAAGTTTACAGCGCTTTCTGATGTATAGTTGAAATAGATCGGTCTTTCCCAATTGTTTTGGGCGATCAAATCAAGCATCATCATTTGCCCCTTGTCTAAAAATGGGCTTTGCAGCTCTCCATTCTGATCCATATCAAATGTAAAGAACATGCGTGGTGTAATGTATTGCTCAAGGTTACTTGGTACAATACCTAATTCTTTGACCTTTGCAGTGTCTACATCTAGCAGTAAGGATTTAGAAGGAACAAGCATTACCTCATTTCCAGAGGTGAATGTTCTCTTGAAGGATTTCACGTCTCTTTTCACAATGTCTAAATATTGCTTTAAGTCAACTGCCTGTCCTTCGAATTGCGGCTGCTCCTGAATATAAAGCACATCATTGGTTCCTTGACGATAATTCTCTTTCTCGAGAGAATATTCGAAAGGAGGAGAATCGTTCATTTGAGTCGCTGTCTGATCTACATACCAATCTGTATTGTAATAACTCAGTACCACTACTCTTACATCAGTTCTGAAACCTTCGACTTCTTGAATATACCAAAGCGGGAAGGTGTCATTATCTCCACCAGTAAATAGGATGGCATTTGGAGCGACTGAGGCTAAGAAGTTTCTAGCAGAATCGACAGAGAAGTATCTGTCAGAACGGTCATGATCATCCCAGTTTTCTTTAGCCAGAATAAGTGGTGCTAGCAATCCGATAGCAATGGCGATTGGGCCTAATTGTTGACTTCGCTTGGCCAACGCTTGACCTATGGCCAGCACCGAAAGTCCGATCCAAATGGCAAAGAC
>CBFHYE010000229.1:0-4013 GCA_965659985.1 Roseivirga sp. | reverse complement strand
ACTCAATGTTCAGCTGGAGGAAATCAAGATTGATGCTTTACCGACCAATTCGTTCGTTGATTGGCCTCTTATTAACCAGGAAAAAGAAGAAGCCTCAATAGCACTCTCCGATCCATCTCTAGCAAAATCAGAAACGCGCGAAGCCTCTTTTATTGTAAAAGACAATAAGGATTATTTAAGCACCACAACTCTGTTGGATGATGTGGTTATTACAGCAGACAGAGAAGAAATTTCTAGAGAAATATCACCTTATGGGGAGCCCACATTGAGCTTTGATCCCAAAGAGGCTGTTGGCGATAATAGCGGTGATATATTGGAATATATGAAAGGAAAGATCCCGGGTGTAGAAATATTGAGTAATGGGCTTGAAGCCTATATCCAAATTAGGGGATTAGAATTAGCCTCAACCTCCGTAGATGCCTTGACAGGGGCAGTTTCCGATTCCGACCCTGATGTCAACCTATTTTTGAACAACATGCGTGTGACGCTCACCGTGATCAATACAATACCTGCAAATCTTATTGATAGGGTCGATGTCTTCAAAGGACCAGATGCTGCCGTTTTTGGCGCTAACTCGGCTGGTGGTGCTATACTTTTCTATACAAAAAGCGGCTATGAACCTCCTGTAGAAGGTCTCGGTGAAAATCTATTTGGCTTTACCAAAAAGGGATATACCGTTCAAAAGAAGTTTTACGCTCCTATCTATGACGCAAACTATGAAGAGACTGGAGTCCCAGATTTTAGAATTTCCTTGCATTGGGAGCCTCAGATCACAACAGATGAAAATGGCGAAGCGAAAGTGACTTGGTATAATTCTGATGATTCCGGAGACTTAATTCAGGTTATGATTGAAGGAATAAGTAAAAACGGACAGATGGGCTCCGCAAGAGCGAATTATGTGATTGGCAAAGCTCAAAACTAATACTGCCTAAATTTAAATTCTGTTGCTTTTATTTTCAGATTGCGTTGTATAGACTGAACGACCGAATGAAAGAACAGGGTCATATATTCTATGAGATCAACTATTTTATCTATCACTTTTTTACTTCTCACAATACATGCTTTTTGTCAAGGCGCTATTTCTGGTAAAGTGCTAGATATCGAAACAAATGAGCCAATAGCCAATGCCAGTGTGTACCTCTCAGGAACGACAAAAGGCCAATCGACCAAAGCTGATGGCAGCTATCATTTAAAGGACTTAAGCCCTGGCATCTATGAATTGATCTTTTCTCATGTAGGCTATAAGAACCGTATCGAAGTCGTGGAGATCACAGACATTAACCTCACCATTAATGCAAAATTAGCCATTAAGCCCGTTTCGCTGAGCTCTGTTGAGGTCGTGAGTGAAAATAAAAACTCAGGACCAAGAAGAAGAGCATTGAGAAAATTCAAAAATTTCTTCTTTGGAAATGACTACATGGAATCACAAGTCTCTATCACTAATGAGGATGACATTAACCTTCTCAGGCTTCAAGGTAGTATCATTGAAACGGCAGATGAGTACATATTGAATATTGAAAACAACTATCTCGGCTATGACCTAGAGTACTACTTAAGACAGTTCAGATTAGCCCCAGAAACACAAGCCATGTTAGGCTACCCAAGATTTCAAGAAAAGGAAGCTGCCGACCTAACCCAGAATGTAACCTGGATAGAAAATCGTCAGCGGGCATACAATGGTTCAATTAGACACTTCTTCCAGGCATTGATAAATGCTGAATTAGAGGAAGAGGGCTTCAGGATGATGCTAACCAGGGATGATCCAGAAACAATAGAAGAAAACGAGCTCGAAATCTATAAAGAGTCAGCTGAAAGAAGGCTACAGGTTGATTCAAAAGACCTCCCTCAAAATGTAATTGTGGAACCAACTGCCTTTGATAATATCCTGCAGATCAATTTTGGAGAGATCGTAGAAGTGAACTACGAAAACGAATTTGACAATTCAGGAGCTTATCAAGCTTCAAAGATCAAAATGGTAGATGAATATCTTTATGTGTTTGACAATGGTGTCATGATCAATCCCTCTGCCATCAAGCTATTCGGGCAATGGGCTAATGAAGGTGTTTACAATTTACTCCCTTCTGACTTTGTGCCTAACGATACGCTAGTCTTAAAAGACAATGCGGAAAGAAAACAACTCATGGGTGATCTAACTGCATTAACGCAGGAAAAGATCACCGAAAAAGTCTATATCCATTCCAATAGAAACGATTATTACCCGGGTGAAACCATTTGGATGAAGGCCTATACTGTTGCTGGCCCTAATCATCAGCCATCTCCTTTAAGCCGTAACCTCTACATCAGTCTAGTAGATGAGAATGGTATCAACTCGCAAACCCTATTGGTTCAAAATGAAGAAGGATTTTCAGAAGCCAGTATAGAATTACCAGATGATCTGAGCCCTGGCAATTACAGTCTGCAGGCCTACACAGAATGGATGAAAAATGATGGTGAAGCCTATTTCTTTAAAAAGGAAATTTTGATCAATGACCCTAACTCCACAGATCAAGGCACAAACGAAAGCCCAAACGTGGAAGCTATAGATCTACAATTTTTACCAGAAAGTGGGCATCTGTTAGCAGGACATAATAACCACATCGCCTTCAGAGCCATTTCAAGTTCTGGTCTTCCAGTTAATGTAGAAGGCACAATTCTTATTAACGGTGAGGAGACCGATATCACACTAGAAACCATGCACAATGGCATGGGTCATTTTGAACTGGCACCCGATGCCACCAAGAAATATCAAGTGCGACTAGATCAAAGTGCGATCATCTACAATTTGCCTGATATCGAAAGTCGGGGGGCAATTTTAAGCGTAGACCCTTTCTATAGTGAAGAGGAAATTAAAGTAACCGTATCTACGAATAGCAAAGGTCTTAATCCATTCCTTATCGGACAGTCAAGAGGCTGGCTAAACTATACCTCAAATGTGAAGATCGTAGACGGTAAAGGTGAATTAATTATCAGTAAGTCCATATTTCCTGAGGGTATTAATCATTTGACCTTATTTACTGAAGATGGAGAAGCTTTGGGCGAAAGGCTCTTCTTCCATAGAAAAAACAATGGGCTGAATATTAAAGTGTTCCTCAATGACTCCATTTACGTCAAAAGAGAGCGAACCATAGCCAACCTCACTGTAACGGACGAATTTGGTAATCCAGTACAAGGCAATTTTAGTCTAAGCGTATATAATCTTAACCGCTCTTACGTTAAAGATAATGCTACAAATATTTCTGCGCACCTACTGCTAAATAGTGACTTAGCCGGTCACATTCATGAACCAGCTCATTACTTCAATAATCCCACTTTAGCAAAAGACAAGCAATTAGACCTAGTAATGATGACCCAAGGATGGACCCGCTTCAATTGGGATGAGCTTCAGTCTTTGAAGGAACGAGAAGAGGATTTTAGTTTTGAGACAGGTTTGTCTATATCTGGCCAGGTCTTATTTCAGGACCGCATGAAAAGGGCAAAAAATGCCAGTGTGACCTACATCAATAATGGTTCTGATAATCCAGAAATGATGGTAGAGATCGCAGATCGTAAGGGTAGATTTACATTTAAGAACGTGGCCAATGTTGACAATAAGCCTTTTTTACTCCAAGGAATGACAGAGAAGGGATCTACAGATGTCAGGTTTGAAGTTGATTCATTACCCTACAAAGCGATGAACTTGAGTCCATTTAGTTCTCGTGATGTAATCAATTTCACTGAGTCAAACGAAGAGACGTTTATTAATGACCAAATTACAGAAGACGAGACGGAAAAAGCTTCGTTCATTGTTAGGGACAACAAGGATTTTCTAAGCACAATACAAGTCTTAGAAGATGTAATTGTCGAAGCGCAAAGAGAAGAAATTGAAAAGCGTGTTTCGGTATGGGGAGCACCTAGTACAAGTGTTGACCTCACTAAAATTATTCCAGAATCAACAAGCGGGCTGCTTTTTAATTACATCAAAGGAAGAATTCCAGGTGTTCAGATCACTGATAATGGCCCAGCGACAACCATCG
>CBFHYE010000228.1:0-13232 GCA_965659985.1 Roseivirga sp. | reverse complement strand
ATACTTGTAATCTCAAGTCGAATGAGGTTGAGATCATTATAAATAGCATTGAAGAAGAAATCGTAGAACAGTTCGATAGAGCCACCACGATTTCTCCTAATCCAACAGATGATTGGATCACTATAAGTATGATCAACAGCTACTTTGGTGAAGTCGCTATCAATTTAGTTGACTTGAATGGCAAGCAATTTGCGGAGGTAAGTGAGGAAAAAACCTCCAGAGAATTCTCGAAAAGGATCTCAGTAGAAGCTCTTCCTGCTGGGGTTTATTTGGTTAGAATTGTAGTAGAGGAAGGCATATTGATAAACAAAAAAGTATTAATAAAATAAGTATTAAAGGGAAATGAAACTAAAGCGAAAACTCGAGGTCTTGGTGTTATTGGCATTATTTGTGGGCGCTCCTGCATTTGGTCAAATTGGTAATACTACCGGAACAGCTAATACCATTTTAAGAATTACAGGTCAATACAAAGATACGGATGGTACTCCTTATCTTATAGAAGACTACAAGAATGGGGTTTTGTATGATAAGAATGGAAAAGCACGCACCGTTTTCCTGAAATACGATACCTATAAGGAAGAAGTAGAGGTTTTCAATGAAGGAAACCCACTTTTGATTGATAAGCGTCTATATCCACGTTTTGTTATTGAGTATGTAGATACTGATAGCAAAGAGAAAGTGAGATATGAATTCACCAACGAGATCAATATTCCTGGTTTAAAACCCGATAAATATGTGCAGATCGTTGTAGATGGTGATCAATATAAACTAATTAAGACCTATGATGCAAGACTTCTTCAAAGTCAAGACCAAGGGTATGGAGGCGTTATCACTAATAATTATTTCGATAATGAAGAGACTTATTTCATATATACCGTAGGTCTAGATGCTGTCGAAATTAAAAAGCTCAAAAACCGTGTGATTCTAGATGCCATGAGCGATGATGGAACCATCAAATCATGGTTGAAAGAAAATCGCGTTAAGGTGAGAGACGAAAAAGATATGGTTGAATTGATCAACTATTTGAACTCTGAGGCCTATATGGATTGAGGAGAACGACAATAAAATTAAGTAAAAGAGGTCTTGGCCTCTTTTTTTTTGTCCTAAAAGTTAGAATATTTGAGTTTACTATTAAGCACATATGGCCTGTAAAGGGCTGAATATCTGGAGCGTAAGTATATCCTATACATTGATGAGTTTGAGAGAGGTTTTTGTGTTGTTGTTAATGATTCTCGGGGGTTATCCTTTATCTGCACAGTTTGTTGAAAAAGCCACAGAATTAGGTCTTTCTCATGTCCATATAGAACCAAGATTGATTGGGGGTGGAGTAGCTATTTTAGACTTTGATCAAGATGGATTCGAAGATGTATATTTAACTGGAGGCAGAAGACAGGACTGGTTGTTTTCTAATGATAAAGGGAAGGCTTTTGTTCGAGAGTCCTTGGATGAGATCACGCTTGCGACCCGTACAGTGACCACGATGGGTGTCGCCGCAGGTGATCTTAATAATGACGGCTACCCCGATCTTTTCATAACCACTGATAATACTGCCCCAAATATTTTACTATTGAATCAAGGAGATGGTCATTTTATTGACGTTTCCCGTCAGGCAGGTATCGTGGAAATTGCTTGGAGTGTTTCAGCGGCCATTGCTGATTTAAATGGAGATGGTTTTTTAGATATCTATGTTGCGAATTACTTAAATGAGCCAAATACAATTCAAGATGCCGAAGGAAATGTCATTGGTTTCGCGCATACTTGTTTTGAGGATTTCATTTATATCAACAATCAGGATGGCACTTTTACCCAACAATCTGATGTTTTAGGGCCAAGTTTTGAGGGCTGTGGCCTTGCCGTAGCACCTACCGACCTAAACGAGGACGGGTTTACGGATATTCTTCTCGCAAATGATTTTGGAGATTGGGTTACGCCCAATCTGTTCTTTGAGTATGAACCTAATGATGGCTTATTCTATGAAAAAGGGGAGACATACCATTTGAATGATCCTTTTTATGGAATGGGAATTGCCAATGGTGATATAAATAGGGATGGCAAGAACGATTATTATGTGACAAACATCGGGCTCAATGGGTTCTTTCTTAACGACAGCGATATGTTTTTAAGAAAAGAAAGAGAAAGTGGGATCGGACATGAATTTGTAGTTGATAAAAATAGTATTAGTTGGGGCGCTTCTTTCGCTGATGTAGACTTAGATGGCTTCGATGATCTATTGTTGGCCAATGGGTATATCGGTTCTGCGGATTTTTTGAATGTTTCTGATGTTGATCCAAATGTAGTTTATATCAACAACCAGGACGCTACTTTCAGTCCTTCAGAAGATTTTAAAGAGGTGGATGAAAATCAAAGTACAAGAGGCGTTGTAACCTTTGATTTTGACCTTGATGGAGACCTTGATGTGTTATTTACAAATGTTGTTACACTCAATCCTTCTCAAGGTAATGTTCACCTTTATGTCAATGAGTTAATGAACAAGGGAAACTACCTTTCTCTTGATCTCAGAGCAGAGAACCTCGTTGCACATAATGCTAAGGTGTTTCTTTTTAATAATGGAAGCCTTTTAGCTTCGAAAGAGCTGATGACCGCTGGCACGCATGCATCTACCAGCTCTGCTAAATTACATTTTGGACTAGGTGATCTTGACCAGCTGGATTCTTTGATAATTCGATGGCCCAGAGGTGCTCTGGAGACCATAAGGGAAGTCCCTGCTAATCAACGATTAAAGGTGAATAAGGGGAGCGGTAGTTTTAATGTGCTGGGATGTACAGATTCAAGAGCAGCCAATTTTAATCTAGATGCAACAGAGGATGATGGTACTTGCGATTTTATTACATCAATTGAGTCATCTGAACCTGTATTTACGATCGAAGTAAATATATATCCAAATCCGAGCACCTCTTCTTTCATACTTGAACTCTCGGAGTCTCCAAAGGAGAAAACCAATATGTATGTAATAGACTCAAATGGTCAATTAGCTCTGTCGCAAACTATTGAAGAAAAGCTAACAGAAATCAGACATTATTTATCTCCTGGATTGTACTTAGTTCAAGTCGGAAATAGTGACGGGGCACGAGTCTCCAGAAAAATAATTGTTTCAAATCAATAGTATTCACCCGCCTTCAGGTAGCCTTGTACATAATCCTTAACACCATCTTCCAAACTCGTAAAAGGCTGTTCATAACCGATGGACTTCAGCTTGTCCATATTAGCTTCAGTGAAGTATTGGTACTTATCTCGAATGTCTTCAGGGGTATCAATGAAAGAGATGCTTTCGGGCTTATCCATGGCGTTAAAAGTGGCTCTTACTAGATCTAGAAAAGTACGGGCTTTTCCACTACCCAAATTATAAATAGCAGAATCCTTTCGATGGTGCATTAGGAAATAGCAAACATCTACCACATCCTTTACATACACGAAGTCACGCATTTGTTCACCGTCCTTGAATTCAGGATTGTGGGATCTAAATAACTTCATGGCTTCCGTTGATGAGATCTGATTAAAGGCATGCATGATCACTGAGGCCATTCTGCTTTTATGATATTCGTTAGGTCCATAAACATTGAAAAACTTAAGCCCAGCCCAGAAGAATGGAGTTTTCTCTTGCTTTAAGACCCACTTGTCGAACTCGTTCTTTGATTCTCCATAGGGGTTCAGTGGTTTCAAATCAGGTATGATCGAATGATTGTCGTCATAACCCAATTCACCTAACCCGTAAGTTGCCGCAGAAGAGGCGTATACCAACGGTATTTGATAATCAATACACCTTTGCCAAACAGCTTTGCTATAGGCTGTATTTAATTCATCTAGAAGTTCATAATCGAACTCTGCGGTATCAGTACGAGCACCTAAGTGAAAGATGAATTCAACACGGTCTTGATGTTTTTCTAACCAGTCAATAAAATTGGAGCGTTCAACGAGTTCCTTGATGTCTTTATTTTCAAGGTTTTTCATCTTTGCTTCATCGCCAAATTTATCGACTGCAATAATGTCTTTAAAGCCTTCTTGATTCAGCTTGCCGATCAAACAACTTCCAATAAAACCCGCTGCTCCCGTAACTACGATCATGATGTCCTTTTTATATACCCAAAGTTACAGATTTAGCCATTATATTTGCAGCCTAATTAAGGAGAGATGGTTTACGTTAGCCGGAAAGAACATTTTAATGCTGCACATAAGTTGTACAACCCCAATTGGTCTGAAGAAAAGAACGTAGAAGTTTTTGGACCATGTGCTAATGCCAATTGGCACGGACACAATTTCGAGTTGATCACAACTGTGAAGGGCAAACCCGATCCTGAAACAGGATTCGTTATTGATCTCAAGGCCCTTTCTGTTTTGATCAAAGACGAGATCATTGACAAGGTTGACCACAAGAATCTAAACCTTGATGTAGATTTCATGGAAGGGAAGATGGCAAGCTGCGAGATCTTAATTATGGAGTTCTGGAATATCCTTGCACCGAAGATCAAAGAGATCTCTCAAACAGGTGAGCTTCATTCACTTAAACTTTACGAAACACCTCGGAATTTTGTAGAGTACTTTGGCTAATCGGTAAAAAGCTTGAGTGTTTGCAATTTTCACCAAATACCAAGCACCAAACGCTAAGCACTAAATTAGGCTACTTTTAGTTTTTTGAACTTCGATTTTTCGAATTTTTCCTTCGCGTAAGCTTGATCTATCACGAGTTCGCTGGTTGTTGAATCGGAAGGTAATTCAAACATGGCGTCAACCATAATGGCTTCACAGATGGACCGCAAACCACGTGCACCCAATTTGAATTCCATCGCTTTTTCAACAATGTACTCTAGGGCATCATCTTCAAAGCTCAGATCGATATCTTCCATTTCGAAGAGTTTTGCATACTGCTTGGTCAACGCATTTTTTGGTGTTGTTAATATGCTCTTTAGGATATCAACGGTTAAAGGATTCAAGTGAGTAACTATGGGAAGTCTGCCGATAAGCTCAGGAATCAATCCAAAATTCTTCAAATCCTGTGCATTTACATATTGATGCAAGTTCTCTCTATCGATCTCTTCCATCTCATCCTTTTTAGCCGCAAAGCCTAGTGGTTGGGTATTCAGGCGATTGGCAATATTTCTAGCAATACCATCAAAGGCCCCACCACAGATGAAGAGAATATTTTTGGTATCTACGGAGATCATCTTTTGATCAGGATGCTTTCTTCCACCTTGGGGTGGAACATTCACAGCAGTTCCTTCCAAAAGCTTCAATAGAGCTTGTTGAACACCCTCTCCGCTTACATCTCTTGTGATCGATGGGTTATCAGATTTTCTAGCGATCTTATCTAACTCATCAATATAAATGATGCCTCTTTCAGCAGATTCAACATCATAATTTGCTGACTGTAAAAGTCTTGTTAAGATGCTCTCGACATCTTCACCTACATACCCAGCTTCTGTTAAAACAGTAGCGTCAGCAATACAAAACGGAACTTGTAGGATTTTTGCTAAAGTTCTGGCGATATACGTTTTACCTGTACCCGTTTCGCCAACCATGATGATATTGGATTTTTCAATCACAATATCATCATCGTCAGTTTTCTGTATTAACCTTTTGTAATGGTTATAAACAGCAACAGAGATTACTTTTTTTGCCTCATCTTGGCCAACAACATATTGATCAAGATACTTTTTCATCTCAACCGGTTTGATGAGGTTGAATTTAGGCGCATCATCAGAAGTCTTGGTTTTCAATTCTTCCGAAAGGATTTGATTCGCTTGTGTAATACAGTGATTACATATGTGCGCATGTATTCCTGAGATCATCAGGTCAACATCCTTCTTATTTCGCCCGCAAAATGAACAGGTAACCTCTGCCATGATTGTTATTTTCTAGTCAAGACCTCGTCAATAAGGCCGTATTCTTTGGCTTCTTCAGCACGCATCCAGTAATCTCTATCCGAATCTTTCTCAATTTTCGCATAGGTTTGACCAGAGTGCTTAGCCAATATGTTGTAAAGGTCTTTCTTCACCTCTAAGGTTTGCTTCAACGAAATTTCCATATCAGAAGCCTGACCTTGCATTCCACTCATTGGTTGGTGGATCATGATTCTTGAGTGCTGCAATGCAGACCTCTTGTTCTCTGCACCTCCTGCCAAAAGCACGGCACCCATAGAGGCTGCCAATCCTGTACAGATAGTTGCCACATCTGGTTTCACAAAATGCATAGTGTCATACATGCCTAGTCCAGCATAAACTGAACCTCCAGGGCTGTTGACATACATTACGATATCTCTATTCGGATCAACTGACTCTAAAAAGAGTAACTGTGCCGTGATGATATTTGCAATGTTATCATCAACACCCATACCTAGGAAAATGATACGATCCATGATCAGTCTTGAGAATACATCGATCTCTGCAAAACGAGTAGGTCTTTCTTCGATAACCGACCTCGTCATGTTCTCAATGTAATTTGAATACTTGTCAATGGAAGTGCCGCTCACACCTTGGTTGTGGATGGCGTATTTTCTGAATTCTTCTTTATTTATCATTCAATTATTATGAATTAAGCCTAACAAATTTAAAAAAAAAGCCCTTCTACCAAAGGACTCTTTTTAAACAGCTCGTGTCAAGCTTTAGTTCTCAACAATTTCTTTGAATTTGTCTAAGCTTACTTTTTTGTTCGATATAGCGATCTTTTCTTTTACGAATTCGATCACTTTATCTCCTTGAACTTGCTCGGCCATTTTCATGTAGTTCTGCCCATTTTCTCCTTGAAGATAATTGTCAACAAAGGCATCCATTTGATCAGCGAACTGGCCCATGCCTGATCCAGCAAATTGTGCCTCGATCATTTTTTGAGTAGCAGCTTTGATGTCTTCATGTTCTGGTTTGATCTCATTGTCCTTGGCAACCTGACCAGAGATCAAGTTCCATCTTAATTGATCAGCGTAGATTGAATATTCTTTTTGAATATCTTCATCTGTTACTTTACCCTCTCCAGTGAGTTTCAACCATTCTTTCAAGAACGCATCAGGCAAAGCAATCGAAGTTGTTTCTATCAATTTGTCTTGAATGCTCTTAGTTAAATAAGCTTGTGTTTCTCTATTGTAATTTTCAGCGACAGTGTCTTTCACTTTTGCCATGAATTCTTCTTCGCTCGAAACGGTATTAGGACCAAAGGTTTTGTCAAAAAGCTCTTGATTTAATTCGGCAAGCTCTTTTCTGTTCACATTTTTTACCTCGAAGACGAAGTTCATATCCATTTCAGCGATTTCGTCAGCCGTTTTACCCAACTGAGCAGCTCTTTTGGCTTCTTCTTTGTACAGCTTAGTTAGGTCTATTTTGATCTCATCACCTTTCGCTTTGCCAACAAATTTCTTGGCATTTGTTTTAGTCAGATCGTTAAGATCAATGGTAGAGTCATGAGAGAATTCACCTTGTTTGAAAGAACCGAATAAGATGTCGCCTTCTTCACTTTGCTCCGGATTAGTCATGCCACCAAATTGAGAGCGCACATTATCCAAAGTCTCATCTATCACTTTTTGATCAACATCGATCTCATAAGCAGTAACCTTTACTTTTTTGTCTAAGGCCACTTCAAAATCTTCAACAAGGCCTACGTTGTACTCAAATTCAAAGTCGTTCTGAGTGTCCCAGTCTACTTCATTGATGGCTTCTTGGTTGGGAATAGGCTCGCCTAAGATTTTAAGCTCGTTATCTTTGATGTAATCTTGAATGGCATGGCCAACAATATGATTGATCTCGTCTACAAGAATAGACTTGCCATACATCTTTTTGATGACTCCTTGTGGAACTTTGCCAGGGCGAAAGCCTTTGATCTGTGCTTTCTTACTATAATCCTTGATCTTTTCGTCCACCTTCGATTGATAATCAGCTTCGTTTAGTTTAACTTTAATTGAAGCGACATTCGAATCTTTTTTGTCTAACGTGATATCCACTACTAACTCTTTTTTATGTTGACTATAAATAAAAACCCTCAAATCTTGCGACCGAGGGTTCCTTACGTGCGGATGGAGGGACTCGAACCCCCATGCCCGGAGGCGCTAGATCCTAAGTCTAGTGCGTCTACCAATTTCGCCACATCCGCCTATGTGTTTGAAAATGGATTGCAAAGGTAATTGTAATACTTTTTAATGCAACAATATTCTGCTGAAAAATAATTAAGCACTCACAGAAATTTCTATTTAATTTTATCATATGATCGCGGTTGATTTAGAAGAAGAAAGAAAAGAGATAATAAGGAGGTACAGAAAGCTGCTGCGAAAGGCTAAACCTTTTTTGAAGGATGATGACGCCAAGTTCATTAAAAAGGCATTCAACACTTCACTCGAAGCGCATAAGGAGATGCGTAGGAAGTCAGGTGAACCCTATATCTATCATCCGCTGGCGGTAGCACAGATCTGTGTTGAAGAAATTGGATTGGGTACCACTTCGATTGTAGCAGCCCTGCTGCACGATGTTGTGGAAGATACAGATATTGAACTTGAACAGATCGAGGCTGATTTCGGACCAAAAGTGGCTAGAATTATAGATGGTTTGACGAAGATCTCAGGTGTCTTTGATCATGGATCTTCTCAGCAAGCGGAAAACTTTAGAAAGATGCTACTCACTCTATCGGATGATGTGAGAGTGATCTTGATCAAACTGGCCGATCGACTGCACAACATGAGGACGCTCGGGAGTATGCCCAGGCACAAACAGCTCAAGATCATTTCAGAGACCATTTACCTTTATGCTCCTCTTGCGCATAGATTAGGGCTTTATGCCATTAAATCTGAATTGGAAGACCTTTGGCTTAAATATTCAGAGCCGGAGGTATATGATCAGATTATTTCAAGTATAGCCGAAAACAAAGCATCAAGAGGCCGATTCATTAAGGGTTTTATGAGCCCGATCTTGGATGAGCTAAATCGAACGGGCTTAAAATATGAAGTAAAGGGAAGACCAAAGTCTATTCACTCCATCTGGAATAAGATGAAGAAGCAGGACATCCCCTTTGAGGAAGTCTTTGATCTGTTCGCTGTGCGTATCATTGTAGACACAGAATTCGAAAATGAAAAAGCCGCCTGTTGGCAAGTTTATTCCATCGTAACAGATTTTTATACGCCCAACCCAAATAGACTACGCGATTGGGTCAGTACGCCCAAGGCCAACGGCTATGAGTCTCTACATACTACTGTAATGAGCCGGAAAGGAAAATGGGTAGAAGTACAGATCAGAACAAAACGTATGGATGACATTGCGGAGAAAGGTTATGCTGCGCATTGGAAGTATAAAGATGGAATGGCCAATCCTCATGAATCTGGATTGGAGATGTGGATCGAGAAAGTTCGAGAGATATTAGAATTGAATGATATGAACGCCATCGAATTCATCGATGATTTTCGTTCTAATCTTTTTAATGAAGAGGTTTTTGTTTTTACTCCGAAAGGAGACTTAAAGATTCTACCTGCGGGAGCTACAGCGCTCGATTTTGCATTTGATATTCATACAGAGGTAGGGGCAAAATGCTTAGGGGCAAAAGTCAATAATAAGTTGGTGCCACTCAACTATAAGATGAATAATGGAGATCAGATTGAAATCTTAACTTCTTCCAAGCAAAAACCTAATGAAGACTGGCTGCGATTCGTTGTTACATCTAAGGCTAAGTCAAAGATCAAAGACACCTTAAAAGAGGCTAAGAAGCTGGCTGCAGCAGATGGTAAAGAAATCATTCAAAGAAAGCTGAAGCAAATGAAGGTGCCATTCGATGGTGACGTGGCAAATCAGCTAAGAGCTTTTTTTGAAGAAAAAACCATAACCGATTTTTATTATAAAGTAGGCAAGGGCGTGATCGATCCAGCCGATATTAAGAAGTATAAAGACTTCAAAACAGAAAAGAACAGTACGACTAAAAGAACTCTTCCAAATAAAGCGACCTATGCCGATGATTTCAAAAAGGTCAAAGATGCTGGACAAGATATTCTTCTAATCGGGGAGAATATGGATGTCATTGATTATAAATTTGCGAAATGTTGTCATCCTATTCCTGGCGATGATGTTTTTGGGTTTGTGACAATAAATGAAGGTATAAAAATCCATCGTACAACATGTCCTAATGCACCTGAGCTCCTTTCTAATCATGGCAATAGAATTGTTAAGGCCAAGTGGCAATCAAGACAAGAGAATGCATTTCTTGCGGGGTTGCGTATCATTGGCACTGATAGAGTAGGACTCATGCGAGATGTTACTGGCATAATTTCGAATGAGCTCAAAGTAAATATGCGTTCTATTAGCATAGATACAGAAACAGGAATCTTTGATGGTCAAATTAAGTTGTACATCAATAACACTTCTCATTTAGATGAGTTGATAGCTAAACTTGAAAAGGTACAAGGCGTTATGAGAGTGAGTCGCTTTGATTCATCTGATGATTCTTAGTATCCACAAAATATTATATTTGCATCCTAATTAGAACGACATGCCTCTGAACCAAGGTGTTTTTGAAGAAGTAAAGAAGATTTTCACTGCTTATTTAGAGAATAAGTCGTTGAGAAAGACACCTGAGCGTTTCGCAATCCTCGAGGAGATTTATACGCGCGATGGCCACTTTGATGTAGAGTCTTTGTATATAAGTATGAAGAACAAGAATTATCGAGTGAGTAGAGCGACCGTTTATAATACTTTAGATCTTTTGGTAGAATGTGATTTGGTCACAAAGCACCAATTCGGTAAGAATATGGCCCAGTATGAAAAATCGTTTGGCTACAAGCAACACGATCATATTCTAATGGTTGATTCTTCGGAGGTGAAAGAGTTTTGTGATCCTAGAATACAGAATATCAAGAATACTTTAGAGGAGATGTTCGATATCGAGATCATGCATCATACCCTTTACTTTTTCGCTAAGAAAAAAACGGATAAAGAAGCATCATGAAGTTCGAATCAGAGATCAATCACGACTACATAACCTTGACGCTAGAAGGTAATCTTCTAGGAGAAGACAGTGGGTCTGGAATTCTAGAGGTGGCCAATGATGCGATCAATAAAGAGATTGTAAAGTGCGTGGTTGATATTGAGCAAGTCAAATATATCAACAGTACTGGAATTGGTGTGTTGATCACATTACTAACGAAATTTAGAAACAAAGGCGGAGAGGTTGTGATTATCAAGCCATCGGAGCATGTGCAAAAGCTACTGATCATCACAAAGCTTACCGCCATATTTAAGGTTGCCGATAGTATTGAAGAGGCGATCGATAGTTTACAACAATCATAACGGAGCAAGAAGAATTAATGAAAGCAGATGTACTCTTAGGTTTACAATGGGGTGATGAAGGAAAAGGCAAGGTAGTTGACTACTTAGCTCCCAAATATAATGTTGTAGCAAGATTTCAAGGCGGCCCAAATGCCGGGCATACATTAGAGTTTGACGGACATAAACATGTGTTGCATCAAATTCCATCAGGAATATTCCGTAACCAGATTAAGAATATTATTGGTAATGGCGTAGTGCTTGATCCTGTGATCTTCAAAAAGGAAATTGAAGGCTTGTCATCTTTTGATATAGATTTCAAACAAAATCTGTACATATCGAAAAAGACGCAATTGATTTTGCCTAGTCATAAGCTATTGGATGCTGCTTATGAAAAAGCAAAAGGAAAGGACAAGATTGGTTCTACACTTAAAGGTATAGGTCCGTCTTATCAAGATAAAATTGCTAGAAATGGACTTAGAGTAGGGGATATCCTTGCCCCCGGTTTCAATGAGCGTTACAGAAATTTGGTAAACAAACATGAAGCCGTATTGCAGCATCATGATTTTGAATATGATTTGGTGGAAGTCGAAAAGCCATTTTTTGAGGCCATAGAATTTTTAAGAGACTTTAATCTTATCAATTCTGAATATCTGATCAATGACTGTGTCAACACAGACCAGACGGTGCTGGCCGAGGGTGCTCAAGGTTCTTTATTAGATATTGATTTTGGAAGTTATCCCTATGTGACCAGCTCTAATACGATGACGGCTGGTGCGTGTACAGGTTTAGGGGTTGCACCTAAAAACATTGGAGAAGTCTTTGGTATCTTCAAAGCATACTGTACTCGAGTTGGTGGAGGTCCCTTTCCCACAGAGCTTTTTGATGAAGTAGGAAAGGCTATTCAAGACGAAGGCCATGAGTATGGCGCTACTACTGGTAGACCAAGAAGGTGTGGCTGGTTAGATTTGCCTGCCCTTAAATACGCAATCATGATCAATGGAGTCTCTCAACTCTTTATGATGAAAGCGGATGTATTGTCTATTTTGGAAGAAATTAAAATTTGTACTAAGTATAAATTGGCTGACGGTACGGAAACAGAAGAAATGCCATTTCAATTAATGGACGAAGAGATCACACCTGTCTACGAAACAATGACTGGATGGAAGTCTGATTTGACAAATATCAAGTCCTATGACGATTTTCCAGTTGAGCTCAAAGACTATGTGACATACATAGAAAAAGCCACAGGTGTTCCCATTAAGATCGTTTCAGTGGGACCTGACAGGACGCAAACTATTCTGCGCTAAGTAGATAGCTTTACAGAATAATTTTCTTTGAATTTCTTTTTAGAAAAGTCTTTCCAATAGAAATTATTGTTTTACCTTTGCAGTCCCTTAAGCAAAAGGCTGTCAGGAAGAGTTGAAAAACTGATTAAATCAGCGAGAAAAATTTATTCTTTTTTGTTGAGGAAATTAAAATACTTCTCTTACCTTTGCATCCGCTTTCGGGATGAGAGTTATGAAAGCTAAGAGATTACGGGGCTCACAACGGTGAGTTTTGAAAGATAAAACGGAGGGGTTTGATAGCCCGTAGAAGTTTTACGTTTACTGCGAGAGATCGGCATTTAGATATAACCATGAGTTAGCTATTGTAGAAGCGTCTAAATGTACAGGTCAGGTACTCTGGAATATAAGGAGTCCAGTAGAGAAGTTCTTTGAATGAATGAGATACGATAGCGGACCGCTCGAATATTAATTTGAGTTATTAGAATGAATTCATTTATGGATTCAGGACAATTAGAAGCCAAGGAGTTCAAACACATTTGGTGGCATTAGCTGCCTCTGATTTTCGGATCAGGTAAAATTTATTACAATGGAGAGTTTGATCCTGGCTCAGGATGAACGCTAGCGGCAGGCCTAATACATGCAAGTCGAACGAGATTCTATTCTTCGGAATAGATGAAAGTGGCGCACGGGTGCGTAACGCGTATGC
>CBFHYE010000227.1:0-3783 GCA_965659985.1 Roseivirga sp. | reverse complement strand
GCATAAAGAATAAGGAGGAAGGTTGAAATCACCAAGACAAAGGAGGTCTTTAAAGCCGTTTCACTTTTCTTGTAGACGATCATGGTGTGCATACTCGCAATCAGCACGAGCCAAGGCACATAAACGGCATTTTCTACAGGGTCCCAATTCCAATAACCACCAAAATTGAGTGTTTCGTAAGCCCAATAGCCTCCCATGATGATAGCAGTACCAAGTATAACTCCACCGAAGATCGTCCAAGGTAGCGAAGGTCTTATCCAGTCACTAAAGTCCTTTTTCCAAAGCCCAGCAATAGCAAATGAAAAGGGCACCAAGGTAAGGGCAAAGCCTAGGAAGGTCATTGGGGGGTGAATCACCATCCAATAGTTCTGAAGAAGAGGATTGAGACCTGTGCCATCTTCTGGAACAAAATTAGGGTTGATCAAGAATACAGGATCGTTGATCACATCTCTCAATAACATAAAAGGGGAGCTTCCTATTTTGATATCGTCAATCACAATGCCTAAGATCATTGAAGCTAAAAAGGCCTGAACTGCGGCAAATACAGTCATCACAGGGGCTTCCCACTTCTTATTGGTTTTTATTAATATGAAACCTAGTAAAGCATTCCAAACTGACCATATTAAAAATGATCCTTCCTGTCCTTCCCAGAAACAAGCGATCATGTATTCAACCGCTAGGTTAACTGAAGAGTGACTCCAAGCATAATGGTATTCGAAATAGTTATTGTAGATGATGGTGAAAAGGACAACCGCACTTCCTAAAACAGCAGTACCATGCACCCAAAAGCTCCAACGGCCCAGTTTTGTCCACGAATCATTCAGTTGATTGGAGACCGCAGATCTACCATAGGCAATGGCTGCCAAAATGGATCCAATAAATGAAATGATTACCAGTAAATGTCCGAGATTTCCAATCCCAGTATGTAAGGTTTGAGGGATCAAGGGTTAAGGTTTTGGTTTTTCATTAACACAAAAAGCATCGATTTTATTTCCTCAATCAAGCTAATGATTTGAGTGAACGCTTTGTTTGATATAAGGCCATAATCACTTGAAAAAATGAGAAGGTATTCGGTTTCATGAGCAGAGCCCATTGCAATATTGAAAAAATGAGTACGTTCCTTGTTACCCCTTCTTCCTGTGCCCTCGGCAATATTGGTTGGAATCGAAAGACTGGATCTTCTCAATTGAGCAGTCAAAGTGTATTGCTCTGACGAAGGAAAATCCTTCGTCATATTGAAGATATCCAATGCCAATTGATGAGACTTTTGCCACACGATAAGACTTCTGAATCCTTTCATCCTTAGACCTTATTGCTTAATAGTGGTTTCTTCGTATTTCGAAGGGCACTTTAAAAGCACTTTATCTGCGACAAACTTATCGTTTTTATAGCCTCCAATTACCACGACTTTATCTGAACGTAATAAGTCTGATGGCATGGGTTGGTTTAAATAGACGATCTCTTCTTTTTTATTATCATCGACCAAGACAAAGTTGACACTAAGCATATCCGCACTAGGTGTTACACCAACTACTTCGCCATTGGAATTCTTCTTTAGCTCGCCCACTACATGAATTGCATTTTCATCGCCACTTGTGGACATACTGTAAGCTTCGTTAAATGAAACGTATGCACTTGCACTTTCTCGCGTAGAAACGATCACGGCAATAGCAATAGCGATAACAATTAATCCAATGATACTTGATTTCTTCATCTCCTCAATCTTCTATTTCAATTGTAAAATTAAAACCTAAAACCTTAATAGTTAACCTTTTTCATCGAAAACCTCTTTCTCAAGTTTTGAGATTTTCCGATCAGTTTGAACCATATAAAATATTAGTCCAGCAAAGATGATCATCACTACGCCTACAACAACATAAATTTTTCCATTGGAACGCATGGTATCTGCCATTTCAATGTTTGTGTTGTCATAATCATCCGATGTTATTTCAATTTTATCTTGAGCCAAAATGTTTAGGCTGAAGAAAAGAGATATGAGAATTAAGAACTTTTTCATAAGATCAATCTTCAATTTTTGCTTTTATCCTTCTGATTCTAACCCTCAATGAAACGATCCAGACGCCTAATAAGGTCCATGCGATCACAGCGGGGTAAAAAACAAGTCTGAGTCTGCTGTCAAGGTCATAGGCATTGAAGCCAGGGTTACCTCCATTGCCAGGATGAAGCGAACTATCCGTCATTCTTGGTAAAATAAAGAGTAAAGGGATCAAGGTGGCAAAAGCAAATATGTTGTAAATGGAGCTGATACGCGCTTTTTGAATAGGGTCTTCCAATGAATTTCTTAAGACCAGATAAGCCATGTAGATCAGCAAAGCTATAGCAGAACTATTCTGTTTTGGATCTCCACTCCATGGTTCCCCCCAAGTATAATTTGCCCATAGCGCTCCAGTCGTAATGCCGAGTATCCCTAGTAAAACACCAGCATTGGCAAATTCTACAGAAAGGTCGTCATGTTTGAGTGAGTTGCTTCTTAGGTATTTGATGGCATAAATGGCAGAAGTTGTCAATAAGATGATCATTCCAAACCACATGGTGACATGGAAATGTAAATTTCGAATGGTTTCGTTCAGGATAGCTAGTCTTGGCGCATCGAAAAGTAAAGCACCTAGAATACTATAGGTCAGCAATAATACCGTAAGGATCTTCCACCACTTTTTTTTCATATTACTAGCTTTTAGTAATTGGCTTTTGGCCATTAGTTGCCTACTATCGAAATGAGCTTGTGCAACATTTTCATTTCTTCCGTCAACATGTCTAACAATTGAATAGTTTTTTGTTCAGAAACTAAGCTCAATTGTACACAAGTGAGGATTTGACTTTCAATCTCAAAGCAAGATCCTAAAGCATATTCAAGAAACCTTTTATAGTCCTTATTGCTTGATCTACTACTTCCTTCTGCAATATTTGAAGTAATGGAAATGGCGGCTCTTTGCATTTGCTGCTTCAAACCAAACTCTTCGGTTTTTGGTAGAAGCGCTGTTACCTGATACACAGCCACGCTAATATCTAATCCTTTTTGCCAAACTTTTAGTTTTTTAAAATTTTTCATCTAACGGCTAAGAGCTAAGCACTAATAACTTTTATGACCGCCAAAGATAAGGGAATAACATATACGAAATGGTAACAATGATGGCATTTATAGCTACGAGAATTAGTAATTCATCATAATAGAGGCTTCTTTCAATGCCATCCATTGCATTTTTTGAACATTTAATGACTAAAAGCAGCAGCGGAATAAGAACTGGAAAACTCAAAACGGCAATTAAGGTATTACTATTGGGTGTTTTAGAAGCAATGCTAGACAAAAGCGTTAAAGATGAGGCTAGGCCAATAGAACCTAATACAGTCGTCAATAAGAAAATAGGTAGGTCTTGGATCGGATTCCCCATAACGATACTGTAAAGCAAAAAACCGAATACTGTTAACAGGATCATTAATCCCGTGTAGTAAATGATCTTTGAAAGAATGATATCTCCAGGGTTTGAAAGCGTGTAATAATAGAGCAATCGCCCTTCTCGTTCTTGAATGAAACTCTTAGAAATGGAATTGACGGCTGTAAATAAGATAATAATCCAAAAGAGTGCATTCCAAGTAATTGGCTGGATAGTGCCTACCTGCTGATTAAAGCTCATGTAGCAAACGAAGATGGTGGAAGCGAGATAAAGTAGTATGCCATTGATCGCATACTTTTGCCGCCATTCCGATCGAATTTCCTTGAGAATAAGGTTATTTAGGTTTGAAACCTTCATTGTTAATTCAAAT
>CBFHYE010000226.1:0-7955 GCA_965659985.1 Roseivirga sp. | reverse complement strand
CTAAATTCATCCGTATTGGTACTTCCATTGGACCGACTTAGTAATGCTTGAATTCTAACGATGAGCTCTTCAATACTGAACGGCTTTTTGAGATAGTCATTTGCACCATAACCGAACCCTTCGACTACATCTTCTGTGCGCGACTTGGCAGTAAGAAAAATGATCGGAATACGATCATCTTGTTTTCTGATCTCTTGCACTAGTGTGAATCCATCTTTTTTCGGCATCATCACATCCAAGACCATTAATTCGGGCTTATGTACTTCATACTGTCGCTTCGCCTCTTCACCATCGCCACAAAAAATGACTTCAAAACCGCGAGTTTCTAAGCTTTCCTTCACGATAGTACCAAGCGCTAACTCGTCCTCAGCCAATAGAATTTTTCCTGCTGCCATTAGATGCTAATGCTAAATTTAGTTTCTCCTTGTTTCACATCGAGCGCAATAGTTCCACCGTGTTTTTCGACCATGGCTTTAGTGTAATAAAGCCCTATTCCAAATCCTTTCACATTATGCACATTACCTGTTGGAATCCGGTAGAATTTCTCAAAGATGCGACTTTGCTGAAGCTTGTCGATCTTCCCACCATTATCAGTCACCTCCCAAATCGTTTTTTCCCCCGCTGAGCTTAAGCTTACACTTACCGTTTGACCTCCGTACTTGAGGGCATTATCTATCAAATTGCTCATAGCATTTTCCATGTGAAAAGCATCTATGTCTATTACACGCTCTTTTAAACTACAGGCGAAATCCAACTGCTTGTCACCTTTCACCATATCGAATTTCTCGATTAGCTTTTTAGTCATTTGAACTGTATCTGTCGGTTCAATTGAAAGTTCTATCTCATTTGAATCTAAGGTTGCTGTCTCCAATAACTTCTCAACCATGTTGTTTAGCTTCTTTAACTGATCAGAAGAAATGCCTAAATACTTTTTCGTCTTCTCCGGGTCATTGGCCTGATTGAACATGGAAATGCCTTCTATCGCGGTGCTGATCGTAGCAATTGGCGTTTTGAATTCATGGGTTATGTTACTGATCAAGTCATTTTTGATCTCCGCCAACTGTTTTTGCTCATTGATCACTTTGTAGAGATAAAGCAAAGAGCCCACAACAGCCATGATGATCAGGAGTGAAATTAAAAGATCGAAGGCCCCTCTTTTTAAGATCGCCAGGGAAGCATTCTCATAGCGTATCTCAAGTCCTTCCCCACCGGGCAAATAGGTTGACTTGGAAGATGAAACAAGATCAAAATGCAACTCCTTCTCTTCAAAGTCCGCAATTTGATGAGGCTTTTTGTGTGATAGATCATATTCAACATTTATACCCCTCCGATCTAATTCATCATCCATGTAGGCGCTCACTTCTTGCAATTGAATCTCTCTGTTGGAAAGCGAAAAGAGAATCTTCTTGGCCATCAATTGGAGTTCTACCGAATCGCCCATCTCATAATGATTCATCACTTCAATGCGATCTATTGAGTCTGGACTAACTCGAAAGATTCTGGTTGAATCGCCATCTATATTAATGGTTGAAAAAGTAGCTCTTATGCTGTCTCTTTTTTCAAAATAGGTATTCCAGCCAGCGTCACCTCTGATATTTGTTGACATGAAACCTGCACTATCCAAGGATACATCGCTTTTAATTGTCAAGCCTTTGGGTAAAGACAATGAGTCTGAAAAAGAAGACTTTCCCGAAAAAATGATCACCTCATTTCGAGCACGGTCAGCATAATACGTTTCAATAGCTTGATCAAGCGCCTGCTGTATGTCGAGTTGAAAGCGCTGCTTGTTGACCTTATAGTTTTGCACATTATTATAGACCTGTACAGCCACGGTGATTACTACGGTTGCCGAGATGAGATAAATGATCTGCTTGAATTTCAATGCTTTCACAATTCAAATATACTGAGTTTCGCTAGGCTTGATTCTTTGGTTAACACTCGTTAACAGAGCTTAACGCTCCATTAAGATTGGAATGACTTGATTTGTATCATCCAAAAATCAGAATCATGAAAAATTTTAAACAGCGAATCACTTTATTAATCGGCCTTTTTGTCGCAGGCATTATTACACTTTCTGCACAAAATTTTGAAGGCGTAGCGACTTATCAATCTTCTAGAAAAATGGATGGGTTTGCCTTTAAAGGAGAAGGGATGACACCTGAAATGGAAGAGCAGATCAAACAAAAAATGGCTAAGCAATTCCAAAAAGAATACATCCTGACCTTTAACCTGTCTGAATCTATCTGGAAAGAGGCTGAAAGTCTAGGCAGTGGACCCGCAACTGCATCTGCCAATGGAATGATTATCCAAGTAGCGACATCAGGTGATGGACTGACTTATAAGAACACAAGTGAGAATCTCTTTTTGCAAGAAACTGAGGTTTTCAGTAAGCCTTTCTTAGTAAAAGACGAATTGGAACCGAGAGAATGGGAGCTAACCCAAGAGACCAAAAAGATCGGTAAATACACAGCATACAAAGCTATTTTCACTGATTATAGAGAATCAATGTCCATGTCTTTTAGCAATGAAAACGAAGAAAATCAAATGGAAAAAACAGTTGACACCATTCGATTAGAAGCATGGTACACTCCAGAGATTCCAGTTTCGCAAGGCCCAACAAGTTATTGGGGATTGCCAGGACTCATCATGGAAATCAATGATGGTAGCATGACCTACATCTGTACCAAAGTAGTTTTGAATCCAGAAGATGGCGTTAAGATCAAGAGACCATCAAAAGGTAAAGAGGTAACTCGTGAAGAACTGAGGGTTATCACAGATGAGAAAACTCAAGAAATGATGAAGAAGTACAGTAATGGAGGAGGAGAAGTCCATATCAAAATAGGTAGAGGATAGAATTTCAGCCCAAAGGTCAAATCATGAAAAAACTCATCCTCATTACAGCAACACTTTTTGCTTTTCTGACGCAGGTCAACGCCCAAGAAAAGATCACCTATTTTGGTGAGGTCAGGGATTCACTAGGAGCCCCTTTACAATTTGCCAATGTTCTGGCGATTGATACGGTCACGAATAAAATGGCCTCATTTGGAGTTACCAATCAACAGGGACAATTCAAGCTTCTTTTGGAAGCCAATAAGCCCTATAAATTACAAGCTACGTTCATTGGCTATTTCCCATTTGAAGGGTTTTTTACGCCTGAAACTAGTAATGATATTCCCTATCGCATCACTTTAAAAAATGATGTTACACAGCTTAGCGATGTGGAAGTGGTTCAAGAAATGCCTGTACTTATTCAAGGAGACACCATCACCTATAAGGCAGATGTTTTCACACAGGGAAATGAACGTAAGCTTGAAGATGTTTTACAAGACTTACCAGGTTTTGAGGTCGATGAAGAAGGCGGTGTAAAGATCCAAGGAAAGGAAGTCAGTAAGCTCTTGGTAGATGGGAAAGAATTTTTCGAAGGCGACACAAAGCTTGCTACCAAAAACTTGCCAGCCAATGTTGTAGATAAAGTTCAGGTGCTACAAAACTATAATGACATCAGTCCGCTGAGTGCCGTCAATAATAGCGAAGAATTGGCCCTGAACATTCAATTAAGGGAAGATAAAAAGAACATTGCCTTTGGCGACATTGAAGTTGGTGGCGGGCCTCAAGAAAGGTACTTCGGACATGCGAATACCTTTTATTATAGCCCCAAGACCAACATTAACCTGATCGCTGATGCCAACAATATCGGTATGCCAGCCTTTACCATGCGTGATTATTTCCGCTTCAGTGGTGGTTTCAATAGCATTTCTTCAAATAGCGGATCTGCTTTTAATGTCACCTCCAACAACTTAGGTATACCCATGGCTGAACGAAATAATGCCGAATCGCTGAATAATCAATTGGCCGCATTGAATTACAATTATAATCCGAGTGAGGCATGGAGAATATCAGGCTTTGCCATCGGTTCTAAAGTAGATAATACCTTGGGCTCGATCTCTCAACGAACCTACATTTTACAACCCGGCAATGATAATGAAGAACTGCTGGCAACCAGTACCAATGTCAACAGTACTTCTGCCTTGGGCAAGCTTGGTGTGAAGTATGTCCCTAATCCGAGCTTGCAACTGGACTATAGTGCTTTTGTGCGGACTTCAAACCTTGAAACGACTTCAGATCAAATTTCAGAGTTTGACGGCAATATCAATAATATTGTGGGTATCAATTCTCAACAACCTTTATCTGTTGAACAACAACTGAGAGGTTTTTGGGCTGCAACTGAAACGGATATCTGGTCATTTGAAAGTTCTTATAAGTACCAATTTCAAGATCCCCTTTTCGATCTTCTGACCACCAATCAGCCTTTTGCTTCATTGATTCCAACGCAAGGACAAAGTCCATATAACCTTTTGCAATTCAAGGAGGTCACTACGCACAATCAGGAAGCCGCGCTGAACTACTACCGCATTTTAAACAAAACCAATCACATCAATTTAAAGATTGGGAATGTCTACTCTCAGCAAACCTTGAGCTCTGAAATGGCTGAGCAATTCAGTGATGGTTCACAACAACCTATCAATGATCAAAGTCTTCAAAATGATGTAGACTTTACGTTTTCCGATTTCTATGCTTCCTTACTCTATAAAACGAAATGGGGTAACCTAGAATTCACCCCTAGCCTGAACTTGCATTTTTACGATGTGAAAAACACACAGTTGGGTACTGAAAATGGTTTCCAAAAAACACTCTTGCTACCAGCTTTAAATGCCAGGTATCGGTTCAGAAATTCCCACTCGCTAACTTTTAATTATGGTGTTCAGGCCGATTTTACTGATGTGCAAAACTTTGCCCAAGGGGTTTTGGTAAGAAGCTACAACAGTCTTTTTGCTGGTAATGTCGCCTTAAGAAACAGCCTCTATCACAATGCATCGTTGAACTACTTCAACTTCAACATGTATAACTTTTTGAATATCTATGGCACTTTGAGCTATTCCAAAAGACTTAACGATGTGAGCAATTTTATTCGTTTCGATGGACTTGAGCGAATCAATGCTCCGATCAACATTGATGCAGCAAATGAAATTATGTCAGCAACAGCTAGTGCCGATAAGCGATTTGATCATTTTAGAATCAATTTTACGGCTATGTGGTCTAGAGCATTGACCAATAACATCATCTCTGATACACCCAACTTAAATGACTCATTTACCCAGAGCTACAAAACAGGGCTAAATTCGACTCTCCTGGATATTTTTCAAGTGCAATTGGCCTATGAATTGAGCATCAGTGACTATAGCGGCTCTACAAATTCGAATAGATTTGAGAATCATCAGCCCTCTATCAATCTCGAGTTTGACTTCTTGAAAGACTTTACTTTAGAAACAGATTACCAATACAATAATTATATCAATAAAGGGACAGGTAATTCACAGGTTTATGATCTTTTAGATGCACAATTACGCTATCGAAAAGAGGGTAGTCCATGGGAATTTAAAGCCCAAGGCATGAACCTTTTGAATACGCAAGGCGTGCGCATGGATTCTTTCAACGAGAGTTTGATCAGTACCTATCAATATTTCATTCAAAAGCGCTATTACATTTTTACGGTGATGTACGATCTGTAGGCAAAGTGTCTCAGAATTAATAATCTGAGGCACTAAAACGGGTAAATAGCTAACAGTCTGTCATCCGTGCACAGACTCGAGCAGCAACTTTAGTCCTCCGTACTCGAATATCTAAACATTCACCAACTCCAGGTTCGCCCAACTCTTCAGCAGCTTCCTTCATTTTATCTTCCACACAACTTTCAGTCCAACATCTGCCATATGATTTCCATCCATCTCCTTCCTTTCCTCCACAATCCTTATCATCACTGTCAGGAATCGGTTCATCAATAATTGGCGTAATAACTATATATTCAGGATCTATTTTAACATCAAATCCATCTTGAGTTAAGCTGGGTGTTTCACTATTAGCGCTAGTATAATTTCCAATCTCGAAACTAGCTTCACTTATTTCTTTAATTATATTATTTATATCATATTCTGACCTCTTCAATACTACCGGGTCCCTTAAAGATTTGCCTATTCCAAGACCATCAAATGCTCCGTCAAGTGAAAAATCATCGTTGCTTAATAAATCCAATTGTTCTTCCTGACAACTAAAAATTGTGATAAAGATGATTAATAGTGATATTACGTTTTTCATGTCTGTGTTTTTTAATTATTCAATATATAAATATAACTAATTCGTTTTATATTTTTATTATTGATATAATTTTTTTTGAATGAACCCAATTACATAGTCCTGTTCCTCTTTTGTTATCCCCGGAAATAAAGGAAGTGACAGGCTTTCTTTTTGTAACCTAAAAGCGTTTGAGAAATCTTCAGGCTTATGATCTAAGTCTGCATAAGCGCGAGTGAAAGGCAAGGCTTTTGGATAATGGATCTGAGTTTGGATTCCTACTTTCTTTAAGTGATGGCGAAGTTGATCTCTCTGTGGGGTGAGGATAGAAAAAACATGAAAAACATGATTATCCATATTTGGTAAGACCAAAGAGGAACTTGAAAGCGCCTCAATATAATAGGCTGCTGCATTTCTTCTTTGTTGATTCCAATCATCAACAAATGGCATTTTCAGATTCAACACTGCTGCCTGAAGCGTATCCATTCGGCTATTTGTACCCGGAAACTCATGCGAATGCTTATCTGGTGCGCCATGATTGGCCAATTTTCTTACTTGGGTCGCTAAAACTTTGTCGTTTGTTAGCAAACAACCGGCATCTCCTAAAGCACCAAGGTTCTTGGTAGGATAAAAACTAAACACGGCAGCATCTCCAAATGAACCTGCCTTCTTTTCATCGTGTTTGGCAAATGTCGCTTGGGCACAATCTTCGATCACTTTCAATCCATGCTTTTTCGCCAAAATATTAATAACGTTAATATCACATAGCTTTCCATACAAATGCACAGCAATGATCGCTTTGGTCTTTGGCGTGATCTTTAACTCCACTTGAACCGGATCGATCAATCCATCTAAACCGGTATCTACAAAAATGGGATTAGCGCCTAAATTAGAAACCACCTCTCCATCAGTGATCCAAGTCATCGCTGGTACAATTACCTCGTCTTCTGGCCCAATATCGAAGGCTTGCAAAGTCAATTGCAAGGCGTTTGTGCAATTACCTGTAGAGACGCAATGGTCAACCCCATGGGCATCGGCAAAGCTTCGTTCAAATGTGGTAACGTCTTTTCCATAAACGAAATAAGAATCATTCAATACCTTGGAAAAGCACTGCTTCAACTCGTTTTCTAAAGGATCATGAATTCGAGAAAGATCCAAAAATGGCACTTGCATGCCTGAATTTAAATCAATTTTCTACAGCAACCATAAACGTAGAAAGCGACTAATCCGTAAATTCAGATTCAATCAAAATTTTTTAGCTCATGGCCACACCTGAAGAAATGCTCCAAACCATGCTGGATAACCTCAAAGAGAAAACCGGCAAACTGCTCAATGAATGGCATCTGTTGTTAAAAGACCTCGCTCCGGCCAAACATGGCGAAGCAATGAAGATCCTTAAGGGAGAGCATGGCGTTTCTCATGGTTACGCTAACCTTATCTCGCAGACATTTTTCAAACCAGAATTATTAAGTGCTTCATCAAATGACGATAAGCCAGATGAAGCGCTTCTAAATGGCAAAGAAGCAATAGCAGAGATTTTTATTGGAGCCAAAAGACTTTTTGAAAAGGTAAAAGGAGACGTGGAGTTTGCCTATAAAAAAACATATATCAGTCTGCGCACGCCCAAAAAGCAGTTTGCTCTGCTACAACCGAGTACGAAAACCAGAGTAGACGTTGGCCTTAATTTGAAGGGAGTTGAACCCTCTGGAATGGCCGAAGCTGCTGGCAGTTGGAACAGTATGGTCACCCATCGCATCAAACTCAGCGAAATTGAACAAGTGAATGATGAACTTCAAGAATGGGTTCAAAAAGCCTACGATGCCAAT
>CBFHYE010000225.1:0-10289 GCA_965659985.1 Roseivirga sp. | reverse complement strand
CCTTCTTGTTATGTCAGTTGGTTTCCAAGGGACACTACTGGCACAAACTAGAACAGTTACCGGTACGGTGACAGGTGGGGATGACGGTTTAGGCATTCCACGTGTAAACGTAACGGTTAAGGGCACCACGAGAGGTGTTGCTACTGATTTTGATGGAAATTATTCCATTGAGGTGAGTTCTTCTGAAACACTAGTCTTTTCTTTTATTGGCTATGTGGCACAGGAGATTGCAGTAGGTAATCAGTCTACTATTAATGTAGTATTGCAACCTGATTACGCTGAACTTGATGAAGTTGTTGTTGTAGGTTATGGATCTCAAGAAAAGAAAGAGATCACGAGTGCTGTTGCAAGCATTAAGCCTGAGGACTTCAACAAAGGTAACGTATCAGATCCTACGCAGCTATTGGCTGGTAAGGTGGCTGGTCTTTCAATTACACGTCCTGGTGGTGACCCAAATGGTGGGTTTAATATCCGTTTGAGAGGTGTATCAACCTTCGGTGCTAATGCATCTCCACTAATCGTATTAGATGGTGTTCCTGGTGCTGACCTAGCTAACGTTGACCCGAATGATATTGCTTCTATTGATGTATTGAAAGATGCTTCAGCTGCAGCGATCTATGGTGCAAGAGCATCTTCTGGTGTTATTTTGATCACAACGACCAAAGGTGGTTCTGAGCAAGGTGTGACTAATGTATCTGTCGGTTCTTTTGTAGCTGTAGATAACTTGGTACTAAACAAGCTTAAGCCTTTGAGTGCTCAGGAATTCGTAGCAAGAGGAGGTACAGATTTCGGTTCTGAAACTGACTGGATCGAACAGATCACAAGAACTGCCGTCTCTCAGGCGACAAATGCTTCAGTGAGTGGTTCATTTGGTGGTACATCTTACAGAGCTTCTGTTAACTGGCGTGAAAACCAAGGTATTGTTAGAGGCATTGGAAACGAAAGACTAAACACTCGTTTGAACCTTTCTCACAGTGCTATCAATGACAGATTGAGATTAAACATCAATGCAGCTGTTACTAACAGAGACTTCACGGCTCGTAACGGTCAGTTGTTTAGATATGCAGTAGTTTATAACCCAACTGCTCCTGTTTATTCTTCTGATAGATTAGCCGAAGTTGGTCCTTTCTTCCAAAGAGATTTGTTTGCCTTCTACAACCCTGAGGCGTTGAGAAAGCAACAATTATTTGGTGGATCAAGAAAAACAATTCTTACTTCTTACAGAGCAGAGTTTGATATCTTAGACAACTTAACTGCTGCTGTTCAATACAACCAGGATAGATTCAGTGAGCTTAACGGTTCTTTCTGGTCTAGAAAAGATCTTCAATTAGGTCTTGGTAACAGAGGTATTGCCGAGCGTATCACCAATACTGGAAATGTCCAAATCGTAACGGGTACTTTAAACTACAGTACTGAGATTGCGGATGGTTTGAACATGACCGTACTATTAGGTGGTGAGCAACAAAAAAGATCTTATGAAGGGTTTGGCGCAAGAACGCGTCAGTTCTTATTTGATTCAAATACTTGGAATAACCTAGGTGCAGGTGCTGTGAGATTGGGTAATAATACCAATGTATATTCTTACAAAAACGAAGACATTTTAAACTCTGCTTTTGCAAGATTAAACTTCAACTACCAAGGTACTTACTTCCTTTCTGCTAGTGTAAGACAAGAGTCTTTCTCTGGATTTGGAGAAAACGAAAAGACGGGTTACTTCCCATCTGTTTCTGCAGGTGCTGAGTTAACAGAGATCGCAGATCTTGGTCCTGTAAATCAGTTGAAATTGAGAGTGTCGTATGGTATCACTGGTGCTTTGCCTCCAAGTGCAGATTTAGCTTTAGGTGTATTCGAAAATGGTCCTAGAATTGACCTTGACGGAGACCCTACTACTTCTGACGATGTATACATTTCTCCACAACAGAACAGAAACCCTAACAAATTATTGAAGTGGGAAACACGTAAAGAATTCAATGTTGGTGTAGACTTTGCTTTATTTGATAGCAAAATCACTGGTGCGGTAGAATACTATCAGAAAAACGTTGAAGATCTATTGTTCCCAGTGACAGTACCAGTTGGAGCTCCTAATCCATTCGATCCAGGAAACTTCAACACGGCTGGTAGCACTTGGGTAAACTTAGCTGATCTTTCTTCTGGTGGTTTTGAGTTTGTAGCTTCTTATAATGGTATTGCTTTAGGACCAGTAAGCTGGACACCAAGCATTAACTTCACCATTTATGACAAAACAACTATCGAATCTCTTTCTGTAGAAGGTGGTATTGGTTTTGATTTCATCAGACCTCAAGGTTCTGCTCCAGGTTCTCCTGGTCAGAATGACAACCCTACCATTGAGAACAGAGTGGGTGCAACATTAGGTAACTTCTGGGGCCCAAGATTAGGTGGGATTGAAAATGGAGTCGCATTCTATGTTGGTCCTGATGGCACAACTCGTATCGATCCAAATGACAATTCTCAGTATTCTATCTTAGGTAATGCGCTTCCAGATGCAGACTTCGGTTGGAATAACTCTTTCGTTTATGGAGACTGGGATATGTCTTTCTTTTTGAGAGGATCATTCGGACATCAATTGTATAACTCTTTTAGAGGTTTCTACGAGAACCAAGATGCAGGATCTAATACCTGGAACTCTGTGACAACAGACATAACACCAGAGATTACTTCTGCGCCTATCTTCTCTGATCAATTCATAGAGGATGCTTCATTTATCCGTTTGGATAACATGCAAGTTGGTTACAATGTGCCTACTAATGCAGATTGGATCGAGAATTTGAGATTCTATGTCGCTGCTCAGAACCTTTTCACAATCACTAATTATACAGGTATTGATCCTGAAGTGAGATGGACTGACCAGAACCAAGGTGGTATTGGAGCGTCATTGTCTCCAGGTCTTGAAAGAAGAGATACATACTTCCAAACAAGAACGTTTACACTCGGTTTCACAGTAAACATTAAATAGTAAAGTATTTAGATATGTCTAGATTAAATAAAAGCTTAACATGGTTTGCCGCAATTGTACTCTTAGTGAGTGCATGTGCTGAACCTGAGCAAGAAATATTCAACGGCTATACGGCCGAAGAATTAGCAACAAGTGATAATGCAGCACTAACCGATGTTTTGAAAGCTTCTGCTTACCAAAGAATCATCGGTACGTGGGGTGGTCACAACTCATTATGGTCTATCCATGAGGTAGCCTCTGATGAGGCAGTAATCGCCCAAAAAGGTGGTGACTGGTTTGATGGTGGTTTGTGGTTGAGAATGCACAGACACGAGTACAACCCACAAGAGGGTGCTATTAATAACGGTTGGGCTTATTGCTATACAGCAATTGGTGATATCAACCTCTTATTACAGCAATATCCTGATGTAGCTGCCTTAGGAGCAGAATTGAGAGTTTTGAGAGCCTTAGTCTATCTATGGCTGATCGATGCTTGGGGTAATGTGCCTATCGTTTTGGAAACAGATGATGATCCAACGCCTCCAACAGTTAGCCGTGCTGAAGTATTCAACTTCATTGAGTCTTCTATCAATGATAACATTGGTTTGTTAACAAGAGATAACACGAAAACCACATTGAACTACTGGTCAGCAAAAATGATCTTAGCCAAACTGTATTTGAACGCTGAAGTATACACGGGCACTGCTCGTTTAGCAGATGCTAATGCAGCATTGAATGATGTGATCAATAATGGTCCGTTCTCTCTTGAGAATAACTACTTTGCTAACTTCTCTACTAACAATGGTGGTTCTTCTGAAAACATCTTAACATTGCCTTATGACCAAGACAATGCTGGTGGTTTCAACCTCGGTCAAATGACAGGTCACTATTTGACTCAGTTTACTTTTGACTTACAAGAGCAGCCTTGGAATGGATATGCTTCACTTGAAGAATTCTACAATGCTTATGAAGATGGAGATGCTAGAAAGAACAGTTTCCTCGTTGGTCCTCAGTTCTCTTCTACAGGAGAAAGACTTGAGGATTCTTCAGCAGAAGATGCTGACCCTGATGGTCCTCCATTGACCTTCACTCCTGAGATCAATGAGTTAGAGCCTAATTCATTACGTCAAGCAGGTGCTAGAATTGGTAAATTTGAATTCCAGTCAGGTGCTGCTCAGAGTTTGAGCAATGACTTCCCAATTTTCAGATATGGAGATGCTCTATTGATGAAAGCTGAAGTAGAGTGGAGACTTGGTAATCCAGGTGCCGCCCTTAACTTCGTAAATCAGGTAAGAGCAAGAGCTGGTGTTGATCCATTATCTGCTCTAGACGCTGATATCCTATTAGCTGAAAGAGGTAGAGAACTGTTTGCTGAAGGTTGGAGACGTTCTGACTTGATCAGATTCGGTAAGTATGGTGATGCTTGGTGGGAAAAAGGACCTTCTGATGACTTCAGAGCTTTGTTCCCTATTCCACAGCAGCAGATCGATGCGAACCCTGATTTGACTCAAAACCCAGGATACTAGTAAGAACAATTATTTATAATTCAAAAAGGGCTTGCTTTAGCAAGTCCTTTTTTTTATCCTCAAATCTTTAAAATTGAGGGAGTTGGAAAAGATTTTTTTCGTTGGGGCCTTATTACTTTTTAGCCTTTTGATGGCTTGCGAAAAGTCACAGACAGACAATCAGGTTTTTATCAAAGTCTTACCAGAGGTATCTGGATTGCACTTTCAAAATACGCTCAGTTATAATGAAGAACTGAACGCTTATACTTATCGCAATTTCTATAACGGTGCTGGTGTAGCCATTGGTGATATCAATAACGATGGTCTTGAAGATGTATTTGTCGCAGGAAATCAGGTAGACAACAAGCTTTTTCTCAATCGAGGGGGGCTCAAATTCGAAGACATTACACTCAAAGCTCGTGTAGCAAGTCCTAATGTTTGGTCATCTGGCGTGAGTATGGCCGATGTCAATTCAGACGGCTGGCTGGACATTTATATATGCAAATCTGGACCCTTAGAAGGTGACAATCGGAACAATGAATTATTCCTCAATAATCAGGATGGCACCTTTACAGAAGTAGCGCTAGAATGGGGGGTCGCTGATAAGGGCCTTTCTAATCATGCTGCTTTCTTTGACTATGACAAAGATGGTGACCTCGATATGTATTTATTGAATAACAGTACACGTTCTGTCGGTATCTATGATCTAAGGAAAGGTCAACGAGAAATAAGAGACCCTGAAGGAGGAAATAAACTATATCGCAATGATGGTGACCAATTTACGGATGTTAGTGAGGCCGCTGGAATTTATGGTAGTGCGATTGGCTATGGCCTTGGTGTAACATTTGCAGATGTCAATGGCGACAATTGGCCAGATATTTTTGTGTCTAACGACTTTTTCGAAAGGGACTATCTCTACATCAACAAACAAGATGGCACATTTGACGAAATTCTTGAGGAAGCCATTCCAGAAACCAGTATGGGCTCCATGGGCGCAGACATTGCAGACCTGAATGGTGATAGTAGGCCTGAGATCTTTGTGACTGAAATGCTGCCTAATGACCCAGAAAGAGTAAAGACCAAAACAGTTTTTGAAAACTGGGATAAGCATCAAGCTAATGTTCAAGCTGGTTATCATCAGCAATTCACAAGAAATACATTGCAATGGAATCGAGGTAATCTGCCAGATGGAACACCCGTATTTAGTGAAGTCTCCAGACTTTCAGGTGTTGAAGCCACAGACTGGAGCTGGGGAGCATTGATCTTTGATTATAATAATGATGGTAAGGATGATATTTTTATAGCTAACGGCATTTACAAGGACCTCACCGATCAGGATTACATAAACTTTTATGCCAATAATACCCTTCAATTTGAGCAATACAAAAAAGACAGTGTCGTCATCACCAAACTCATCGATGCCATACCCTCTGTTCCACTAAAAAACTTTCTTTACGAGAATCAAGGAGATTTCAACTTTGAAAATAAAGCGGAGACCATCGGCTTAGATGACGCTGTTTTTTCAAATGGTGCGGCTTACGCGGACCTTGACAATGATGGTGATCTTGACCTTGTGATCAATAACATCAACAGCGATCTCCTTTTGTATGAAAATCAAACCAGCCAAAAGGGTCGCAATCATTTCCTTAAACTCAATTTTGGAAACAACGGCCATGAATTTTTTGGGACTAAAGTCACGGTTGTCTCTAACAATTCGAAACAAACCAAAGAGTATGCTCCCGTTAAAGGTTATATGTCCTCTATGTCACATGAAATGCACTTCGGCCTTGGTACAGACAGCACAGAAGTTAGTCTCATTGTAGAATGGCCAGATGGAGGAAAGAGTGCCATAAGTGATATCTCTGTTGACCAAAATATTGACCTTACCGCTAAGGAGTATGTTGGAATATCCATGAATTATCCCAAACCTCAAGCCCTATTCTCTCAAATGAATAGCCCTTCTTTCGAACACAAAGAAAATGCTTATTCAGACTTTGACAGAGACCGCTTGATCCTACAAATGAGCTCTAATGAGGGCCCAGCCATAGCAATTGGTGACGTCAACAATGATGGACAGGAAGACCTCTTCATTGGTGGAGCCAAAGGCAATTCTGGCCAAGTACAAATACAGCAAAAAGGAAAGTTTAGACCTCAGTTGTTAAATCGGAATAAGGAGAGCGAAGATGTTGATGCAGTATTTGTCGATATCGATTCTGATGGCCATCTAGATCTTTTGGTCGCCAGTGGAGGCCACGAGTATTCTTTCAATAATCCGCAACTTCGAGACCGTTTGTATCTAAACGATGGCCAGGGAAATTTCGAGATCAGCAGTACATTTAACCCCGTAGCAGAACCCTCATCATTCATCCGCACAATAGATTATGACAATGATGGTGATTTAGACATTATCACTGGCACACGTCAAATTCCTTTCGCCTATGGCGTCAAGGCAGGTCTTCATTTATATGAAAATAATAATGGCAATTTCAATGAGAAAGTATTCCCTGAGTTCACAGGGCTAGGCTTAATCACCAATGGTGAAGTGGTCGATCTAGATAATGACGGAGATCAAGATATTGTACTGGCTGGCGAGTGGATGCCTATAACCGTTCTGATCAATGACAAAGGCAGCTTTGAAAATGCCACATCAACATATGGGCTTTCTGAAACACATGGGTTGTGGCAGCATGTTTCTGTTACAGACCTCAATAATGATGGTCAATTAGATATTATTGGAGGCAATCATGGCCTCAATACCCGTCTAAAAGCTTCGGCTCAAAAACCCCTCAAGATGTACGTCAATGATTTCGATCAAAACCGCAGCATTGAACAAATTATAACTCAAAAAAGAGATGATAAAGACTATCCTATTGTCATGCTACCCGACTTGATCAAACAATTGCCAGAATTGAAAAAGAAATATGTAAAGCATGAGGCCTTTAAGGACCAAAGCATAGAAGACGTTTTCAGTTCTGAAGTATTATCCAAGTCCGTTGTGCACCAGGTACAAACCTTGAGTTCTGCATTCTTTCTTCAAACTGAGGTTGGTTTTCAATCCTATGAATTTCCATTTGAAGCGCAGATCTCCCAGGTATTTGCCAGCCATGTTGAAGATTTAAATAAGGATGGCTATTTAGATATTATCCTAGCCGGAAACCAGAAAAGAATAAAACCCGAGTTAGGCAGCAACAATGCATCATATGGCTTAGTCCTACTCGGAAATGCAGAGGGTACATTTGAAGCGATGCCGCTTGAAGAATCAGGCATCTATGTTCCGGATGAAACTAGAGCCATTAAAAAGCTACAAGTAGGTGAAAAAGAAGCCTTTCTGTTTATAAGAAACAACAAGAAAAGCTTAGCTTTCGGTCTGAATTAAGAAGCGAAATATGAGGAAGAAAGGATGGATATTCGTACTTGCATGCATTTGTTTTGCTTTAGCTTGCGAACCCCGATCTGAATATCAGAAACTCGTTGATACTGAACTGTCAAGGGATGTGCATTATGACAGCCTTTTTGCAGGCTTGTCTTTTAACATGACCAAAAAAGAATTCTTTGACTATTGTTGGGATCAGAATCGCAAAGGCATCTTTATAAATGGCGTTGGAAGCATGGTATCTTACGATGTAAGTAAAAGCTTCTCAAGACCCACTAAAGCTGATTTTTATCCGAAATATGTAGGGAATACTATGCTAGAAATGCCTGTGGAGTTTCAATACACAGATTGGGCCCTATGGAATGAAGAAACGAAGGTAGAACTACTTATAGAAGAGGTCAAGCAGGTACTCCTTGCATGGTACGGTGGAAATGATTTTATCGAAATGAAGACTCCCGATGGATCTGTCAGTGTTTGGGTGAAGATCGATGGAAATCGACAGATCCGAGTAGGAAGAAAGAGTGTTTCAGCTGCATTGGTAACATTTACAGACCTCGCTGCAAAAGAAGAACTCGAGAGCAATTCAAAAAGCTAATTTTTTTATGAAACTGAGGAATTTGAAATTCTTGGGACTTTTAGGACTTGCCATAGCTTGTGCCCCAAAAGAAAAAAATGAACCAGCTCTTTTTCAAAAAGTAGATGCTGAAGTTTCAGGAGTCAATTTCACAAATGAGCTGGTTTACGATGACGAATTTAACATTTACACCTACCGTAATTTTTATAATGGTGGAGGTGTAGCCATTGGTGATATCGATAACGATGGTCTTGACGATATTTACTTCACAGGCAACCGTCAACCCAACAAACTTTACAGAAACCTTGGCAATCTTAAATTTGAAGACATTTCTGAAAAAGCTGGCGTTGCAGGTCAAAAAGGATGGAGTACAGGTGTCAGTCTTGCAGATATCAATGGAGATGGCTTTTTAGACATCTACGTTTGTAATTCTGGAGACATCGATGGTGACGACAAAAGAAATGAACTGTTCATCAATCAGGGTGATGGTACTTTTTCTGAAGAGGCAGAAATCTATGGCCTTGCCGATAAAGGCTTTTCTACGCATGCGGCCTTTTTTGATTATGACAGAGATGGCGATCTAGACGCTTACTTATTGAATAACTCTTATAAGGCCATTGGAAGCTTCAATCTAAGAACTAACGAACGTCCGATTAGAGACCCCGTTGGAGGAGACAAATTATATAGAAATGACAATGGTAAATTCACCGATGTCAGTAAAGAAGCCGGAATCTACGGTAGTATCATCGGCTTTGGTCTCGGGGTTACAGTGGGTGACATCAACAATGATAATTGGCCGGACATCTTCATTTCTAACGATTTTTTCGAAAGAGATTATCTCTATATCAATCAGGGGGACGGCACTTTCAATGAGGTCTTAGAAAATAGTATGCAATCCATTTCAGCCGCATCTATGGGAGCTGATATGGCAGATATCAATAATGATATGCGTCCAGATGTATTTGTCACGGACATGCTCCCTGAACCTGATGAGCGTTTGAAGCAAGTCACCACCTTCGAAAGCTGGGATAGACATCATTATGGCGTACAAAACGGGTATCATTATCAGTATTCCAGAAATATGCTGCACCTCAACAATGGAGATGGCACATTTTCGGAAGTTGGACGTTTGGCAGGAATTGAAGCCACTGATTGGAGCTGGGGTGCCCTATTCTTCGACATGGATAATGATGGACTGAAAGACCTTTTCGTGGCAAACGGCATTTACCAAGACATTACAGATAGAGATTATCTGGACTTTATGGCCAATGAAGAGATCATTGAAAAGATAACTACAGGTGGAATAGATTATAAAGCTTTGGTCGATCCGATTCCGATCACGCCAATTCCAAACTATGCCTACCAAAATCAAGGTGATTTGGCCTTTGTTGACAAAGCCGATGCTTGGGGTTTGGGAGAACCCGTGCATTCAAATGGTTCTGCCTATGGCGATTTAGATAATGATGGTGACCTCGATTTGGTGGTGAATAATATCAATGCCACATCAAATATTTTTGAAAATCGCACAGACAGCCTCAGAAAAGACAATCATTTCATCAAGTTCAACTTGAAAGGTGAGGAACAAAACACTTTTGCCGTTGGTGCTAAAATTGAAGTGTCGGCCGGTGCTGATCAATATTACATAGAACAAGTGCCGATCAGAGGTTTTCAATCTACAGTAAGCGCTAAGCCATTACTTGGTGTCGGAAAAAATGAAACCATTGACAAGATCAGAGTGATCTGGCCAAATGGTAAGTCTACCACAGTCACCAATGTGCCTGTCGATCAAGAATTGGCCTTATCTCAAGCCGATGCAGAAGGTATGGTCACTAAAGAATTTGAGTCTATTGATCCTGTTTTTACAGAGGTCGATCTTTCCGAAAT
>CBFHYE010000224.1:0-2292 GCA_965659985.1 Roseivirga sp. | reverse complement strand
TTTCGTCAAAATGAGAAATAAGGGGCTCGCATAATCCTAATTCATTCTACTCAAGAATTTCTTTATTTTCAACAAGACCAAACTTGTTGTTATGAAGAACAGGCGTACTTTTTTACAAACCTCTCTTTTATCTTTCACAGGACTTTCGCTAACCAAATTCTTTAAGCAGACCGTTGCTGAAGATATTGCCGATGCCTTACAAAGCATCAAACAAATGCCCTTAGAAACGACTGTTCAAAATGAGGAACTTTGGGCCAGAATCCGACAAGCCTATACCACATCAAATCAGATCATCAATTTGAATAATGGAGGTGTGAGTCCTCAGCCTAAAGTAGTACAAGATGCAGCCAATCGTTACTATACCTATTCCAATGAGGCGCCATCTTATTATATGTGGCGCATCTTGGATCAAGGAAGAGAGCCTTTAAGGGAAAAATTGGCCCATTTGGCGGGAGTTGATGCTGATGAGCTAGCCATCAATAGAAACACCACAGAAGCCGTTAATAATGTCATTTTTGGTTTAAACCTAAATAAAGGTGATGAGGTAGTGCTTACCAAGTATGACTACCCCAACATGATCAATGCTTGGAAACAACGTGAGCGTAGAGATGGCATAAAACTGGTCTGGTTAGACTTCGATATCCCCATCGATGACAACCAACAAGTGATTGATCAATTTAGAAATGCCATTACACCTAGAACGAAAGTCTTCCATATCACACACATGATCAACTGGACGGGTCACATCATGCCAGCAAAAGAGCTTTGCCAAATAGCTAAGGACAATAATATCTATTCAGTTGTGGATGGTGCCCATACATTTGCTCATCTAGACTTTAAGATCTCGGATCTTGGTTGCGATTTTTACGGAACAAGTCTTCACAAGTGGCTCTGTGCACCGTTTGGTACAGGTTTATTATACATTAGAAAAGAAAGAATTAGAGAAGTTTGGCCATTGCTCGCAGCACCAGAAGGGCAAGTTGAGAACATTCGAAAATTTGAAAACATCGGAACTCGGTCCTTTGCCATAGAACAGGCCATTAGCTCGGCTATTGATTTTCATTTGGCCATTGGCCCTCATGTAAAAGAAGCTCGACTCAATTACCTCAAGAACTACTGGGTGAATCAGGTAATAGATATAGATCGAGTAAAGTTTCACACAAGCCAAAATGAGAATCAAAGCTGCGCCCTATTCAATTTTGGAATAGATGGTATGGATGCAGGCCCCGTTCATAATGCCATTTTCCGTACACATAAAGTGCATACCAGCCCAATCAAATGGGAAAAAGTAAATGGTCCGCGGGTTACACCGCATGTTTACACCTCACTATATGAGTTGGATAGATTGGTAGAATCAATCGATTTGGCGGCTAGCTCTTAATTGGCAAATGGCTAAAGCCATTAATTAAATTGGTTTCCCTAAATAGCCTAGAGTTTAAACCCTAGGCTATTTAGAAATATACCAACAAAAACCATTTCAATGGTTTTTAATAAATTGAAGGATTAAAACACACACAATATGTCACAATCATTAACAAAAATATGGGTTCATGCCGTGTTTAGCACTAAACATAGAGCACCATTCTTGGTCGAGAGTTTGACTGCCAAACTGTTCCCCTTTATTCGGGTACAATTGCAGGATAAACATTGTTTTATGAAAGCTATTGGCGGAGTTGAAGATCATATACACATTTTATTTTTACTTAATCAAAATATATCCTTGGCAGACATGATCAAACAAATCAAAGGATCAAGCGCACATTGGGTAAATCAAAATGACCTGACCTCAGAAAAATTTTCTTGGCAAACCGGATATGGTGCTTTCTCTGTAAGTGAATCACAATTGGAAATTGTCCGAAACTACATCGCGAGTCAAAAAGAACACCATGCAAAGATTTCTTTTTCGGAAGAATATGAGAAGTTTCTCAACCTTCACAGTCTAAAGAGTTCCAAAGATGGTTAAAACCATGTCAGCTAAATGAATTGGCTCTATGTTCCCTAAACCATTTCAATGGTTTATCTTCGCGCTATGTCTTTTCGAATTGCAATCATTGGAACCGGTAATGTTGCTTGGCATTTATCACAAGCTTTAGAAAATGCTGGGCATACGGTTGAGGTCGTTTTCGGAAGAGATATACAAAAAGCAACCCACCTTTCCTCCTCGCTTTATCAGGCAGAAGCCACAAATAAGGCTGATCTCAGTAGTTTTAGGATAGATGTTGCTATTATCTGTGTCACCGATGATGCCATTGAAGAAGTCGCTCAAGCACTTGTTTTACCTTCTGAAACTGT
>CBFHYE010000223.1:0-2143 GCA_965659985.1 Roseivirga sp. | reverse complement strand
TTTAAGCTGAAGCATTTCTCGAGGATTGATCCTGCCGACAGCCACTTTTGAGATCAGTCTTTCGAGATCATTGATGTGCTTCAAATGCTCGCTGATCTCGTCTTTCAATGCTTCATTTTCGAAAAAGGCATCCACGATATTTAATCGCTCATCAATACGCGATTTATCTTTTAAAGGGAGAACCATCCACCTTTTCATGGTTCTTGAACCCATGGGCGTAAGTGTGTGATCCAGAATATCGATCAGCGGAACACCGCCCTCATGCTGAGGATAGATCAGCTCCAGATTGCGAATCGTAAATTTATCGAGCCAAACATATTTGTCTTCCTCTATACGGCTGATGCTCGAAATGTGTCCTAGTTCTTTATGCTCTGTGTCTTCTAGATAATAGAGAACCCCACCCGCAGCAATAACAGCCAATTGCATTTCTTCTACTCCAAAGCCCTTAAGATTCTTCGTTTTGAAATGATTGGTGAGTCTTTCGTAGGTGTAGTCTAGTGCGTAGACCCACTCATCGATATGGTAAGTATTGAAGTTATCTTTAAAGTGTTCGTCAAAGGCTTTACGGTCCGCTTTTGAAAAAATGATCTCTGATGGGCTAAGGCCTTGAATAAGCTTGTCAATGTAGTCTCGATTGCCTTGTGCACAGAGGAACTCACCGGTAGAAAGGTCGAGGAAAGAAGCACCGATATCATCTTTGCCAAAATGCAATGAAGCGAGATAATTATTTCGTTTTTGCTCCAGCACATTGTCATTGTAGGAAAGCCCAGGGGTAACGAGCTCGGTAACACCGCGTTTAACAATTCCCTTAACCGACTTTGGATCTTCTAACTGATCACAAATGGCTACTCGATTTCCAGCTCTTACCAATTTAGGAAGGTAATTGTCCAATGAATGATGTGGGAAGCCGGCCAATTCAATATGACTCGCTGCACCATTAGCTCTTTTGGTCAGCACAATATCGAGCACCTTGCTTGCTTTTATAGCATCTTCTCCGAAGGTTTCATAGAAGTCACCCACACGAAAAAGCAATAGCGCACCAGGGTGTTTCGCCTTGATCGCATTATACTGTTTCATGAGTGGAGTTTCCTTCGCTGCCTTCGTCTTCGCCATGCTGAAAAAGTGAGATAGGTATTCTTCAAAAATACTAAAAATGGATGGTCAGGAAAGGATGAAAATGGCCTTTCTCAAAATAATTTCGTCACGAATAAAATAATAACTAAATCTTTCGTTATAAAAGTGAGCAAACCGGAATACTCACCCCACCAAACCCTTATAACACCTCAAAATGCCCTAGGGGCAACGAATTTTGTATAACCCTTAAACGAATGAAAAATGAAACAAACAATGAAAATTGGTGTGGTGCTACTTGGAGCGCTGACATTGGCCATGTGGTTCGGTATGTCATCCATCAACAAAAAAAAAGAAGTACTCGCACAAGACGTGGAAATGTTAGAAAAAAGAGCCTTGCAGAAGGAATTAATCTTTGAAGAAATGGTAGGAATGATCGATGACGTAGAGACGCAGATCGATGAGATCGTCAAAAGAGAAAATCTTATCCTGGACCAAAGAAAAGAACGTTTCTCAAATGATCAAAAGAGCAAACTGATCACAGAGCTGCAAATGATCGATCAACTGATCATTAATGGCGCTGATGCTATCCAAAGCTTGAATGATAAGGTCCGAAGTTCGGAATTACGATTGGGCGTATTTCAGAGAAAGATCAATGGCTTACAGGCCGATCTGAAAAACAGAGCGCAGCAAATTGTCGACCTAAAGACAGAATTGGTGGCTAAAGATGAGGCCTTGGCCTTCTTGATGGACCAAACTGATTCTTTAAATGTTCAGATCAACGCTTATGTTGAAACCATTGGACAAAAAGAATTCGAGATCGATCAGCTTCAAGCCACAAATACAGAATTGTATAAAGGCTACATGGCCATTGGTACTTTCGATGAATTGAAGGCAAAAGGGGTTGTCGACAAAGAAGGTGGTTTTTTAGGTTTCCTAGGTAGAAAAATGGCGCTTCAGGAAGATGCTGAATTGGGACAATTTATGACTGTCGACAAACGCAATGTCAATCGATTGAGAATCGAAGCCAGCAAGCTTTCCTTGGTGAGTGAGCATCCTTCTGATTCGTATC
>CBFHYE010000222.1:0-4873 GCA_965659985.1 Roseivirga sp. | reverse complement strand
ATGAAATAAAATCACTCGGTCAATGTAAATCTTGCGGTAACCAACTGGTAGGAAAGTACTGTCACCAGTGCGGTGAAAAGTTATTAACAGAAAGTGACCGATCAATTCGAGTCTGGATCTCAGATTTGATTAGCAACTTATCTATGCTCGATGGTAAAGTGCTTACTTTTTAATCCGAGTGAATATGCCTCGGATTATGCTCAAGGCAAACGCAAGATTTATATCAAACCGCTCAATCTATCCCTTATTATCAACTTGGTTTATTTCGTTTTCTCTAGCTATAATACCTTCAAAACCAATTTAGACATTCAAATGAATGGGCTTCCTTACAGCGGACTCGTCACTGACCTTATTGAAAATAAAATAGAGGCCACTGCTCTGAATTTGGATGAGTATCGGGAGGTCTATGACCAGAAAACCAATGAGATAAGTAAACTGATCATTATTGTGCTTGCACCAATGTTTGGGGTGATGCTCTATTTGCTGTTTAGGAGGCAACAAATGTATCTCTCTGATGGCTTTAATCTTGGGCTTCAATTTTGTCCTTTTTTATCCTCACCTTTCTATTGCTGATGCCTCTTATAATGATACTAATCGTGCCTTTCGTGAGGGGCATAAATCTAAATACAGAAGGGACTACTTCGGGTTTGATCTTGGCAGGTTCTATGCTGTATTGTTATTTCATGTTGAAGCCGTGGAAAGGAAAGCAAAAGCTTTATTACGCATTCAAAATATTAGTTATTGGTGTAGGCTTCTATCCTTTGGTGACATTATATAGAGGTATACTTTTCATCTTAACTTTTGGGCTCACATGATATTGGTGGATAAGAACAGTATATCGCTTCGTTCAGGAGTATAATTAAGGTGAAAAATCGGTTCGTCTAAAAAATCAGAATAAATGATTTACCCTTACTATTTCATCCTGAGCAGCTATTTTTGAGCTCCACTTGAATAAACTTTATGCTCAATCATATAGCGCTTCTTTCTCGAGAACTATCCATTTCATCTCAGCAGATCGAAGCTACGATCAAATTACTAGATGAGGGAGGAACCGTTCCTTTCATTTCACGATACCGTAAAGAGGTAACCGGAAGCCTTGATGAGGTCCAAATTGCAAATATCCGAGATAGGGTTACTCAACTAAGAGAATTGGACAAAAGAAGGGAGGCGATCCTTAAATCCATTAAGGAGCAAGACAAGTTAAGCCCTGAATTAGAGAAAAAGATTGATGAAGCTAGTACCTTATCTCAGTTAGAAGATATTTATCTTCCTTATAAGCCCAAAAGAAAAACAAAGGCATCTATTGCTAGAGAAAAGGGTCTTGAACCATTGGCCCAAAAGATCATGCAACAAGGGGCTTTTGAAGTTGCATCCTTTATAAATGAGGAAAAGGGAGTAGCAGATGAAGAAGCCGCCCTCGAAGGTGCTCGGCATATTATTGCAGAATGGATCAATGAGGATGCTACTATAAGAGATACGCTTCGAAAATACTACGGCCGACAGGCGATACTCAGTTCAAAAGTTTATGCCTCCAAAAAGGAAGAAGGTCAAAAATATAAGGACTACTTTGAGTGGACAGAAAAGGTGAAGGATGTGCCCTCGCACAGAATGCTAGCCATGAGACGAGGAGAAGCGGAGTTGTTTTTGATGCTCGATATGCAGCCAGAAGAGGAAAAGGCTATTGATTTGATTGAGAATCAATTTGTTAAAGCTAGAAACGAGGCAGCTGATCAAGTAAAGCTTTCCATAAAAGATGCTTATAAGAGGTTGTTGAGTCCTTCTATGGAGACTGAATTGAGAATGCTCTCTAAGAAAAAAGCAGATGAGGAGGCGATCAGGGTATTTGCTGAAAACCTTCAAAAGCTTTTGATGGCAGCGCCATTGGGTAGAAAAAGAGTATTGGCGATCGACCCTGGATTTCGAACAGGCTGTAAAGTGGTTTGTCTTGATGAACAAGGAAAGCTCTTACATCATGAAGCTATCTTTCCGAATGAACCACAAAAGCAGAAGCAGGCATCTGGTGCGATAATCAAGCACTTGGTAAAGACTTATCAGATTGAAGCCATTGCTATTGGTAATGGTACGGCTTCACGTGAGACAGAAGATTTTGTGAGGTCCTTGGGTCTGCCTCAATCTGTATTAGTGGTGATGGTCAATGAGAGTGGCGCATCGATCTACTCGGCTTCGGAGATCGCAAGAAACGAATTCCCAGATCAAGACGTCACCGTTAGAGGCTCGGTTTCCATAGGTCGTAGATTGATGGATCCTTTAGCGGAGTTAGTCAAACTCGATCCGAAATCAATAGGTGTAGGCCAATATCAGCACGATGTAGATCAATCGGCTTTGAAGAAATCGCTAGATGATGTAGTGACCAGTTGTGTGAATGCAGTCGGAGTTGAAGTGAATACAGCTTCTGAGCAATTGCTTACCTACGTGGCAGGTTTAGGGCCACAATTGGCCAAGAATATCGTCAATTATAGGAATGAGAATGGTCCTTTTAAGGATAGAAAAGCCATTAAAAAAGTGCCAAGACTAGGCGAAAAGGCTTTTGAGCAAGCAGCAGGATTTTTAAGGATCAAGAATGCCAAAAGCCCACTCGATAATAGTGCTGTACACCCCGAAGCATATGGTGTCGTTAATCAGATGGCCAATGATTTGAATTGCACGGTGCAAGATCTGATGAAAGATGAAGGACTCAGAAAAAGAATTGAACTGAGGAGCTATGTCAGCGATGCGATTGGTCTACCTACATTGAAAGATATTGTTAGTGAATTGGCTAAGCCGGGTCGAGATCCGCGGGAGCAATTCGAGGCTTTTGAATTTGCAGAAGGCGTGAATGAACCTGAAGACTTGAAGGTAGGGATGAAATTACCGGGCATTGTGACCAACGTCACCAATTTCGGTGCTTTTGTAGACGTTGGCGTGCACCAAGACGGATTGGTTCATGTAAGTCAACTGGCCAATAAATTTGTGAGCAATCCAGCAGAGATCGTCTCTGTTCAGCAGAAGGTGATGGTTACCGTAACAGAAGTTGATCTTAAGCGTAAGCGCATTTCACTCTCAATGAAAGATGCTTCGGTCATGCAACCAAGAAAGAAGGTGCCCAAAAGGAAAAAGGACTCACCAGGAGATATGCAAACCAAATTGCAGGCTTTGAAAGGTAAGTTTCGCTCCTGATTTAAAGTTTAAAGGATAACCTCTTTCGTGATGATGTAGATGCCCATTACCAGAACAAACCAACCGAATGCAGGCTTGAGTTTGCTTCCTGATATAAAGTTAGAGAGATAGCTGCCTATGAATATACCTGCAATGGATATGGAGCTAAAAACACCCAAGAATAGCCAGTCAATATCCATGTTAGAGACATCACCAAGGAAACCAATACTCGACTTGATTGCAATAATCAGGAGTGAGGTGCCTATAGCCATTTTCATTGGTAATTTTGAAAGTACTACCAGGGCAGGAATGATCAAAAAGCCTCCTCCGGCACCAACAAGTCCAGTCAGGCCACCAACAATAAGCCCTTCCAATATAATAAGTGGGTAATTGAATTTTTGCTCTTCAACGTTTTCGCCAACTTCTTTTCTTCCTCTGATCATTGAAACCGATGCAGCGATCATCAATAAAGCAAACAAGACCATCAAGGCTATGTTTTTGGTGAAAACGAAGTCTCCTATTTGAAAGATTTCTGTAGGAATGGCAGGCACAACGTATTTTCTGGTTAAAAAAACAGCAACTAGAGAGGGGAGTCCAAAAACAAGTGCAGTTTTATAACTCACAAGCTTTTTGGCAGCATACTTTCCTGCTCCGATCAAAGAGCTGAAGCCCACGATGAATAAGGAATATGCCGTAGCCATTACTGGATTAAGCCCAATGAGGTAAACCAAAACAGGTACGGTGAGAATAGACCCTCCTCCACCAATTAAACCAAGTGAAATACCAATAAGTGAGGCGCTGATGTAACCAAGAATTTCTAAAGTATTCATACTAAAACGGCATAAGTTGAAGACGCAAAAGTATGTTCCCCTGCTTTCCACAGAGGTAACTTTAGTTACAGTTCTATCATCTTTCTAGCCCACTTGGCCATCACCGTCAATGTCTGTACCGGTGTGTTTTTCCAAAGCTTCCAGTGTTTTAATGAGCAATTGTTGCGTTTTGTCAAGCCGGTCTTCAAGCATTTGAACACGTTGTTCCAACGATTCAGCCTTTTCACTTTGATCTTCGATCTGGCTTTGTTGCACTAAGTCCCAGAATAATCCCATGGTTGGTTAAGTTTTATCGGTGAAAGAATTAAAGTAATGAATCTTTTGGATTTGGCACTTGAGTTGAATCTAATTCATGAGGACTAACTTCTTGCTTGAAGGAAACTCTAAGAGCTTGATTTTACCACGCTCGTTTTTACTCCAAATTGCTTTAAATGGACGGTAGTACATCTAAGGTTATTAAGAAAGTTGAGCATATGGAATAAGCAACCATCAAAAAAGTCTTAATAGCTTACCCAGCTGAAGAAGGATGAGATATAGAGGTGATTAGATGCTTTTTTTATCTTTTAATGAGTCGATTAGGCTTTGATTGTCCCTTAATATTTGTTGCATTCTAGAAATTAGCGACTCATATAATTCATAATTTAAAAGTAGGTATTCTTCTATTGTTGGGCTTTTTAAGATTCGTTTTACATCATTCGACCATACGACTGCCCATTCTCCAGACTCATCTTTAGCAAAGGATTTGGTAAACAATTTCTCTTTTAAAGCTTGATCTTCAATAGCATCTATTCGTGGAATATAATATTTGAGCGCATCGTTGATCAAATTTTCCATGCGAGGAAGCTTACTGCTGTAATATGATATGATCTGATTGAGCAATTCTTTTT
>CBFHYE010000221.1:0-3128 GCA_965659985.1 Roseivirga sp. | reverse complement strand
ATAAAGTGAATATCTGGATGCTTTTCTAATTTATCATGGTCTTCTTGGCGAATCGTGAAAAGCAATTCATAATCCTCTCCTCCATTCAAAACAGCCGTGATAGGATCAATTCCGAATTCCACTGCCGTATCATAGGTCTGCTTGTCGATTGGAAGTTTGTCTTCATAAATAGCAAAACCAAGCCCAGAATGCTGAGACAAATGAAGACATTCAGAAGCTAAACCGTCAGAGATATCGATCATAGATGTAGGAACAATATCCAAGGTTCTCATTTCATGAATAATATCCATTCTCGCTTTAGGCTTAAGCTGCCGCTGAACGATGTATTGATAATTATCTAGTTTCGGCTGCATATTAGGGTTAGCCAGAAAAGTTTGCTTCTCTCTTTCGAGCACTTGCAAGCCAACAAATGCCCCACCTAGATCTCCCGTTGCACAAAGAATATCCGTCTCACCTGCGCCTTTTCGATAGGCCACACTTTTTTCTTGAACGGAACCAAATACTGAAATGGAAATGACTAGACCCGAATGGGAAGTAGTGGTATCACCGCCAACCACATCCACATCGTAATCTTTAGCTGCCGCATGGATGCCATTATAAAGTGCCTCCACTGCTTCCACTGAAAATCGATTACTTAGGCCTAATGAAATCGTAATCTGCTCTGGGATACCATTCATAGCAGCGATATCTGAGACATTGACTGCCACGGCCTTATAGCCTAAATGAGGTAAAGGTGCATAGGACAGATCAAAATGTACACCTTCAAGTAGCATATCCGCAGAAAGCAATCCTACGCCTTTATCGGAAGTTTTGATTACCGCAGCATCGTCACCAATGCCCATCAGTGTTGACTCATTCTTGAGCTCAACACCCTCAGCCAATCGATTGATCAGACCAAATTCCCCAATCTCTGATAGTTCTGTACGCTTTTCTTCCATAGCTCTCGATTTGAGCTGCAAAGATAGTAGGATTCAGCGTTTTTGGTTTATGGCTGATGGTTTTACCACATAGAACTACTTACCCGCATCTTGGCAGAGTTCTATAAGCACACCATTTGTCGTTTTAGGATGAAGGAAGCAAACGAGCTTATTATCAGCTCCTTTTTTGGGTTCTTTATTGAGTAGTGTAAAGCCTTCCCCTTCAAGCCTTTTCATTTCTGCATGAATATCTGCCACATCATAGGCAATGTGATGAATCCCCTCGCCTCTTTTCTCAATGAATTTAGAAATGGGTGAATCAGGGTTTGTGCCTTCTAAAAGCTCGATCTTATTGGGACCAACTTGGAAAAAACTGGTATTCACTCCTTCTGAAGCAACTTCTTCTACTTTATAATGCGGTTCTCCAAACAACTTAGCAAATAATTCATTTGAATTTTCTAATGACTTAACGGCAATTCCGATGTGTTCAATTTTTCTCATTCCGAACAATTCAGTTTCATGTATTATCTTTGCGCCAAGGTACTGAACTTATTGCTTTCTTTACCTGTTTAATATCATGCTTCAACTTAGGGAGAAGCGAAAATACAAGCAAATGAATATGACCGGTACCGGTAGCGACATACACGTAGAAAGTTTAAAGCTGCAAAAGAAAATAGAATCGCATTTAGGCATTCAAGGCAGCGAGCTCAGTTTCGAGTTTCAAAGCATTGAAGGCAAGATCAAACTCGATTTGATAACAATTAACCCAAGGCATAACCAATCTTTCCTTTTTCATTCAGAAATGGGAATAGATAAGTTGGATGCTTTAGCTAAAATGCTTGATCATGTAAAATCATACAAAGACAAGTATAATAGCTATACAATTCAGTGGATCGCGAAGGATGAAAGTGAATTGCATACTTCATATTTCACGGCTACCAATATGTATGACGCTCTAGACAAGTTGTACTATGGTCGCGACATCAATACCATTACCGTTTTTAGTGTAGTACTTAACCCAGTAGCATAATGATCAATGTAACAGAAACAGCGAAGGAGAAGATCGTAGAGCTTAGATCCAAAGAGGGCAAGACAGATAATCACAATATTAGAGTTGCCGTTCAGGGCGGTGGGTGCTCAGGCCTCATGTATGATCTGGAGTTTGATGCTGAGATCAAGGAAAAGGACCAAGTCTTTGAAGACAAAGGCATAAAAGTATTGGTTGATAGAAAAAGCTTGCTTTATCTATTGGGGACCACGCTCGATTTCTCTGATGGATTGAATGGCAAAGGCTTTCAGTTCATTAACCCTAATGCCAACCGTACTTGCGGTTGTGGAGAAAGCTTCTCGGTGTAAAAAGACAAGCCACCCTGAACTTGATTCGGGATCTCCTTAAAGCAGATTACTGAAACATTTCAGTGTTTGTGAAAAACAAGAATAGCCACTATTTGAGAAATCAACTAGTGGCTTTTTTCTTTGCATAAAAAAGGCCAGTCAATAACCCGGCCTTGATGATATCTGATAATGATATTTCTTTTAACCCTTTGCTCTGCCTAATATCAATTCGTTGTAATATTTAAATCTAATTAGTCCAAGTCCAATAAACTTCTTCCATTCATTTCTGCTTACTAAACTCAGTGATTTCAGTCTTAAATAATCAAGATACGGCCGATATATGAATGCATAAAGAAGAATAAAAACTGAAAATAGTCTGACATCAATATACTTGTATGAGTATACGAATAAAATCAAAACGAGAGGAGTTAAGGTTGCAAAGTGATATATATACAAGTTTCTCATGTTTATTAATCTTTTGAACCAGAAGCAACCCCTGCACAAACTACTAAAGAGAGAGGCGTATAAAGCCCTAATGTAGCTGCATTTGCAAGAGTTCCAAATAGTACATTTGCGACATCACTGTCAGTTGGACCATTCAATGACTAGCCTAAATTTCTACCTCTACGCCCTACGGACACCTCCTCTTCAAAGACGAGGATAGTTCTAAAAATATTGACGTTCTAAAGACTATATACTAAGTACTAGATACTAGTATGCCCTCACTTCTTTGCCTTCCATGAAATTCATGAAGGCCTTATTCACAACGCGCATACCACCCGGTGTCGGATAATCTCCTGTGAAGTACCAGTCTCCTAGATTCTTTGGGCATGCTTTGTGCAGGTTGTCCACAGTTTGATAGATCACATCAAGCTC
>CBFHYE010000220.1:0-17070 GCA_965659985.1 Roseivirga sp. | reverse complement strand
TGAATATTCAATGGTTACCTGTGATTTTGCGTCAGGTCTCAAATATGAGATTTCATTTCCAGCTCTTCTTAATTCGGCTAAAACTTGAAGAATTCTGTGAGAAATATCTAATGCCAAGGGCATGTAGTTCTCCGTTTCATTAGTAGCATAACCGAACATCATGCCTTGGTCACCTGCACCTTGTTCTTCTTTTGATGCACGATCTACTCCTCTATTGATATCTTCAGACTGCTCATGAATAGCCGAAAGCACACCACAAGATTTGTGATCAAATTGGTATTCTGCTTTAGTGTAACCAATACGCTCTATGGTTTCTCTAGCAATACGCTGAACATCTAAATAGGTGTTAGATTTTACTTCACCTGCTAATACCACTTGACCTGTCGTCACTAGGGTTTCACAGGCTACTTTAGACTCTGGGTCAAAGGCTAGGAAATTATCAATTAGTGCATCTGAAATTTGATCAGCGATTTTATCTGGATGTCCTTCGGATACAGATTCGGAAGTAAATAAGTAAGCCATAATTATATTTTGTGAGGCAAAAATAGACCTTAGTCTAGATAATAAAAATGCATGAATGTATTATTTAGCATAAAGCAAAAACATCGTTGGCGTTTTGTGTAAATCTAATTTTATATTTCTCCACTTTTGAACAGGCTGTGCTTTAATGTATTCTAATTTTCCGGTGATATCTTTAGCAATACACAGCCAAGTATCTGGTCTTAAATGCTTTATAAGATCAGCAAGTAATTGCTCATTACGATAGGGAGTATCCATGAAAACTTGTGTTCTATCAAGTTCAGTGGATTCTTTTTCGAGTTTTTTAATGGCAGAGGCGCGTTCCTTCTTATCAATAGGTAAATAACCATGAAAAGTAAAGGATTGGCCATTGAACCCACTGGCCATTACAGCCATAAGAATTGAAGATGGTCCTACTAATGGGACAACCCATACTCCCAACTGGTGCGCCATGTGAACTAATTTGCTTCCAGGGTCTGCAATACCGGGGCATCCAGATTCTGACATGACACCTATCGTTTTACCTTCCATAGCAGGTTGTAAAAGATCAAAGCAGTCTTCGTGAGTCGTGTTTTTATCTAATACCTCAAATTGTAAGGATTCGATCTCTATTCCGAGTTGAAGACTGCTTATGAATCTTCTGGCAGTTCTCACGTTTTCCACCAAAAAGAGCTCGCATTTTTGTATGGCATTTGCAATTTGAATTGGTAGAACGTCATTTTGGGTGTCAGCGGAAATGATGATGGGAATCAAATAGACTTGGCCGCTCATTGTTTCAAGAATTTAATAACTGAATCATAAAATTCGTTTGGCTTCTCGGCATGAAGCCAATGACCTGCATCTGTAATTGTCTCAAGTTTTGCTTTTGGGAAAATGCTATTGATCATGTTCAGGTCACTATCTTGAATGTAGTCTGATTTTCCGCCTCTAATAAATAGCGTTTCATGGTCAAAGTTAGCGTTCTGGTTTGAGGCCTTGCCCACCTCTTCTATGTTTTTGGCGATTATATCTAAGTTCATTTTCCACTTAAAGTGATCTCCATCTCTTTGTAGGTTTTTGAGGAGGAATTGACGAATGCCAAAGTTTTGAATTTTAATGCTCATTTTTTCGTCTGCATCCTTTCTGGAGTTTAATTTTTCAACTGGAATAGCATATAGGGCTTTGATAATCTCTGTATGATGCACAGGATAATACTTCGGGCCTATATCCGCCACGACTAGCTTTTTGACTTTCTCTGAATACTCAGTAGCAAAATTCATGACCGTTTTACCTCCCATTGAATGACCAATAAGATGAGCAGAGTTAATTTTTTGGTTATTCATGAAGTCCAACAGATCATCAGCCATAACCTTATAGTTGAATTGGTCATCGTGGAATGACAACCCATGATTTCTCTGGTCGATTAGGTAAACTTTGAAATCATCGCTGAATTTCTTGCCTAAAGTGATCCAATTGTCAAGTGACCCAAATAGCCCGTGAAGTATGAAAAGAGGTTCGCCCTCTCCGAGTACTTTATAATTCAATTTACTCATCTCAATTCTCTCAGATATAGTTGTATTGTGTTTTCTAGTCCATAGTATAAGGCATCGCAGACCAAGGCATGTCCAATCGAAACCTCATCCATATAGGGTATCACCTGTTTTAGATAGGCCAGATTAGAGAGATCAAGATCATGCCCAGCATTTATACCGAGGCTTAATTGCTGCGCAAAATCGGCTGCCTTCTTATAGTCTGTGATGGCCGTTTCTTTATCTTTCAAAAATTCGGTCGCATACATTTCTGTATAGAGTTCTATTCTGTCAGTTCCAACCGCCTTGGCACCTTCCACCATTTCAATATTTGGTTCAACAAAAATTGAGGTGCGCACGCCCATACTTTTGATCTGCTCAATGATCTTTGATAGTAGATCTTTGTTTTTCAATGTATCCCATCCCGCATTTGAGGTCAGCACATGCGGAGGGTCAGGAACTAGGGTGGCTTGCTCAGGTCTTACTTCCTCAATGAGCCGCATGAAACGCTCATCAGGATATCCTTCAATATTGAATTCAGTGGTGACCACCTCTTTAAGATCATAAACATCCTTTTTTGTAATATGTCTTTCATCTGGTCTTGGGTGGATTGTAATGCCTTGAGCCCCAAAGGATTCACAGTCTTTTGCCACCTGAACCAGATTCGGGTTATTACCCCCTCGGGCATTCCTGATGGTGGCGATCTTATTAATGTTAACGCTCAGCTTTGTCATTCATTAGTGCTTTATTGCATAACTTTGGTCGCAAGTTAATTGATTTAGAATCTCTAAAAGAATTGCAAATGAGTTTGAAATCACAAATTGAAGCAGATATCAAAAAAGCGATGCTCGCTAAGGAGAAAGATGAGCTTAAAGCATTAAGGGCTATTAAGTCGATGATCCTTTTGGCTGAGACGGAAAAAGGGTCGGCAAATGAAATTTCGGAAGATGCTGAAATGAAAATGCTCATGAAGGCTGTAAAGCAAAGAAAAGATTCTGCGGCTATCTATAAAGAACAAGGTAGAGATGACCTATATGAACCTGAGATGGCTGAAGTTAAGGTCATTGAAAGGTATCTGCCTCAGCAACTGTCTGAAGCAGAATTAAGAGTAGAACTTGGAAAAATCATTGAGCAAGTTGGTGCTTCTAGCCCAAAAGATATGGGTAAGGTTATGGGCATGGCAAATAAGGCCCTTGGGGGTAAAGCCGATGGAAAAACAATTTCTACCATTGTAAAGGAAATGCTGAATAATTCTTGAAAACCCTCGATATAATATTACTGATTCCCTTGGTCTTTGGAGCCGTTGCGGGTTTCCGTAAAGGTTTATTGATCGAACTTATAGGAATTGTTGCTTTCGTTTTGGCCATTATTGCAGGCTTTAAACTGATGGAAGTGGGCATCTCCATCCTTTCAGATTATATCGATGGTTATTCTGAGCTTCTTCCGTTTCTTTCATTCATTGTCATCTTTTTGGCGATCATTCTTCTGATCAATATGCTTGGTAAACTGCTCAAAAAGATGATAGATATGACCATTTTAGGGGGATTTGACAAGGCAGCGGGTGCTGTAGTCGGGCTATTGAAATGGGCAATTGGCGTCAGCATATTGCTTTGGCTATGCAATAATTTTGGCATCGAGCTGCCAGGGCAAAATGAGGACACTGTTCTATATCCTTACTTGGCTGAATTAGGACCAAATATTATTGCTCATCTCGATACAGTCCTTCCCTTTGCTCAAGACATGCTCGACTCCATCAAAGAAATGCTCTCTCCAGTTTGATCCTATTAATAGATAATTACGACTCCTTTACCTATAATCTGGTGGATTATTTTGAACAGCTGGGCACGAGTGTGAAGGTTGTGAAAAATGATATTGAGTCGAAAAAATTGGATCTTTCTCAATACAAGGGTATAGTGATCTCACCAGGGCCTGAGTCTCCAGATAAAGCCAATAAGTTGATGAGTTTGCTGCCATTATTTGTAGATAAGATTCCGACACTAGGCATATGTTTAGGTCATCAGGCGCTTGCTCAATACTTTGGAGCTCATTTGGTTAAAGCCGACAAACCAATGCATGGTAAGATCTCCAGGATAAGTCACCAAGGAGGATTGTTATTTGAAAACCTACCCAAAAGTATTGATGTAGTTCGTTATCATTCCTTGGTGATCAAAAATTTACCCTCTGGTCTGCAGCCATTAGCATTGACCTCATTAGGCGAACTGATGGCATTTCAATCCGAAAATAAAATGGTTTGTGGTATTCAATTCCACCCAGAGGCTGCCTTAACGCAATACGGTTTAGAAATGCTTAATAATTGGCTGAGTTTTCATAATATTGTTTAAGCCCACCTCGAACCGTTGTGGCACGCAATGTGTTAAAACATTAATATGGTAGCATTAGAATTGATCAATCACATGATTCCTCCCTTAAAACCAACTGATGATGGGCATAAGGCCATGGTCTGGATGGAAGAGCTTCGGGTGAATCAATTGCCTGTGATAGAAAAAGGTGTTTTTAAAGGGTTTATCACAGAAGAGATCATATTAGAAGAGAATGATAATAAATTGCCTATATCAGCATATGAATTAGATGGAATTCAATGCGTGGTTACCGTAGATCAGCACTTTTACGATGTGATTAAAGCTGGGGCAGATCATGAATTGCAAATGGTTGCCGTTTTGAATAACACCGGTCATTTTGAGGGTGTAATAGGCCTTGAAGACACTATCAATGCCTTTGCAGAATCTACAGCGGTTCAGGAGCCAGGTGCTATTTTGGTGATGCTCATGAACCAAAGAGATTATTCTTTGGCTGAGATCAGTAGAATTGTTGAGGGTGAAAACGCTAGAATTCTTAGTGCAGCGGTAAATTCTGATCCCAAAGACATGTCTTATCTAAGGGTAACCTTAAAGATCAATCAAACCGAAGTTTCGCATATTACGGCCTCATTAGAAAGGTTTGGCTATAAGATCATCGGTAGGTTCCAAGAAGAAGAGATTAAAAACAATGATCAAGAGCGCTATGATCTCCTTATGCGCTATTTAAATATCTAGCTTCATGAAGGTTGCCATTCACGGTAAAAGTACAGGCCCTGAGGCTCAGCACTGTATTCAAGAGCTTTTGAATATAATGGATGGTCAATCTCATGAATTGGCCATTTCAGAAGTATATAAATCATCTCTTCGTGAAAAGTCATTTGAAGTCAACAACATTAAGACCTTCAATATCTCAGAGGATATTTCAGGGTATGATTTTCTATTCAGTCTAGGTGGTGATGGTACCATTCTCGATTCTGTTACCTATGCAAGATCTTATGAAATCCCTATAGTTGGGATCAATTTGGGCAGACTTGGCTTTCTTTCAACCATTTCAAGGTCAGAAATTGAAAACGTGATGCAACGGCTTCATGCCAAGGAGTATCGTATAGAGTCGCGTTCACTACTCCATATGGATTCAAATCAAAACCTTTTCGCCCCACATAGTTTTGGTTTGAACGAGATGACCATTACCAAAAAGGAAAGTTCATCTATGATCGTAGTGCATACTTATGTAGATGGGAGTTACCTTAATTCTTATTGGGCAGACGGTTTAATAGTGGCTACGCCTACAGGTTCTACGGGCTATTCTTTAAGTTGTGGAGGCCCACTTGTTCACCCGAGCCAAAAGAATTTTATCATTACCCCTGTAAGCCCACATAACTTGAATGTTAGGCCTATGATCTTGAGTGATCAGAGTAAGATCACTTTCGAAATTGAAGGAAGGTCTAAGGAATTCCTTGTTTCTTTAGACTCAAGATCTGTCTCAGTCGATGACTCTGTTGAAATTTCTATTCAGCGAGAGCAATTCGAAGCCAAACTCGTACGTTTTGCTGATAGTGATTATTTCGACACCTTGCGCAACAAACTCAATTGGGGCTTGGACGCTCGAAATTGATTAACAATATTTAACTGCGACACTAAATTAGGTTCTCACGATGTTCTCTAGCTTGCGAGCATATCATACGGGTATAAAATCATTATTATCTACCCTAGCCACTATTGCTATCGTCTGGCTTACTAGCGCTAATATACAAGCACAAAATAGTGAGATCGGATTAGAATTGGCAGGTCATCATTACCTCGGTGATGTAAACAGGAAGTTTGACCTCAGTTCAATGAAATTGGGGGGGCAATTTTTTGTGAGAAAGCATATCAACGATGGTGTGAGTATCAGAATGTCTGTCGGTGGCGGGCGTATAGAGGGAGCTGATGATGAAGCCTTTGACGTATTTTCGGCAAACAGAAGCGCTTCTTTTGATGGGCGCTTCATCAACGCTGATTTCCTAGTAGAATATCATTTTCTAGATTATCGGAACGAAAAACTCCAGCAAAATTGGACGCCATATGTGTTCTTTGGTTTGGGATTATACCGGATGCAGGGCAGCGATAATTTCGGCTCTCGATTAGATTCAGGTGCAAAATTCAGATTACCCGTTGGTGTAGGTTTCAAGTACCGTTTCAATAGACGATGGATCTTAGGTATATCTACCGCTGCGATAAAGACCAACTCTGATGAGATCGATAACGTCTCAGTTTCCACTCCAACTATTAAGAATTATCGGGGCGGAAATCCTAATGACGATGATTGGATGTTCTACACTGCCATTTCGATCAGTTTTACTTTTCATAAAATTGTATGTTCAGAAGGCTGGTTTAAGTAATAAAGGGCAATTCAAAGATTTAATTTCTCATTCATTTTCTTACCTTCGTGCCTGCTTTTTGGAAACTAAAAGATGAAGGAACTCATTAAGGCTGAATTACTTCCTAAGCATGTTGCGGTAATCATGGACGGAAATGGTCGTTGGGCCAAGGGAAAGGGTGCTGCAAGAGTGTTTGGTCACAAAAATGCAATTAAAGCAGTCAGAGATGTGACAGAAGGTTGTGCAGAACTTGGTGTTCAGTTCTTGACCTTATTTGCATTCTCCACGGAGAATTGGAGTCGCCCAAAGCATGAAGTATCAGCTTTGATGGAATTGCTAGTTTCAACGTTGAGCTCAGAGATCAAAACTTTGATGGATAACGACATTAAGCTGAGCATGATCGGAGATTGGGATAGCTTGCCGAAAAAAAATCAAAAAGAGCTTACCGTGGCAATGAAAAAGACCCAGAATAACTCGAAAATGACGTTGGTCTTGGCTTTGAGTTACAGTGGTAAGTGGGACATTACTCAAGCGATGAGAAGCATAGCTAAGGATGTCCAAGATGGAAAGATTACTGTTGAAGATATTCAACAAGAAAACATAAATAATTACTTGAACACTTCAGGGATTCCTGACCCTGAGTTGTTGATTAGAACAAGTGGTGAACAAAGGATCAGTAATTTTATGCTATGGCAAATGGCGTATACTGAATTCTTTATCACAGAGACTTTGTGGCCAGATTTTCGAAAGAAAGATCTGTACGAAGCATTGATCTCTTATCAGGAACGCGAAAGAAGATTTGGTAAAACGAGTGAACAGTTAAAGGGTTGAACCTGGGCATGTATAAAAAGTTTTTGTTGGTATTGGCTTTTGGTCTAATAAATCTTGCTGCAGTAGCTCAAGATAGATTTGGCGTCAATACAGGTGAGGGAGTTCAGATTGACTATTCCAACCCAAAGGTATTTGAGGTAGCTGAGATCAGATATACCGGATTGGTAGTGCTGGACGAAAGGGCCGTTACTTCATATGCTGGAATCAAAGTAGGTGACAGAATACCCATTCCGGGACAGGAAATATCAGATGCCATCAAGAAATTATGGGATCAGGGAATTATAGCTGATGTTCAATTTTGGTTGACAAGAACTGAAGGAGACAAAGCATTTATAGAGGTAAAGATCACTGAGCGTCCCCGTATTTTACAGTTCCAAATAGAAGGTGTCACTACCACTCAAGAGACAGAAATAACAGATCAACTTGGGATTATTGGTAAGGTGGCGAGCGCTCCTTTGATCAAAAACACTGAGATACTAATCAAGAAGTATTTTGAAGAAAAAGGCTTCTTGAACACTGTAGTAAAGACAAAACAAACTACCGACACGCTGGTCAATGATGGTATCAGACTGAATTTCGAGGTAGATCGAAAAGAAAAGGTAAAGATCAATAAGATTCATTTTGAAGGAAATGAAGCTTATGAAGATGCCAAACTGAAAAAGCCAATGAAAAACACCAAGGAGAGGGCGCGCTTTTGGTTAGTAGCTCACCTTTTCGACCAAGTGTTTAAGACAAATCCAAAATCGGTAATTAACTACGTTTCTAAATCTGACACGGTATCTAGCAAAGAGTTCAAAGAGTTCATTAACGACAACGTCAAGTTAAATTTCTTAAAGTCTTCTAAATTTATAAAAGCGGATTTTGAGGAAGATAAAAAGACCTTGGTCGATTGGTATAACTCAAAGGGGTATAGAGATGCCGAAGTGCTTGGTGCCGAAGTGGAAAAAGTCAATGAGGAGTATATTGACTTACGCATTCAAGTTGATGAGGGAAGGCAATATTACGTCAGGAATATCGAATGGGTAGGTAACTTCAAATACACTGATGAATTCCTTACTGCCAAGCTGGGCATAAAGAAGGGCGATATATATAATAAACAACGCATTGAGCAGCGAACGCTATTTGATGGGCAGGGTGGTGACGATATAAATTCACTTTACTCAGATGATGGTTATTTGTTTTTTCGATTAGATGTGGTTGAGGTACGAGCAGAGAATGATTCTATCGACCTTGAGATGAGAATGAGTGAGGGTGAACAAGCCACCATCAAACGTATTATTTTAAGGGGTAATGATAGAACAAGTGACCATGTAGTCTTAAGAGAGATCAGAACCCTACCGGGCCAAAAGTATAGTAGAAAAGAACTGATCAGAACAATTCGCGAGTTAGGTCAATTGGGATACTTTGATCCTGAGCAGATCAGTCCTCAGCCAGTACCTAATTTAGCAGATGGAACAGTAGATATTGTTTATGATCTTGTTGAGAAGTCCTCAGACCAAATTCAGCTTTCAGGTGGTTTTGGTGGTCCTTTCGGCTTTGTCGGAACAGTTGGGCTCTCTTTGAATAATTTCTCCATCAGAAACATTAATGACTGGAGTAAATGGCGGCCGTATCCATCTGGAGATGGTCAGAAACTATCATTACAAATACAGTCTAACGGTAGAAGGTTCCAGAGTTATTCTTTGATCTTCTCCGAACCTTGGTTAGGTGGTCGAAAGCCTAATAACTTTACTGTATCATTGAACCGTACGGCCAATAGAAGTGTAGATCCACGAACCAATGAAGTGTTTGGTTTCTTAAAATCAAGTGGGGTTACTGTGGGGCTTGGAAGAAGACTGAGATGGCCTGATGATTACTTCCAGGTACAAAATTCAATCTCTTATCAGCTGTATGAGGTTGCCAATTTTGGACAAACCTTAGGTTTTGAAAATGGACGATCGAACATTTTAACCTTTAACACCACGATTTCAAGAGCTAATATTGATAACCCTCAATTCCCAAGATACGGTTCTCAATTTACCTTGCAGGTCAATGCCACGCCTCCTTGGTCTGCCTTTGATAGAGATTATTATAGCAACCCTGAGTTAGATGAGGAAGATCGTTATCGACTGGTTGAGTACCATAAGTGGATGTTTGACCTGTCACTATTCATCCCACTGAATAGCAAGTTTGTGGTAAATACAAGAGCACATATGGGCTTTATTGGTTCATATACCAATTTGACAGATTCAGGGCCATATGAAAGATTCTTCTTAGGTGGAAATGGACTTAATGGAGCAAATAACTTTGTAATAGGTCAGGATATTATTGCGTTAAGAGGTTATGACGACAATAGTATTGTTCCAGTAGACCCTGAAACAGGCTTTAGAGGAGGTATTGTATATAACAAGTTCGTAACTGAATTAAGGTATCCGATCACGTTGGCGCCTACCAGTACGATCTATGTACTTGGTTTTGCAGAAGCGGGAAATGCTTGGAATCAGTTTTCGGAGTTTACCCCTAGAAAACTCTTTCGTTCTGCAGGATTTGGAGCACGTGTCTTCCTTCCAGCCTTTGGATTGTTAGGCGTGGATTGGGCCTATGGGTTTGATAGCTCACGCGAGTTTGGTATAGAAGCAGGATCACAGATTCACTTTACTATTGGTCAGCAATTGAGGTAATATGTAAATCGATCAGATGATGCTTAAAACAGTGCCAACCATAGTATTATTCCTATTTATCTATAACTTTGCCGCAGCTCAGCGAGCTCCGAAGTTTGGTCATATTGATTCTGAATATGTGTTGAATCAAATGCCAGAATATGGCCAGAAAAAGGAAGAATTAGAGGCACTTGCAGATACGTACGACAAAGAGGTACGGAGTTTGTATGGAGAGATAGAAAAGATGAAGGCTTCGCTGAAAGCAGAAGAAGTTTTGCTTACTGCAGCCATGAAGGAAGATCGTCAGAAGGAGATCGAGCAAAAGGAACAAGAAGCTTTGAATAAGTATACGGAGCTTTTTGGTTATGATGGCCTCTATTATAAGAAAGTAGACGAATTGCTAAAGCCACTTAGAGATAAGGTTTCGCAAACAGTTGAAGTTGTAGCTAAACGTTACGGATTAGATTACATATTCGACAAAGCGGCTGATGTAGGAATTATCTATTCGAACCCAGTGCATGATTACACGGAGTTTGTTTTAGAGGAATTAGGATTGAAACAAGGAAATTGAAGATTTATAAATTAGGAATGATGAAACGTAAGTTTTTAGTGATGTTGGCATTCGTGCTAGCAGTAGGAGCACAAGCTCAGGAGTTTAAGGTTGGGTATACTAATATTGATGCGATTGTATTCAATATGCCCGAAATGGAAGCTATCCGTTCAGAGTTGGATACTTACCAACAGCAATTGGGAACTCAAATTCAAACAAAGAATAATGAGTTACAAACTAAGTACCAGGCTTTGGTACAAATGTCACAAGATCCGAATGCTGCTCAAGTAGTACTTCAAGAGAAACAAAACGAGTTGCAGAAGTTGCAGGAAGACCTTCAGGCTTTCCAAACACAAGCAGAGCAAGCTTTTGCCAACAAGGAGACCACACTTATGAACCCGGTTTACACTAAGGTTCAGGCTGCTATCGAAGAAGTGAGGAAAGAATTAGGCTTTAGCCTTATTTTGAATGCTCAAGTTACTGGTGCAGGTCCTGTGATTCTTGCAGGTGAGGAAGACTTAAACGTTACAGAGCAGGTTTTTGGAAAACTGGGCGTTCCTATGCCACAGTTACCAGATGAGGGAGGCACGCCAACTGCTACGAATAATAATGATGGCAACAATTAATCATTAAGAAATCAAATGAAAACCTCTTCGAAAGAAGGGGTTTTTTTATTTTCAGGTATGTCTAATTTAAACCCGCTTAGGAAAAAAGATAAAGTTGCCATAATTGCTACGGCTAAACGCATTGAGTTTGACTTGGAACCTGCTTTAGAAACGCTAAAAGCCTGGGGTTTAGAGCCTGTTTTGGGAAAATTTACCCTTGAACAGAACGGCTACTTCGCGGGCTCTGATGAGGAGAAAATAAGGGATTTCAATTGGGCGGTAATGGATCCCGAGATCAAAGGGATCATCTTTTTGAGGGGAGGTTATGGCACTACCCGAATAATTGACGAAATCAAAAAATCTCTCGAAGTTATCTCCACTAAATGGATGGTCGGTTATAGCGATTTGACAAGTCTGATCTTTCAATTGCATAAGCAGAATATTCCTATGGTTCACGGTTCGATGTGTTCTACGCTTGGCAAGAACCATTTGTCTGATGAAGCGCTGAAGTCACTCCTTTTCGGGCAAAAACATTTTGATTTCCCTCTTATCGCAAATACTTTGACCGTGGGTCATAAAATGCAAGGCAGTATAATTGGAGGGAATTTGAGCTTGATCTACGAGTCAATCGGAGCCCGAAATGAGGTTATTTTTGATGGAAAGATCCTTTTTTTAGAAGAGTTAGGAGAAGAGATGTATGCGATTGACCGCATGATGAATAAGCTCAAAAGGATTGGAGCTTTAGATAAGCTCAAAGGATTGATCCTGGGTAGTTTCACCGGTATCGGAAATCGAAATGATTACTTTCAAGAGTCAGTTGAAGAACTTATTTGCAACTACTTTGAACCAGAACTTCCTAAAGTGGTGGGATTGCAGGCTGGTCATGATGAGGTTAATTATCCAATATTGATGTCAGCCTTATGTAAGATCTCTTATTCAAAGGAGCACCTGAACTTAAAATACTTAGATCAGGAATCCAGCAATCAAACCGGCTAGAATAATGATAGGAGAGGGTACCTTGGTATAAGTCAGTAGCAGAAATGTACCAATGACTACCGTGACATTGATAACGCTATTGTCAATGGGTTCGAAGAGCAGAAAGGCTGCGGCCGCCACCATTCCTGCGCTAGCTGCATGAATGCCTTCCAATGACGCGCGGACGACTCGAAATTTCTTCAAACTATCCCAAAACCTAATGACGAAGAAGATCAAAAAAGTGCCAGGTAGAAAAATGCCACAGGCTGATATGAAACCTGCTAAGATCTGTCCACTCAACCCTAGGTCTCGCACTGATAGTGCACCCACATATGAGCTAATGGAGAAAACGGGACCAGGTACGGCTTGAACCATGCCGAGACCCGACAAGAACTCTTCAGAGGATAAAAATCCTTTCGCTTCGACAAATTCTATATTTAAAAAGGGTATTAAGACTTGGCCTCCGCCAAAGATTAAGCTGCCATTTCTATAGAAATTTTCAAAGAGCAAAACGAACCTATCTTGCGTAAAACCTCCTAAAAGAGCGGCTGCAACTAGCACGATTCCCCACAGCGTGAAGTTGCCCCACTTGATCTTTACCTTTTCTTTTTCTTCGATTTCGTGCTTCTTGAATTTGAAGGCGGTTAATGTTCCGGCAAAAACAAGAACGATGGGTAAAGCGGCAGGTTTATTGATGAAATAAGTCACGATGGCAGACAATGCCATGAGCGCTCCTGCTGTTTTTGTATTGATCACTTTTGAAGCGATGGTATAAGCTCCGAAAGAAATGAAGCCTACGGCCATTGGTTGAATGAACTTGGTGAATTCAAGATCTAGATTAGTCGCCTGATATTGACTGATGAGTATCGCAGCAGTTGTCATAATTGCTACTGCAGGCAACATCCAAACCAGGAGGGTCAAATAAGCCAAGCCTGCACCGCCAATGCGAAATCCTATGGCTGTAACCGTTTGCGTAGATGTTGGCCCTGGCAAGATCTGACAGAGCGCATTGAGTTCTAGCAGATCTTCTTCAGTGATGTAGCCTCGCTTTTTCACCATGATCTTTATGAACATAGCAATATGGGCCTGTGGTCCACCAAAAGCACTCACCGCAAGAACCAAAATGTCTCGTAAAAAAATATAATATCTAATGCGCTTGACAGCCATTAAACACTACTTCTTTTTTAGCCCAATTTCGGCTAACCGTTGTTCAAGAAACTCTCCAGCCGATATGTCTTCGAACTGTTTTGGGTGCTCTTTATCAATACAATTAGGTAAACAGCTTAAGTCCATTTCAGCTCGAGGATGCATAAAGAAAGGAATTGAAAACCTAGACGTAGTCATCAGTTCACGTGGTGGGTTAACTACTCGATGAATGGTTGACTTTAGTTTGTTATTGGTTAGCCTCGCAAGCATGTCACCAACATTTACAATGATCTGTTCCGGTAAAGCCGTTATAGGAATCCACTCTCCATCTCTTCTCAACACCTGCAAACCATCTGCGCTGGCACCCATGAGAAGGGTAATCAGGTTAATATCTCCGTGTTCAGCTGCTCTTACCGCATCATCTGGAATCGATGAAGGATCTTCGATAGGGAAGTAGTGTATGGGCCTTAAAATGCTATTGCCATTGTGTACTTTGTCTTCGAAATATGTTTCCTCTAAACCAAGATAGATGGCTATGGCTTTGAGCATTTGTTTACCTGTATTTTCAAGTGTTTTATAGGCTTTAAGGCCTATTTCACGCATTTCAGAAACTTCAGTTGGCCAAATGTTATCAGGGTATTTCTCTTTGATCGGGTCGTTATCTTCAACGTTTTGCCCAATGTGGTAGAATTCTTTAAGGTCACCTGTTTTTCTTCCTTTAGCATGCTCCTTGCCTTTTCCAATATAACCACGCTGGCCGGCTAGTTCGGGCACTTCATATTTCGATTTTACTTCCGCTGGTAATGCAAAGAATTTTTGAATTGTCTCATAGAGCTTTGCAGTTAAATCATCACTCAACCCGTGATTTTTAATCGCCACGAAGCCAATATCATGATAGGCTGCTCCAAGTGCTTCTACAAAAGCTTTCTTTCTTTGAGCTTCACCAGAGGTAAAATCTGCCAAATCTAAGGAAGGAATTTCGTCATATAATTGATGTGTCATGGCTAAAGTGCTTAAGGTTTCAAGTTAAAAAGAATCGTTTATTCTGTTAGTTACTCAGCACAGTTTTCAATACATCGATGGATTTGATGTCTAGATTCTCATGCAAGTGTATCGCGTAGAATTTAATGATCTGGTCTAACAATTCTCTTCGATAGATGCTACCAATCCGAATATCTGTGCCAAAGGGTTGCTTGATCAACTGTTCTAAGAATTGATCTTCATTTTCAAGTCGGGTGAAGTGGAGTCCTGCTTCTAGAAGCTGTTGTAGAAAGTCAAGATCGCCCTGCGGCCCATATCCTAGATACACGGCTGATTTTAATAGCAATTGCAAATGAAAATTCTCAATACCCTTTTGCTGATGATCAAAGTATTCGATGGCATGAAAAATAAATTTGAAGAGTTCTTTATTGGTCTCTTCTTCCTTCAAGATCTTTGAAAGAAATTCAGTTAAGAAGAGACCTATTGTCCGTTTAACAGGATGGAATGGGATTTCTTGAAAGGCGGTAGCGAGTTTTGCTTCTGAAATACGCAATAAACCCTTTCCCTCTTTATAGTAAATGATAAGGTCAAGCAGCGATAATGGTTGATATAGTGCCGCTTTTCCTTTCGATTTGTTGGAACGCACACCATTGATGATGAAGGATTGAGTGCCATATTCTTCCGTGAAGATCTTGACGATAATGGAGGTCTCCTTGAATTTAAGACTCCCTAAAACAATACCTCTTGTCCTTTTTAGCACTAAATGATCACAATTTTTCCAATGTAGGTTTCTGAACCGTCTCTATTACTACTAAAAACCAAATAAACGCCAGCGCTGACTCTTGCTCCTTGTTCGTTTCTAACATTCCAGGTAGCTGTGCTACCATTCGACCTCAATGTTCTCACCAATTTACCACTTGCATCCGTAATTCTAAGTCGTGCATTATTAACGAGAGCTTCTAATACGACTAAGCCATTAAAGTTTGGTGAAACTGGATTAGGATAGATCTTAACATTGCCGTGGGTGGGGCCTCCTTCAGTTGCATCAGATCGGAAAGAGCTGATTCCCGCTGATGTTGTGATAAAAACTTCACCTGATGTCGAATCAATACTTATATCAATGATCTCATCTGAGGCTAAAGGACTGTTTTCTGAAGTAAACCGTTGGATTAGTGATTCTCCAGTTTCAGAAAAGAGCCAGATTCCATCATCCAATGTACCAAACCATTTGCGGTTTGCAGGGTCTATGGCTATACTCGTAATGTGTTCATCTCTCAAGAGTAGTCCTCCATCAAATATGGGGATATTAGCGGTTAGGGAATTATTACTTAGGATCTGTTCAGGATTTGGAAAAAAACAGATGCCTTCATCCGTAGCAACCCAAATGAACCGATCTTGATCTTGAACGATATCGGTGACTAAACTCCCCGGTAAGCCTCCCTGACCTCCATTGATGTTGAGGTATCTTTCGCGGTTACTTTCTTCATTGAAAACCAATACACCACCTCCTCGAGCATCTTCGACTGGCATCCATTTATCTTCATTTTCAAGAATGAATAGATCAGTCAGGTAGTCAGATTGAGGGTGGTCTAAGCTAAATCCTGTCCAATTATCCAGCTCTTGTTCCCATAGCGTCAATGCTGGTGAAATTCCGTTTTGAACTATCCATAGGTTTTGAGATGAACCAGCCGCAAGACCTGAAAGGCGATAATTATTGTTGAGTGTATTGAGTGTGTTGTTGGGGGAGAACTCATTAATTGGTGTAAAAATTTCAGAATCTTTAACGAATAAGCCACCAGGATAAGATGAAACGACTTGGTGTTGTGTATTTACTTCAAAATCATTCAGATCGTTGATCGGGCTTCCGTTATTTAGTTTCACTAGTTGATTTTCCCATTGGTTTTGTGATGGGCTAAACAGCGAAATACTATTATCTGACAACCAAAAGAGATGCGCAGCCGAATCAATGTTCAGTATATTTTGATCACTTGATGGACCAGGGGGCAAGATCATTTGAGGATCTAAGTTAAGGTTGGCGTAGGAGAGGAGACCGTTTTCGCTAGTTCCGATATAAGTCTGATCGTTATCGATAAACAGACTCGTGAACAGCTGTCCATTTTCGGCTGTAAGCAATGGATTGAGGATATCATTTTCTAAGCGCAGAAGTTGTTGCTCTGTAAGAATATAGAGTTGATCATCATGGATGAACAGCTCTTCGATCGGATCAATTGTATTCAAGAAAAATTGCCATTGACCTGCGATTTGCTGAAAGAGATCAGAACCTGATGAAGCCATCAAACCCAATTCGGTCTGAATGATCTGCTCAAAAGGGATTCCAGTGAGTTGGCGTTGCCAAAAATTGAAGTCTTGTCTATTGGTTTGGTCATCGAGGCTTACGCTGATTAGTCCATCTGATGATGCGGCATAAATACTGTCTTGGGAAATGATAAATTCATTGATAGCAACCCTATCACCATTCTGGCCAATGTTTTGGTAAGCTTCAATGATCACTTTGCTGTCAATGGCATAAAGGGCCATACCAAAATTAGCTCCGATCCAAAGTTGTTCATTTTCGAAACGAGCAGAATTGATGGCTTTATCGCTTAAATTATCTGCATTGAGAATATCATTAATATTG
>CBFHYE010000219.1:0-17922 GCA_965659985.1 Roseivirga sp. | reverse complement strand
GCTACAGGGTTCCCTCCAAAAGTTGAGCCATGGGTGCCTGGTGTGATCACATTCATTATGCGATTATCTGCTAAAACTGCAGAAACAGGATAAACCCCTCCTGATATCGCCTTGCCCAAGATCAATATATCTGGCCTGGTGTAAGTTGCTTGTTGCTCGCAATGGCCATCGCAAGTACAATTTCCACAAACAGCCAACAAGCCTCCTGTCCGACCAATTCCGGTTTGAATTTCATCAGCCATCAAGAGTACATTGTACTCTTTACAAAGTTTAGCAACATTGCCAATAAAATGTTCTCCTGGTACATTAACACCTGCTTCTCCTTGTATGGGTTCAATTAATACCCCAACCACATTCTCATTTTGCAGGGCTTCTTCTAAAGCTTCCTTATCACTGTAAGGCACTTTGATAAATCCATGAGTATAGGGTCCAAAATTCTTTCTCGCATCAGGATCACTTGAAAAAGATATAATTGTGGTGGTACGGCCGTGAAAGTTCTGATCAAAAACAATGATCTTGCCCTCATTCTCTTCAACACCTTTCTTCTCGTAACCCCATTTTCTGCAGATCTTAATAGCCGTTTCGACAGCCTCAGCTCCTGTATTCATAGGAAGTACTTTATCGAAGCCAAAGTATTCTGTTATGTACTTTTCATATGGTCCTAGTGTATCATTAAAGAAAGCTCGAGAAGTTAAAGTCAGCTTCTCAGCCTGTTCTTTCATTGCCCCTACTATTCTTGGGTGGCAGTGTCCTTGGTTTACAGCACTGTACGCAGATAAGAAGTCATAATACTTTTTCCCCTCTACATCCCAAAGATGAACGCCTTCTCCTTTCGACAAGACCACGGGCAGTGGATGATAGTTATGAGCACCGTGTTTATTTTCTAAAGCAATTGCGGCTTCACTTGTTTGTACCGTTTCCATAGGAATATTTTTTTATTATTTCCGAACAATTCTATTGGACCAAAGGTATGTACTTTATTTCAGCCGAAAAAAATGTCAGACAACTCTAAAAAAGATCAGGTTTTTGCCAGTAAATCGGAAGATTACTACATTGATGAAAATGGCAGATTCGTTTTTACTGCGCACTACTTAAAGAAGCGCGGATACTGCTGCCAGAATGGATGTATGCATTGTCCGTATGGCTTCAAAAAATGATCGAACCCTTTGAAAACTTAGCCGTCAACATAGACGAGCTTCCAACCCTAGAAGAAGAAAACTTCAAAAATATCTCACCTGATTATCGAAAGGTTAGCATTATCGCATGGGGTGTATTTTACTTTCTCTTGTTGATAGGACCTCCTATCGCCTTTACTTTTTCAAATGAGATCAAGAGCGAATTCATTTATTATGTCATAAGTATTTCTTCAACCTTAATACTGTGGTCAATCAATTTGATCATCATCTTCAAGGCCTTCAAAAAAAAGAAATACTTACTGAGACAGCGTGATCTGGTCTATTGTAAAGGCCTCTTATGGACAAAAAGAACTACAATTCCCTTTAATCGCATTCAACATGCCGAAGTTAAGCAGGGTCCAATTGAGCGCTGGTTCAAACTGCACAACTTAAAAGTGTTTACAGCCGGTGGAAGCTCAAGCGATCTTTCCATTCCTGGGCTTACCGAAAACAAAGCCATCAAACTGAAAGAGTTTATCCTCAACAAAATTGAAGACGAGCAAGATGCTACCGATTGAGGAGAAATATTTAGAACCGACTCGGCAAGCCAGGATCGCCATTCTAATTATCCTGATAAAATTTCTTAGGCAGACCGTCAAAAGCTTCTGGCCAATTGCCCTTTCTTTATTTATAGGTGGAAAATCTGATCGCTTCGAGACGTACTTGGGAATTTTTATTATTGCTATTTCTGCTTTGAACTTAGGTGGATCCGTATTAAGCTATTTCAGGTATTATATCCAATTGGAAAAGGATGCAATAATCATTGACAAAGGAATTCTCAAACGAAGTAAAACCAATATTCCTTTTGAGCGGATTCAATCCATCAATTTCAAACAAAACATTATTCATCAATTCTTTGGAGTAGTCAGTATTGAGATCGATACCGCTGGTGCGAGTAAAGCAGAACTTACCATTGATGCACTACAGAAAGAAGACGCAGAGGCCTTACGTGACCATATTCTCGCGGTACGTTCTGAGCTTATTGCAGAAAAGAAAGACGATAAAGAAGAAGAAACGGCTTCAGATACAACAAAGGAAGAAACCATTCTTCAACTTTCAATTGGTGACCTTTTCAAGGTAGGTGTCAGCCAAAATCATTTGCGCTCCATGGCTATTCTTTTTGGTTTTGCCGTTACCATCATCAATGACCTAAATGAGAACTTCGAAGGAGCAGTAGAAGAAGAACTAAGCGGCTACGCAGAAGTTATTCTCGATAGCCAATGGTTGATCTTTGCCTTTTTTACCATCGCCATTATGGTCATCTCCTTTGTCTACTCATTGGTGGTCACTACATTAAAAAACTATGGCCTGAACCTTAAATTGAATCAAAAAGGACTCAAGCTACTGAAAGGCCTTTTGAACAGGGAAGAGACCTCTATTAACAAAAATAAGATTCAGATTATCGGATGGGGAGACAATCCAATCAGAAGACTGTTCAAAATGTGGACTTTATCGCTAGAACAAGCCAGCAGTAGTGACGCGAGTAAATTGACTTCGAAGATCGAAGTACCAGGATGCTATATTAAACAAGTAGATCGCGTTGTTGAATCTGTTTTTCCAGAGATCAAGAATTATGCATTCTCTCAACACCGCGTATCAGTATTACTGAAATACAGGTTACTCTTTTTTGTAGCCATTCTTCCCTTCTTACTCTCAATGTCAAGTTTCTATTTTATCAGTTGGCAAGCCTTATGGTTTATAGGTTGGCCGCTATTTACCAGCATCTATATTCATTTCTATTTCAAAAAACGCTCCTTCGAGATCAGCACAGAGATCTTTAAAAACAACCGAGGTGCCCTTGGTAATCATCACGAGATCACACAGATTCACAAAATTCAAGCGATTGAAATTCAGCAGAGTTGGTACCAAAGAAGAAAACAATTGGCTAACATTCAGCTTTTCACTGCTGCGGGCTCGTTGAAAGTACCTTTCGTTCCCTTGAGCTTGGCGGAGTCGTTAGAAAAATTCATTCTTTACAGGGTCGAAACAGACAGGCGCGAATGGATGTGATTTTTTTAGACTTATTTAGAGGCAGGGTTTGTGAGTTTAAATAAAATTCGGATATTTGCAGTCCGTTTACAGAAAACGGCTAATTATACAGAATCATGGCTAGAGTTTGTGATATAACAGGAAAGAGAGTTCAAACGGGAAACAATGTTTCTCACGCGAATAACAAGACAAAAAGAAAGTTCTACCCGAACCTTCAAAAGAAGAGATTTTACATCCCTGAAGAAGACAAATGGGTGACTTTGAAGGTTTCAACTTCAGCTTTAAGAACTATTAACAAAAATGGTTTGACTGCTGTATTGAAAAAAGCACGAGAAAACGGCAACATTTTAGTATAATAGCGTCTCAGAACGTTATTGTACTATCATGAAACTAATTATAAAATCATCTATCCTGATAACGTTCTTGTTGTCAGGATTTTTTATTTCCGCTCAGGACCTCCTTCTTCCATCAGACTATCTCAAGCCTGAATTCCATCAAGAAAGAAGAGCAGCATTAAGAGAGAAGCTACCCAATAATTCGGTTGCCGTCTTTTTTGCCAATCCAGTTCGAAACCGAGCAAACGATGTAGATTACATCTACCATCAAGACCCTGACTTATATTACCTTACTGGCTACAAGGAGCCTAATGCGGTGCTCTTCATTTTCAAAGAAGAACAAGAAGGTGAAAATGGCACTTTCAATGAGCTTTTCTTTGTACAGGAGCGAAATCCTATGGCCGAAATGTGGAATGGCCGAAGACTTGGAGATCAAGGAACGAAAGACAGATTAGCCATCGCCAACAGTTTTAATGGTTCGGCTTTTAAAAGCTTTCCAATCAACTTTGAGAACTTTGATAAGATCCTCTTCTACGATTTCCAAAACGATGTTAGAGATAATGCTCAAGATGAAGCAGACCTTTATAGCTTGATAGAGCAGTTCAAAACTAAAGTAGGTTATGGTATGGAAGCCAATACTTTAGGAGTCGAACCTAAAAAGAACAACCTTGATATGACTACCCTCAACCAGTACATGAGTGAGTTGAGAGGCATCAAAACAGCAGAAGAACTAGACCTGATCAGAAAAGCAGTATTTATTTCGGCCGTAGGCCAAAGAGAGGTCATGAAAGCAATGAAACCAGGTTTGTCAGAAACAGAAATACAAGGCATTCATGAGTTCGTTTTCAAAAAATACGGATCTGAATATGAGGGCTATCCTTCAATTGTTGGTGCTGGTAACAATGGATGTATCCTGCATTACATCGAGAACAATAAGCCACTTATTGAAAGTAAAGAACTCATTTTGATGGACCTTGGCGCGGAGTACCATGGCTATACAGCCGATGTAACAAGAACAATCCCTGTCGATGGTAAATTCTCGACTGAAGAAAAGGCGATCTATGACCTAGTGTATAAGGCACAGCAAACCGCGATAGAAATGTCCAAACCGGGTACTACATTCCAAAGCATTGGTGCGGTCGCCAGAAACATCATCAATGAAGGGCTTGCCGAGCTTGGTGTGATCTCTTCGAGCAACGAAAGACACATGTACTACCCTCATGGCTTATCTCATCACATAGGATTAGATGTGCACGATAAAGGCGAATATGGTGCAATGAAAGAAAATATGGTAATCACTGTTGAGCCAGGTATTTACATCCCCGAAGGCTCTGATTGTGATGAAAAATGGTGGGGCATTGCCGTAAGAATTGAAGATGATATTCTGATCACTGCCGATGGATTTGAATTGCTCTCTGGTTTTGCACCAAGAACAACGGAAGAAATTGAAGCCCTAATGAAAGAGCCGAGCCCTTTAGATGCTTTTACTTTGCCTGAATTGAAGGGCGGAAAATAGGAGTTCAAAATTCTTACATAATTTTCATCCTCAGGTTTTTAAAGCAGAACTAGATTCGTATATTTGCAGTCCGAATTTTGAAAGCATAGAGAAATGGCTAAGAAAGGCAACAGAGTTCAAGTGATATTAGAGTGCACAGAGCACAAAGAGACCGGCAAGCCGGGAACTTCTCGTTATATCACTACGAAGAATAGAAAAAATACGACAGAAAGATTGGAGTTGAAGAAGTACAACCCAATTTTGAAGAAATACACTGTACACAAAGAAATTAAGTAATTATGGCTAAGAAGGTAGTTGCAACCCTGAAGAAAGAAGGCGGTGTAAAATACGCTAAAGTGATCAAGGCGGTAAGATCTCCTAAAACAGGGGCTTACACTTTCAAAGAAGAAATGGTTACTGAAGATTTGGTTAAACAAGTTTTAGCCGACAAATAAGATTTTACCATTTAAGTAATAAATTAAAGTCCCTTTTGAGGGACTTTTTTGTTATCTACACTTAATTCTAAACATATGGCCCTATTTGGTTTATTCTCAAAAGACAAGAAAGAGACGTTAGATAAAGGTCTTGAAAAGACCAAAGAGAGCATTTTTTCTAAGCTTGGGCGGGCTGTTGCTGGAAAATCTAAAGTTGATGACGAAATCCTTGATGAACTCGAAGAGATTCTTGTGACCTCAGATGTGGGCATTGAAACCACGATCAAGATCATCGAACGCATCGAACAACGCGTAGCCAAAGACAAGTACATGGGTACTTCGGAGTTGGATAAGATCTTAAGAGATGAGATCGCTGAATTGCTCACTGCAAATAACACAGAGGATCTGGCCGATTTCCAACTTCCCTCAGGCCATCGGCCTCATGTCATCCTTGTTGTTGGTGTTAATGGTGTTGGTAAAACAACAACTATCGGCAAACTCGCTGCACAATTCAAAGCCAAAGGAAAGTCTGTTGTGCTGGGTGCTGCCGACACTTTTAGAGCGGCCGCAGTCGATCAATTAAAGCTCTGGGGAGAACGCGTAGGTGTGCCTGTGGTGGCACATGGCATGAACACAGACCCAGGTGCAGTAGCTTTTGATGCTGTAAAATATGGTGTGGAAAATGATTGCGACCTTGTGATCGTAGATACAGCTGGCCGACTTCACACCAAAGTTAATTTGATGAATGAATTGTCGAAGATCAAACGTGTGATGCAAAAATTCATTCCGGAAGCACCTCATGAGATCATGTTGGTACTTGATGGCTCTACAGGTCAAAATGCCTTTATCCAAGCCAAAGAATTCACTAAAGCGACTGATGTAACAGCCTTAGCCATAACCAAACTAGATGGTACAGCCAAAGGTGGTGTAGTGATCGGTATCTCAGATCAATTCAAAATTCCTGTAAAATATATCGGAGTAGGTGAAAAGACTGAAGACTTACAGGTCTTTAATAAGGCAGAGTTTGTAGACTCACTTTTCAAAAAGTAATCCAATCATAGGTTGAACGCAATCGTACATTTTGGTGTATGGAATCGGTCAAATCTCACTTTTATCAATAATCAACTTATTGATTTACAGATCAATACAGCTTTGGCAAGTTAGTTGTAAGTACTTAAATGGATAGAAAACATTTGTACACAAACGAACAGACCTATGAGCGCAATTGCCATTCAAATTCCTCAAATTACTGGTGAGCAAGACATTGAGGTAGAAGTAAAGATCAACGGACAGAAAAGATCATACAATTATCGAGTAGAAGTATTTTACTGGGCCGACTGCGACAACCCAAGTGAAGATAGAGTCGATTGTATAAGACAGATTCTAGCCAAGTATGATTCAAGTTGGGAGCTCTACCAGATCGGAATGCCAACGGATGAACTTGTACCCATTACTTTCCGCAAGAAGAGAGTTTAGGTTTTAGACATTAAATGTCGGCTTTAAGATTTCAGACTTCGGTTGGCCAACATCGGTCTTCTGTCATTTATCATTACCTTTGTCGCCTAAATTCATGGCATGAAGGCGAAGGGAAATCAAAAAACAAAAGTCAACATAGTAACACTGGGTTGTTCTAAAAACTTAGTGGACTCTGAGGTGATGCTCACCCAATTGCGCGGTAACGGCATTGAAACTTCTCACGAAGCCAAAAACGATGACGCCAATGTAGTAATCATCAATACTTGTGGTTTTATAGACAATGCTAAGCAAGAATCTGTTGATACCATTCTGCGTTATGTCGATGCTAAAGAAGAAGGATTAGTCGAAAAAATTTATGTTTCCGGCTGTCTATCTGAGCGCTATAAGCAAGACTTAGAGCAAGAGATTCCCCAAGTAGATGCTTTCTTTGGCACCCGTGATCTACCTAATATCCTCAAGAAGTTCAAGGCTGACTACAAACACGAATTGATCGGAGAACGCATCACCACTACCAACAATCATTTCGCCTACCTGAAGATCGCTGAAGGCTGTGATCGACCATGCTCTTTTTGCGCCATCCCACTCATGAGAGGAAAGCATGTCTCTAAACCAATTGAGGAACTCGTTACAGAAGCCAAGAATTTAGCAAAAAATGGCACCAAAGAACTATTGCTGATCGCTCAAGATTCTACATACTACGGGCTTGATATCTATAAGAAACGAAACCTAGCTGAACTGATGAGAAATCTCTCTGACGTAGAAGGTATAGATTGGATCAGGTTGCACTATGCTTTTCCTACAGGTTTCCCTATGGATGTCTTAGACGTGATGAACGAGAGGGACAACATCTGTAATTATTTGGATATTCCACTTCAACATGGCTCAAGCAAAGTACTTAAGCTGATGCGCAGAGGAACTACACGTGAAAAGACCGAGGCCTTATTGGATGAAATGAGAGCTAGAGTACCTGATATTGCCATTAGAACGACACTGATCGCTGGCCATCCGGGCGAAACTGAAAAGGATTTCCAAGAGATGTACGACTTTGTTGAGCGCTCAAGATTTGATCGTCTCGGTATCTTCACCTATTCTCATGAGGAAAACACACATGCTTTCTCTTATGAAGATGATGTGCCTGATGAAGTAAAACAAGAACGGGCTAACATCATCATGGACCTACAAGAAGGCATTTCACGAGAGATCAATGAAGCCAAGGTGGGCAGAGAATTCAAAGTCCTTATTGACAGAAAAGAGAGCGGTAATTTTGTTGGAAGAACGGAGCACGATAGCCCAGAAGTAGATAACGAAGTTCTGATCGATGCGAAAAAGCACTACCTCCGCGTAGGTGACTTCGCTCAGATCAAGATCACCGATGCGACAGAATTTGATCTTTATGGCGAACCGTCCGCATGATTTTGGGGTTAAAAACGAGTAACTTTAAATACATTTAACGAAATCATTTCGATTCTTTATGGAAGTATTGGACCAACCCGCCTGTTTACTACAGAAAATTGATTTCGATAAGACCAATAGTTTCTCAGGCTTCTTTCTAGACTACATTTCTGGGAAGCCCGCTTTGTCAGCGTTTCATAATGGTCTCCCAACTGTAGAGAATTTCAAACAACAGATTGAGCATCGCAAGTTCAATGATGAAAACAGAAAGACTCTTGTAGAGGTACTTCAAAAACAATACGAAGGGCTAGAAATTAGCCCTAAGCTTGAATCCAACCTAAAGGATCTTGCGCATAGTAAAACCTTCACCATCACTACAGGTCATCAACTCAATATTTTTACCGGCCCACTCTATTTTATTTATAAGATCGTTACGGTCATTAGAGCCTGTGAGGAGTTAAAAAATACCTATCCAGCGCATAACTTCGTTCCTGTATACTGGATGGCGTCTGAAGATCATGATTTTGAAGAGATCAGCTATTTTAGATATGCTGGCAAAAAATTTCAATGGCAAACTGAGCAAACTGGAGCCGTTGGGCATTTCAATCCTAAAGAGCTAAAAGATATCATTACAGAATTTCCGGGAATTCCGGCTTTCTTTCAGGAGGCATACCTTAAAAGTGAAAACCTGGCGGAAGCGGCAAGAAAGTATGTAAATCACCTTTTTGGAGACAAAGGGCTGGTGGTTATCGATGCGGATGACAAACAATGTAAGCAGCTCTTTGAAGAAGTAATTAGAGCTGACGTCTTCGATCATACACCCCAAAACCTTGTTGATCAGACGACTCAAAAATTAGAAGCATTAGATTATAATACTCAGGTTCATCCTAGAGAGATCAACTTTTTCTATTTAAAAGGTGAAATAAGGGCAAGAATAGAGAAAAGAGAGAATTCATTCGTTGTTTTGGACACTGACATTAGGTTTACAAGGGAAGAGATGGAAATGGAGATCAGCACTCACCCAGAAAGATTCAGTCCAAATGTTATGTTGAGACCCCTTTACCAGGAATATTTGCTCCCTAATTTGGCTTATGTAGGCGGACCATCCGAACTCGTTTATTGGCTTCAGCTCAAAGACAATTTCGATCATTTCGGAATAACCTTCCCATTGTTGATGCCTAGGAATTTTGCTGGGGTTATCGACAAAAATACGCGCAGAAAAATTATCCAAACCGAATTGGGATGGGAAGATCTATTCAAAAAAGACCTAGACCTTGTCAATGAAAGAGTTAAGGAGAGCACTCAATACAACCTTGATCTTGCCTTACAGAAAGAAGCGCTGAATACGCTATTCGATAGAGCCTTACAACAGGCTAAGGACATAGACACCACACTAGAGCCAACAGTAAAAGGCGAACACCGTAAGGCAGAACGTTCTCTAGAAAAACTTGAAAAGAAATTACTCAGGGCTGAACGTAAAAATCAGGAAGTACTGGTTAATAGAATATATGCCATTAAAGAGTCCCTTTTTCCTGGGGGGGCACCGCAAGAGAGAAAAGACAATTTCCTTAACTTTTATTTAAATGATCCTTCGTTTATATCGACATGCTTAGATGCATTCGATCCTTTTGATTATCGATTCCACCTGATCAGTTCCAATGGATAAGCATGTGCTGAGAGCGGTTTATCTTGAAAAACGTAAAACGCTTACGCAAAAAGAATTTGATCTTAGGAACCGAAAGATCAATCATTATTTCAAAAAATTCCTTGAAGAACAATCCCACATTAAAGCAGCGCACATTTTCATGTCAATGCCCTCTCAAAGAGAGGTAGAAACAATGCCACTGATCGATACACTTTGGAAAAATCAAGCTGAAGTAGTGCTACCAAAAGTAATAGGTAAAAGAAAACTTTCACATCATCGTTATCAGCGGCATCAAAAACTGAAAGTAAGTAAATGGGGTATTGCCGAGCCTGATTCAAATGTATTTTTTGATGAAGAAAAACTAGATGCTGTCTTCATTCCCATGATCATTTTTGATAAAGATGGAAGTCGCATTGGTTATGGTGGCGGATTTTACGATACTTTCTTGAAGCATGTAAATAAAAAATGCCTAAAAGTAGGGCTTTGCTTAACCCCACCTTTAGACAAAATTGATTTTATTGAAGCCCATGATATACCCCTAGATTACTGTATTACTCATCTGGGTATATATAAAATCTAGTTGGACCTCTTCAGTAGCTTGATCGTCAATTCTTGATCTTCTTTACTCGCCTTAAGAATATAGAGTCCATCGGGCGAAGTACTGAGATCCAATGCGATCTGCTGCTCAGCCTGGTAACCATTGACCTTTTCTGACTTAATGATTCGACCTGAAGCATTGATTACGCCCAAGTCAAAGTCTCCTGCAAAATTTTGAGGGAAGGCCAAATAGAACAGACCATCTGAGGGATTTCTATCTACCTTTATCTCCCCATTTCCTCCTAAATAGCGTTCATCAATCGAAGTAATGATGTTTTCAATGGTATAACTTTCATTTGTTGTCACCACACCTTCGAAAGCATTTCCACTTTCATCCTCAATGTCCTGAGAAGGGCTAAATTCGATAGCTACTAAACCATCTTCTTCTATCTCTACCACACTTATTTCAAAAGTGAGCCCTGTCTCTACTTCTCTTAAACTCCCGAACGTGGCACCAACAGAGGCTGTCGAGAACTGTAGGTCTGAAGGTCCAAAACCGACAATTTTTTCAGAAAACTCAATTTGAAAGGTTACTTCTGCTTGATTCGTAGTTTCTGAACTCGGATCAAACCTTGTAATCGAAGCTGTTGGTGCAACACCATCAACGATACTGTAGGTCTCTGAAGCATTTATTCTTCCACTAAATAAATTACCGGTTTCATCTGTAATATCAGTGCCATCAACAATGGTTAAACCCAGTTCTCCTGCACCTGCGATATTGTTCAAAGTAACATTATAAACCAAGTTAGATGTTTGCTCCGTTACTCCGGCTACACTTCCCGTTGCATTGCCTGTACTTTCAAAATCTGAAGCATCTACATTCAAAACAGCTTCATTAAAAGTCACTTGAAAAGTAACCTCTGAAACCTGAACATCTTGATCTATTGGATCAAATCTTGTAATAGAAGTGACCTCAGGAGCACTCCCATCCAAATCAATGTTTATAGCATTGGAAGCACCCGTATTCCCATCAATAAAATTCAATCTTACTTGATACACCCCTCCATTTGTTACGGTAAGTGTAGAACTATTTTCTCCTTGTATATCCTCACCATTTCTGATCCATTGATAACCCACTGGGTTATTCTGATCAAATGATTGGTTAGCCCTCAAAACATATTCAACTGCATCTGGATTGTAAGAATAATTGACAAATGCATTTTTACCTACATCATAAGTGCCTGTGAATGTCCCGTTGGCATGCGTACTTACCATGACCAAACCTTCAATAGGTCTTACCCTGATCCAGCTTACAACAACGTCTCCAATGATATCTGGAGCCTGCTGGGTCCACACTGTATTGTCACCATTGAGGCTCTGAGTCATAAATAAGCCCACCGAAGTACCAGCAAAATAGTAGTTGCCACCATTACCATCAGGCATGATCTCGAAGGAACGCACAGAAGGCCCAACCCCCGATCCATCAGGGTTTTCTTCCAGATTTCCTGAAATACTAGACCATGTCTGACCTCCATCTGTTGATTCCCAAATACTCAAGACCCCATAGTTTGTAAAGGTTACAATCACATGATCTGCATCTGCCGGATCTACTTTTATTGCTCCAATATTTTCGCTAGGCATGTTTCCTATTGGTAGGTCTTCTGCCTGTACACTGCTGTTAATTTCCTGTGTATTTGTCACTTTGAGTACATCTCCAAAATCAGTACCCATGTACAAAACACCTTCCGGTTCCACGGAGAAACCCATGGCAGTGACATTTGCATTAGATCCAGTAATATTAGGACTTGTGATCTCGAACCACTCTCCAACACCAGGATTCGTTCTGACATCATTAGTGAAAAATGCTCTTCCCAAGCCTCCAATTACCACTTGGTCTTGGTTGACCATGTTATACTCAAAAGGGTTAATGAATAAGAACTCATCTTCTCTTTGTGACTCTGGCAGAGGTGTAATATCTATTGGTGCTTCTATTGAATTGCCTACTATCTCTCTTCGATCAACAAATCCGTTTTGAGAAGAATGGTAAAAAGCATTGTAAGTGTAACCAGCCCAAGAACCGTCTCCTCCTCCAATTCTGACCCAATCCGCTTGTGGGTCAGTAGTATTTAAAATGATGAAAGTCCCATTATCTTGCATCCCACCAATAATTATTGGGTCACCAATATCCATGTTATTGATGTCCGCATGATAAAACTGAGTAGACAAATAACCATTATTCAAAGACTGCCAAGTTACCGGAAACTCCTCTGAACCATCTGCTAAATTATCGCTAGTCAAGTGCACTCCTCCGTCATCACCTGTTAGCATCTTATTCGGATCTGAATCAAAGAAAACCACCTTATGCTGATCAGGATGATGATTCTCAACGAAATAGCCAGCAACGATTCTTTTCTGAGCCGTTGTTGAAAAGCCATCAAGTGAACGATGAAGGTTTGTCCCACCAATGTAAACTACATCGCTATTATTCGGGTGGACCGTTACCAATTGATCATAGTACTGTTGGGTAGTAAAATCAGTAAACCCATCGCGATCGTCAGGATCTGCGGGGATTTCTAGTGCTGCACTTAAGTCGGTCCATGTCTGTGTATTGTCATTCCATCGCATGAGCGCTTGATCACTTACCAACCAAATAAGACTTTCATCTTGAGGATCAACAGCTAGTTCCAACCTGAGATATGAGCTCTCTAAACCAGACGCTGGAGTGATTTCTGTCCATGATAAGCCATTATCAGAACGCCAAACACCATCTTGCCCGGCACCTCCATTGGTAAACTGGTTTCCAATTGTGGCAAAAACGGTACCTGAAGGTGTAACCACGACATCTGCCATGTTATTGCCATTGTTATTGTTACCTAAAACCGTTGCAAAAGTTTGGAAATCATCATCAGTTCTTGTTATTCGGCCTGTACCCGCAACATAGATCTCTGTCTGATTTGTATTGGAATAATCGATCGCCATCTCATCGATCAATGTAAAAGTGCTTAATTGATTGATCGGGTCGGTACCTGATGTGCCCGCCTGTGAGGTGCTTTGAATGAGAGACCAACTCGCTCCATTATCAGTAGACTTATAAATACCATTTCCAAAATAGAAAGCTCCTCCTCCACTAGCGGAATTACCTCTTCTTTCACCGGTACCGTAGTACCAATTATTTGACATTCCGGCACGCCTATCTTGCACTAAGGCACTTACAGAAGGATGCTGATCTAAATCACTTGTTCTCGTCCAACTTGCTCCTTGATTAGTCGTTCGCCAAACACCCCCTGAAATCCCCCCTGCTAATATGATATCTTCGTTGTTGACATCAATAGCTAAGGCTCGTGTTCGACCGCCTATATTCCATGGCCCTCTGTTTACAAATGGCGATGCCGCTGAAGTTGAAAAGGGCTGTAGTTCGGTATCCTCATTTCCATTCACAGGAGCAATCTTCGCATTTTGTTTATGAATGAAAGCCTGCTCTTTTAACTTGATCTGTGCTGGGATTTGCCCTGTTTTTGGGTCTTTTAAACGATCAAATTCGAACTGAGATCTTTTAATCGGATTTTCATATTCATCACCGGCTTCAACATCTTCAATTTGATAAGGCGTTAGCTGAAGTTCCCTTTCTTGCCATTTCAATTGGCTACCACTCCATGGTTGCCACCAAAACAAAGCCACTAAAACAGTAATGGAAGTAATAATCAGTCTTGTACTTATTTTCTTATTCATAGATCAAAGCATTGAAATATCTAACATGTCACCCTCTTTAAGCACTGCGGTAAGTGCATCCAACTTCACTTTGTCTCCATTTTTAAATCCTCTCCCTTCAATTCCTCCAACTATACTCAGCCTCACCACATCACCTTTTTTCGGTTTTGCAGATGCGAAAGTCCCACCATACATGTGAACTTCGAGCACCTCTGCTTCCGCATAGTGCTCGCCATCTCCTGACATCAGATCAGATCTTAATTGAATGGTCAAGCGCACAGCTCCTTTGGGCATACTCGATTTTTGCGCCAAATAGACATCATTATCATCTTGATTAAAACTCACAGCTTTGGAAGTTTGGCAGGCATAAATGAGAATACTAATGCCTATCAGCAATATTGTTTTGGGAAAATTGGAACTAGTCATGGTCTAAGTTTAAGACTAATAATATACGACTAATCACTTTTAACCTATCGCTTAATTGAATTAATCGAATGACTAGTTAGCCCTTTCTCCCTCGAACCATTTCTTTCTTTCCAGGTGGACCTTCAAGTGTTTCTACTTCAAAACCAGCTTCTTTTAGGTTTCTTTTGAATTGCCCTTGTGCACAATAGGTAGCTAATATGCCTTTGTTAGAAAGGCACCCATATAATTTTTGAAAAACAGAAAGCTCCCACATCTCTGCCTGTTTACTTGGCGCGAAAGCATCAAAAAAAATAATATCAAAAATCTGATTTAACTCCTCTTCCTGAACATGGTTGATGTATTTCTGAAATGTAAAATTTTCATCCTTCCAGACCTCTTGATCTACAACTTCATGTAAAGCAATTAGATCCTTATGATCAATATGTTCTAGGTGATTGGCGAAATTGAGTTTATCATAAATTTCCTTTGCTAATGGAAAAGGTTCTAATGTGGTTAAATGGATGTCCAATGATCGGTTATTTCTTGCAAAATCCAGCATCATTAGCACATTCAAACCTGTGCCAAAACCCACTTCTAAAATATCAATCCTTTTAGGTTGGTTATTCTTAATAAATTCTTGAACGCCTTTTTCTAAAAAGACATACTTGGATTCAGAAAGCGCTCCATGGGTAGAATGATAGGTCTCATTCATGTCTCTTAAATAAAGAGAATGCGTGCCATCACCAGTCTCAATAAGTTTAGGCACTGACATTAATCTTTTTGAATCAACACGGTGGCATAGGCAGCCACCCCTTCTTTTTTACCGACAAAACCAAGTTTTTCAGTTGTGGTGGCTTTGATTGAAAGATCTTCTTCCTCTATCTCCATCACTTCTGCCAAGCACTTCTTCATTGATGGTATATGTGGATTAACTTTTGGTTGTTGCAAGGCCACCGTACAGTCAATATTACCGATCTGAAAGCCTTTATCTGCAATCAAATCAACTACTTCTTTAAGCAATATCTTGCTATCAATACCTTTGAACTTTGGGTCTTGATCAGAAAAGTGAAAGCCGATATCACGCATATTGGCCGCCCCGAGCAGGGCATCACAGATCACATGAATAAGCACATCTGCATCAGAATGGCCAACTGCACCATGGGTATGGGGAACCTTAATTCCACCCAACCAAAAGTCTTCTCCCTCCTCTAGTTTGTGTACATCGTAACCAAAACCTACTCTGATCTTCATGCGCTCTTCTTTTTAATTCTGTATCTCAATAATGAGGCGTTTTCTTTGCTCAAACAAGTTTTAGCAACCTTAGCTATGCTCTCTTTACTCACTGCTCTTATCCTATCGATCTCCTCATTCGCAAGATTCGCATCACCTAACATCTCGGCAAAAGCTAAATTCATTGCTCGATTCAACAGTTCCATATCAGAATAAACCTGAGTGAACTCTGCCTTGTTTTTTACTTTCTCAAGTTCGGCTGATGAGATACCAGTTTCTTTAAACGAGTCCAAAACCTCCCAAACCGCATTTTCAGCCTCTACCATTGAAACATTCTGGTTGAGTTTACCTTGAATAGTCAGCAATCCGGGATCAATATTACCGGTAACAAATGAACTAATAGAGTTGAATAAAGGGTTTTCCTCCACCAACTTCTGATATAGAATACTTGACTTACCCCTGCCCAATACATCACTCAAAAGATCGTAAGTATGGTAGAGTTCATCTGCACGACCGACCATGTGAAAGGAAAGATAAAAAGCTTCTAAGGGCACATCTGAACTAGTATCAAGAACTCTATAGGCACTTTGTTTAGGTTCATTTGGAATCTCATCTCTTGCGATATCACCTTTTGGAATTGGGCCAAACCATTTTTCGGCTAAAGCCTTTACTTGTTTCAATTCCACATCTCCTGCCAACACTAAGACCGCATTATTAGGTACATAATGCGTCTTGAAGAATGCCTTCACATCATCCATATGAGCCTGCTCAATATGTGAAACCTCCTTACCAATGGTTGGCCATTGGTAAGGATGCTGTTGGTAAGCCAATGGTCGAAGCTTCAACCAAACATCTCCATAAGGCTGGTTTAAATAACGTTGCTTGAACTCCTCAATCACTACCGACCTTTGTACTTCTAGCACCTTTGGATCAAAACTCAAACTGAGCATTCTATCCGACTCAAGCCAAAAAGCCGTTTCCAAATTGACTGATGGCACAGTGATGTAATAGTTTGTAATATCGTTGGAAGTAAAGGCATTATTATCGCCACCAACTCGTTGCAAAGGTTCATCAAAGGATTTGATGTGCTGGGATCCACCAAACATCAGATGTTCAAATAAGTGGGCAAACCCTGTCTTTTCCGGAGATTCGTTCCGTGCTCCGACCTTATAGAGTAAATTCAGCACAGCCATTGGCGAGGATTTATCCTCATGAACGATCACAGTGAGTCCATTATCCAATGAAAATTTTTCAAATTTGATCATAAGACTAAGTGAGGCGAAGATAAAAATAATGACCTTTAATTTCTGCGTTTCACCCTTTACTTTAAATTTGCTCCATTCACTTCCTAACCTATGCGTTTCAAAAAGGCCGGATACTCGACTGAAGAGTTACTTTTTTTATATGAGCATTTGCTCAGACCACGAATGATCGAAGAAAAAATGCTGATTCTCCTCAGGCAAGGAAAGATCAGCAAATGGTTTTCAGGCATTGGGCAAGAAGCCGTCTCCGTGGGTGCTGTGCAAGCTTTGGCTCAGGACGAGTTCATTCTCCCAATGCACCGAAATCTGGGTGTTTTTACTGGAAGGAATGTTCCATATGCTCGATTATTTACTCAGTTCCAAGGCAAGCTTAGTGGCTTTACCAAAGGCCGCGATCGCTCCTTTCATTTTGGCTCTACTGAACACCATATTGTAGGCATGATCTCACATCTCGGCCCACAAATGGCTTTGGCAGATGGTATTGCCTTGGCCAATAAGCTGAGCGAAAAACAGAAAGCCACTTTGGTCTTTACCGGAGATGGAGCAAGTTCAGAAGGAGACTTCCATGAAGCCCTCAATGTAGCAGCCGTTTGGGATCTCCCGGTAATTTTTGTGATAGAAAACAATGGTTATGGCCTTTCCACACCAAGTGAAGAGCAATTTCGATTCAAGCACTTTATCGATAAAGGCCCCGCCTATGGTATTGAAGCGATTCAAGTCGATGGCAATAATATTTTAGAAGTACATAGAACAATAAAAGCACAGGCTGAGAAACTTAGAAAAACACCAAAACCTGTGATCATAGAGGCCATGACCTTTCGAATGAGAGGTCACGAAGA
>CBFHYE010000218.1:0-2411 GCA_965659985.1 Roseivirga sp. | reverse complement strand
CTTCAAGAGGACATTACCTTGGACGGCAAGACCTATCAAACAGGAAATGCCTTTTATGTGCCAAACGCACAAACGCAATACCGTATGGTGCGTACCATGTTCGAAAAGGTAACCACCTTTTATGATAGCATCTTCTATGATGCATCGTCTTGGACGGCTGCGCTTTCTTATAATATGCCGTATAGCCGTTATTCTGGTAAAAACGATCTTGACGGGGCAGAATTGAGTAGTGATAACCTAAACTCAGGCTATGTCTCAGTCGACCAAAGTGAATATGCTTATTTGATCGAATGGGATGAGTATTATGCACCAAAAGCCTTGAATTATCTTTTGGAAAAAGGATTATACGTGAACACGGCATTCAAACCTTTCACAATAGAAACTACGGATGGCGAAATGGACTTTGGTTATGGTACTTTGATGATTCCTATATCTAGGCAAGAAGTTGATGGCCAATTGGTGCATGCTTTTGTGGAAGAGGCTACTGAGCTGGCAGGTGTTCCAGCCTATGCAGTGAATACAGGTTACAGTACCAAGGGCATTGACTTAGGTTCTGGCAATTTCAGAACCATCCGACAACCCAAAGCTTTGATGATTATTGGTGGCAACACCAGCAGCTATGAGGCAGGAGAGGTTTGGCACTTGCTCGACTCTAAAGTCGGCATGCCGATCACCAAAGTATGGGATAATAATATTGGTCGCGTAGATTGGAGTGCTTACAATACCTTGGTTTTGGTTTCAGGTAACTATAGCAGCTTAGGTGAGAATACCATTGAGCGAATCAAGCAGTGGGTAAGAGAAGGGGGCACAGTAATCACCTTAAGAAATGCGACCAGCTGGGCCATTCGAAGCAAATTCGTGAATGAGGCCTTTGCCGAAAGGCCAAATAATGCGCCAGAGGGTAGACTAGATTATGTGACGGCAAGAGATGCCCGTGGTTCTACTGCTATTGGTGGTTCTATGTACCAAGCTGATATAGACATCACGCATCCGCTTGGCTTTGGTTATACACGCAGAGATCTACCAGTGTATCGTAACCATAGCATCTTTATGGCGCCAAGTAAAAATCCTTTTAGCACTGTGGTGCAATACACGGAGGATCCGTTATTAGGCGGTTATGTGAATAAGGCAAATCTTGAAAAACTTGGAGGAACCGCTTCACTGATCGTGAGTGGAGTAGGCCGTGGAAATGTGATCATGTTCGCTGATAATCCAAACTTTAGAGGTATGTGGTACGGCACTAACAGACTGTTCTTAAATGCGCTTTTCTTGGGGAACCTGGTCAGCAGACCATAGGAAAATGAGTATGGAGTCGTATGTATAGTGTATTGAGAGCTAACCGTAGAGCAGGCTGGGAATTGTTAATTAGCAATTATCAATGCTCAAGCGGCTAAAAAAGAGCGTCACTCAGAGGGTTTTGGAGGAACGACAAAACCGAAGAGTCTCTTAGCTTCTCGCTAAGACTTGATCAACTGGACAAAGGGTCGCAGCGAGACGCTCCGACCAGATGCGGAGTTCAGATCAATTAACACGAAAATACTTCCCGGTGGATTTTTTATAGTGCTTTCTGTAAATGCTATAAGTCAATAGCACGATTACGATACTCGAGCAGGCGACAACCGCTGATATCATTTTCAAAGGGGCAATGGCAAAGGGTAGAAAATTAAAGTTGAGCAGATCAAATTCACCCGTGGTCATATCTGCCGTACCGCCACCCAACACAGAAAGGTAAGCTTCACCATTTGTAACGTTGAAAGAATTGAATACAAAAATAATAAGCGTAAAGCAGCTTAGTGTAAACAAGGCGATAAGGGTCTTTTTCTGAATGGTCATATCTAATGGTTTTAGATGTTAAAAAAAATGACCGACAAGAATGACTTTAAGGTGAGGAAAGCATTCTATCCATTTCTAGCGCATTCGAAAAAGTTGTTTTGAAAAAGTTGACCCTTTGCTAGAAATGACTTAATGAATATAGGGAAATTGTTTGAATATCAATAGGTTAGCTGTAAACATCGTTATTGAGGGGTAGTTAAGGGCTTTTTAATGGGAAACCAATTGTCAATTAAGAATTAAGAATTATTAATTTCCAAGCACCAAGCACCAAGCCCTTTAAACTCAACGTCATTTCGAGCGCAGCGCGGCAATCTCCAAATTACTCTGCCATTTAACCACAACAGACCTGATTTGGTCGTAGCGAGACGCTACAATCAGTTGTTTATTTCTTTCCCAGCTTATCCGCAACCGCCTGCGCATCCTTATGGTATTGCGTGTCACCTTCCAAAGTCCAGGCTCCCGTCTTATCGATATAATAACGTACTGTTTTTTCCACAACAGACTCATAACCTCCATGATCTTTCAGCATGGTATCCACTTCTCGCGCATAATCCTTTTCGTTGAGTTCTCCCAATTGA
>CBFHYE010000217.1:0-24163 GCA_965659985.1 Roseivirga sp. | reverse complement strand
AGTAACTTAGGAAACTTTGCGATTCCTGGTCAGCCTTATGGTATCATGTTAGGTACTGACTTTAACAGAGATGCAGACGGTAACTTAGTTGTTGATAATCAAGGTTCATATACTACTAATTCGGAAATTGTTCCTATCGGTAATCCAAACCCTGATTTCCAAGCAAACTGGATTAACACAGTATCTTGGAAAGGGATTTCTTTCGGATTCCAGTGGTCATATACTCATGGTGGAGATATATACTCTACAACAGTTGGTGCTATGATGGCTCGTGGAAATACGGTAGATACAGGTCAAGACAGATTCCAACCAATCATTTTAAATGGTGTTAAATCTGATGGTCTTCCTAATGATATACAAGCATACATGGGTGATGTGTTCTTCGATGCGTACTTCGGTGCACGTAAGGGTTCCACTTTTGATGCCTCTGTGATTCGTTTACGTGAAGTTTCAATTTCGTATGCACTTCCTGCCTCTTTATTGAGTAAAACTCCATTCGGTAGTGCAGGTATCTCATTTTCTGGTGAGAACTTATTTTTTAACGCTCCTAACTTCCCTCCAGGTATGAATTTTGACCCTGAAGTATTGAGTTTAGGTGTTGGTAATGGTAGAGGATTTGACTTCCGTACTGCTCCAACGGCTAAGCGTTATGGTGTTAGTTTAAACCTAACTTTCTAAAAAGACTTGAATATGAAATTTTATAACAAAATCATTGTGCTGGCTATCCTTGCTTTAGGGTTTTCAGCCTGTAGTGAGATAGATGAAAACTTAGTGAATCCTACGCAGGTATCGCCTGAAGGAGCCTCTTTAGATGACGTTTATAACTCAGTACAATTGAACATGAGGAATATCATGGGCAACATGTGGTATTATCCTTCTTCATTAGCAAGGATGACGGCCAATACAAGCTCATTTCAGTATGTTGATGCTGCCAATGGCGGTTCTTTCAATGGGATTTGGTCAAACGTCTACGCTAATTTATGGGCAGATATAGAGGTGGCTATCAATCTTTCTGAGGATATTGGACTTGATATCCATGCCGGTTCATCAAAAATTATGAAAGCATATACAATGATGCTTTTAGTTGATGTATTTGGTGATGTTCCTTATTCTGAGTCACTTCAAGGTACTGATGTAATTGCGCCAACCGCAGAGCCAGGTGCTGATGTTTATGCTGCTGCCGTAGCATTAATAGATGAAGCTATTGCTCAGATGACAGGTACAAACGCTGCCTCTCCTGGTTACGACAATTTCTTTGGAGGTGATGCTGATAAGTGGATTACTTTAGGTAATACACTGAAACTTAGAGCAGCGGTTACAACTAGATTGGTAAATGGAAATGCTGCTGCTGAAGTAAATGCAGCAATTTCAGCTGGTGTTATAGACTCAGGTGATGATGATTGGGAGTTTGAGTACGGTTCAACTCGTATTAATCCTAATTCAAGACATCCGCGATATAACAATTCTTATGAAACTTCTGATGGGGACTACATGGCTACTTATTACATGTGGAAACTTAGAGCAGGTAAAGAGCAGGCTGGAAATCCTTATGTTGATCCAAGAATTAGATATTATTTCTACAGACAAATAGAAGATGCTTCGGCTTTGACTGCAGAGGTTTATTCTTGTGTTTTGACCAATTTGCCTGATCCGGCTGCTACACCTAGTTATTATACTGATGTAGATCCTAGAATGCCATATTGTATCCCATTCCCAGGTGACGGTTATATGGGTAGAGACCATATGAATAATGACGGTATTCCACCAGATGGTAACTTAAGAACCATTTACGGTTTGTATCCTTTTGGTGGGCAGTTTGATGATGATTCCTTTGCGGATCAGCAACAACAAGGTACTACTGGAGCTTTGGGTCAAGGTATTTGGCCAATGATGTTGTCTTCGTATGTTGACTTCATGAGAGCTGAAGCGGCATTGACACTAGGAACTTCTGATAATCCGAGAGCAATGCTTGAATCTGGCATGAGAGCTTCTTTCGATAAAGTTTTAGGCTTTTCATCTAAAGATCCAGCGACATTTGCTAGAGAAGTAGCTATTAGAGGAGGAGGAACAGGTACTGTTCAGGACCTTTTTGGAGCTGACCAGACAGATGTTGACAATTATGTGGCCTTTGTTTTATCAGAGTATGATGCAGCGACTACCGATGCAGCGAGATTGAATATTATCATGAACGAATACTATATTGCCCTTTGGGGAAATGGTATCGAAGCTTATAATATGTACAGAAGAACGGGTATGCCAGATAATATGCAACCTGCTTTACAGGGAGCTGCTGGTGAATTCATGAGATCATTCTATTTACCTGATGATCATGTGACTCGTAATCCAAGTGCAGATCAGAAGAGCATTACAGAAAGAGTATTCTGGGATGATGGTAGTGCAACAGTTTACTAATCGAACAAATAGAAAAGAACATGAAAAATAAAAATATAGCAATTTTGATGTTGGCATTCGTGATTGGTCTAATTGGTTGCGCAGATCCAGATCTGAAGCCAGTTTTGACATTTGACGATGCTAAAAAGGCGGGTTACGTTAAGCTAATTGAAGAATCATCTAAATTAGTTAATGTACTTAGTCCGGAAACTGTAAATAATTCGACTTACACTTACTCGGTTGAGTTTGTGGATTTACAAGGTGGGAAGTTAGTAGAGGAGTATTACGTGAATCTTGTTTATAAACCAGTTTCTGGTTCAGAGCAAACAGTAGATCGTTTCCTTGCTTATACTCAATCAGACTTCATAGATGGGCCTAATGGTTTAAGAGCCTTAGAGAACATCACCATTACTGGAGCCCAGATTTTGGCAGCAACAGGCTTGTCATTTGCTGATCTTACAGCAGGAGACCAATTCACTTTTAAAGGCTACTTAACTTTTGAAGGTGATAATGCCGTTTATGGAGCAGATAATGCCTCTGCAGCGGTTAATGGTAGTGCATTCAGGGGTCATTTCGATTATACACTTCCTGCGGCTTGTCCTTCAGAACTTAGTGGAAACTATGATTATGATGGTTCAAACTTCTGGTGTGGAGCTGGTGATGCCAGCGGTTCAGTAGAGATCATCTCTAAAGGTGGTGGTGTATACTGGTTCGATGATTGGTCATTTGGAGCTTATCCGAGTTGTTATGGTGGCTTTATTGCTCCTAATAACACAATTACCTTCACTGACGTTTGTACGGAAGTTAGTTTCTCCACATTTGTTGATATCTACGGTGATACTTGGGATTTCTCAGGTTCATCTATCGTGGGTAATGATTGGACAATTGTATGGGTAAATACTTATGGTGAGGCTGGAACTGGTGTAGTTCACTACACAGGTGGAGCCGATTGGCCAATTACACTCGTGCCATAAAAACTTCATATTGAATAGATTAAAGAGGCTGTCTTTTGACAGTCTCTTTTTATTTTAAGTTTTATTACTGAAATTCTACTCCGATGAGAAGGCTTCAATTCTTGATAGCACTTTTCTTTAGTGCCTTTTTCTTCTCAACTGTAAAAGCTCAAAATACAGTTGGACTGATCTCTCATATTACTGATGAGAGCTATTCGGGTTACAACCTCTTCTATTCACATAATCAGGAAAAGACCTTATTGATAGATAATGAAGGGCAAGTCGTGCATTATTGGGACGATAATAATGACTATCGTCCGGGGAACAGCGTTTATTTATTGGCAAATGGTGATTTAGTACGCTGCAAAAGGCCTAGTAATCGAAGCGAAGATGCCATTTGGGCTGGAGGTGGCGGAGCTATAGTTGAGATAGTCGATTGGGAAGGGAATGCTAAAGCCTTCTACGAACTCAATAATGAAAATGCAAGGCTTCATCACGATGTGGTTCCAATGGAAAATGGGAACATTCTCATGATTGCTTGGTCAAAGGTTGATTCAACCACCGCTGCCAATGCCGGCAGAGACCCACAGATCATCACACAGTCACAGGTTTGGTCAGAAAAGATCCTTGAATGGGACCCGGTTGCTGATGAGATCGTTTGGGAATGGGATGCCTTTGATCATATCATTCAAGATAGGTTTCCAGAAAGGGATAATTATGGTATCATAAATGATAATAAGCAAAAGATAGATGTGAACTATGATGAGCATGATGGTCACCCTGATTGGCTTCATATCAATTCGATTGATTATAATGAAACACTAGATCAAATCGTATTGTCAGTACCTTACTTCAACGAATTTTGGATAATTGATCATAGTATTTCTACAAATGAAGCTTCAGGTGATGCAGGAGATTTAGTATATCGTTGGGGCAATCCTGCTACCTATCAATCAAGTACTGCAGTTGGTCAATCTCTATTTTTTCAACATGATGTCAATTGGGTCAATGCAAATGCTCAATTGGGAGATGAAGATTATGGGCAAATACTACTCTTTAATAATCGTCTTCCAAACCAAACCTCTGTAGCTCAACTTATTGCAACTATAGATCCAAATACTGGCGAGTACTTTGTTGATGAAATTGCATCTGAGCAAGCGCTTATAGAGACTTATGCACATCCGCAGACACCTGATATTGCTTATTCAACGGGGCTTTCAAGCGCACAACGCTTGCCTAATGGGAATCATTTGATTTTATCAGGCAGATATGGCTATGCTTATGAATTGAATCAAATTGGAGAATTAGTTTGGGAGTATCGTATTCCACTTCTAGGGGGAGAATTAGTACCACAAGGCACAGAGCTTTCAGTAAATAATAACATCACCTTTCGAATGAAAAGATTTCCATTAGACTATGCTGCCTTTGAAGGAAGAGACCTTTCTCAGAAAGGCCTTTTGGAGGAGTTTATATTCGAAAATGATGAGAACGACGGTGAAGATGTCGTGACTTCTGTTGAAAGAGAAGATTTCTCGCAAGAATTGACGATACAACCAAATCCTGCTATTGATGAATACTTCATCGGAATTCCTGTAACATTTGTCAATAAGCATGCTGAACTAAAGATCATTTCAATCGCAACGGGCAAGTTGATATCTAATTCAAAATTTGAGCAGTTGCCACAGAGGGTCTCTATGAATGGAGGCCAAATGACACCAGGCATTTACCTAGTCATTGTTGAAAATGAGAATGGTTATGCGATTAAAAAGTTACTTATCTCAAAATAGAGAGGTCTCTTTCTGCAGCGATATATCCGAACGGAGACCAACTCTCATTGGCAACCACATCTAGGTAGATTTTTTTAGCTTGAGTGGTATCACCATTATATAAGTACCAATTGCCAACTCCATAGCCTTGAGTGATCAAACTCAACTCTGCATCAGCATCATTTGTGCTAAATAGGGAGTCCAAAGGGAGTTCTCCTTTATACATCAGTAACCTTTTATGATAGCTCGAATTTTCGATGATGTTCATTTCAGTATTTATCAAGTCTAAAGTTTTATTTGCTGCCTCAACTTGACCTGCCCTTCTTTGTGACATATAAAGCCAGTCTGCTGTAGCTGTAATGAGGTCATCGTTTTTTGAATAATCCATGCATTCTTGGTAGATCTTAATGGCTTCATTGAATTCTCCTTTCAGATAATGCGCAAGCCCCCAGTGGTAAAGGATATTGAATTGCGTATTGGAAAGCGGCTGGTTTAATCGATTAGGAATACCGTCAGGTTCAGTTTCCAATTTATCTTTAGGCATCAACTCATAAGCTTGTTTAAAATCAGCAATGGCTTGGTCAAACTTCCTTAAGCTCACCAAACGGTGTGCTCTATGCCTAAATAACTTATAAGAGTTTGGGTATTCGTTTAGACCTTCAGAATAAACTTCTATGGCCTTGAGATAATCTCCGAGATATGCCCACCTTCTACCTAGCCAGATATAGTTAAGTTCTGAAGGGCTTTCTTCGAAGCTTTCTTGAGCGGTTTTCAGATTATCCATGAGCCGCTGTTCCGCTTCAGAAGATTTGACCGGAATGAACAAAGAATCTCCATTCAATGAAATAGTTTGAAATGTATTTGGAGGAATCTCTTTTTTAGTCGTCTCGCATCCTAAAATCGAAGCGCAGAAGACCAAGACTAGTAGATATCTCATTTCGTAGTCATTTTAAAGGACATGCCATTCTTCTTAGCATCGACCATGCGCTTGACATCTTGGAGAAGCTCCTTGGCATCATAAACAATACCATCCTTTACTGTATAGCGCACACCGCCAACTCTAGTCACCTCATTGTTCTCATTTAATTTGAGTGTACCCGTGCCATAGAGGGTTTTGAGGTTTTGGAGTGGATTTTCTTCTAGAATTACAAAGTCGGCATATTTCCCAACTTCTACAGACCCCAACATGTCATCAGCTCCGAGCGCCTCAGCGCCATTTAGTGTAGCACTCATGATCACTTCAAGCGGATGAAATCCTGCTTCGCGCAAAAGCTCTAATTCTCTGATGTAACCAAAGCCATAAAGTTGATAAATGAAACCAGAATCTGAACCAGCAGTAACCCGTCCTCCACGATTTTTGTACTCATTGATAAAAGTCATCCATAGTCTGTAGTTCTCTTTCCAAGCCACCTCTTGTTCAGTGCCCCAATAAAACCAATAAGAACCATGAGATCTTCTACTAGGTCTGTAGAATTCCCAAAGAGAAGGTAGGGTATACGCTTGATGCCATTCAGCAGCATAAGCTCTCATCAGGTCTCTATTCGCATCATAGATGTTAAAAGTTGGGTCTAATGTGAAATCGAGTTCGAGCAACTCATTCATCACCTTGTTCCAGTGATCAGAAAAGGGTTCTGCGGCTTGTTTCCATAACTGGCCCGCTTCTCCAAATCTGTCTTGTTCATTTCTATAATTGTAGTCCAAAGAATAATTCTGAACCTTTCTATCTGTGAATAAGGCCTCAGGTAGACCATACCAATGTTCCATTGATGTCAAGCCGGCCCTGGCTGAATTGAGTACATTCCACCTTACCACATCCATTTGGGCATGATGCATGGCAGAACGTAATCCCAGTTTTTTATTCTCTTCAAGCGCAGCCTGCATAATGTCGGGAGCCGCACCAAAGAATTTGATTCCATCAGCTCCATTTTCAGCATTCTGTCTCACCCATTCTCGTGCCATTTCAGGGTTTGAAATGGGTTCTTTTGATCCTTGCCCAAATCCTGTGTAGGCAAAGATACGAGGGGCTGTGATCTCGTTCTTATTTGATTTTTCTTTGTGTTCAAGAACCCAGTCCAGTCCATTACTTGCGGAAGGGTCTCTGATCGTTGTGATTCCGTGAGCTAGCCAGAGTTTGAATACATATTCCGATGGAGTCCCTTGAGAGGTTCCTCCGATGTGGCCATGCATGTCGATGAAACCAGGGAGCAAATACATGCCTTCAAAATCATATTCTTTATCACCACTTTGAGCTTTTGGCCTGTCCTGTGGGCGAATAGGCATGCCTGGGTACCCAACATTAAATATTCCTTTGATGATATTGTCCTCTACTACAATATCTACAGGGCCCGTTGGCGGAGCACCATTCCCATTGATCAAGGTAACTCCTCGAATGATCATTCTGTCAAAAGGACCTTCGCCTTCACTGCGGTCAGGAGCTTTTTCGATTTGGGCGTATGAAAAAGAACAGATTAAAAAGAGTAGAAGTGCAGATAGTTTCTTATAGGAGGACATAAAAAAAAGGTTGATGATTTACAAATTATGCAAATCATCAACCTTTACCAATAACTATTAATTCTGTGCTACTAGATCTTCCCTTCTTTCACAACCTTTTCGAGGTTCAATGGAAAGGTCTGACCAGACTGTGACCAAGTTCCTTCAAATTTACCATCTTTCAATGTGCCTTTATAAGTGCCCTGAATTTGGTTCATGGTCAATTCTATTGTTTTGTCGCCATATGCTGCCTTATCCATTTTCATACCGAATGCGCCTTGATCTGGGCTGTCCATAGTTGCAGACAATGCTTCTCCATCATTGGAGATGTGGAATACGATGCGTAACGATTGACCTCCTGGTAATTCTAGGGCACCTGCCCAGTTACCGGTGGCTTCATTAAGGTTGTCTTGAGCTGTTGCTGAGAACATCAAAAGACTAAAAAATACAGTTGCTAAAAGTTTCATGAGTTTTGATTTAGATATGATGATACGAAAAATGTGCCAAAAGCTCTTTCCAACAATGAGTTAAGTGGTTGATGACGCAGTTTAGCGACCTTATGAGAGTATTAAATTTCGTTCCTCAGTACTTCTAATGGTGGTTTTGAAAGAATACTACGACTATTAGCAAGTCCTATAAGAATGGTGATTGTCGTAATGCTTATAAAAACTACAATTATTGGAATAGGACTGGGTACAAAGGTAGAATCGAAGGAATAGAATGCTAAGCCCCAACTACCAGCCATAGCCAAAAGTATACCTGAAAGTGAAGCCATACTGCCCAAGCAAAAGTATTCTAGCCCATTAATGAGAAGAATCTGTTTTTTACTACCTCCCATAGTGCGAAGCAAAACACTTTCTCTTATCCGTTGAAATTTTGATAAGATGACTGAGCTGATCAAAACTAGGAGACCGGTTGAGATACTGAATAGCGCCATAAATCGAATAACAAAAGCGATCTTATCTAAGATATCATCAAGGGTGTCTAAGATCAGACCTACATCTATTACAGAGACTGAAGGGAATCTTTTTACCACCTCACGTTGAAAAAGAGCTCCAGTTTCTTTATCAGGGACTCTCGTGATCAGCACATGGAACTGGGGTGCTTGCTCAAGTACTCCTGTTGGGAAGAGTGCTAAGAAATTTGTTTGCAAACGCTCCCAGTCTATTTCTCTTGTACTTCCTAGAATTGTAGAAATTGGAAAGCCCTGAACATTCCATACGATGGTATCTCCAAGCTCCATATTGTTGCGTCTTGCGTAGTCATCTTCAATACTGACAAAGCTATATTCTTGAGATTGTTGAATTGAATCCGGCTCAGTTAGGCTTCCTTTTGCAAGTGTTTCCGATTCGATCAGGCTATCTCTATAGGTGACCCTCCATTCTCTGCGAAAAGGAGAGGTCCGCATTTCTAGTGTGCTGTCATTAACAACCTTTTCTAGCGTAAGTCCATTAATTGATTCAATACGCATGGTGACCACCGGTACTTGTTGTAGAACAGGTAGATCATTTTCTCTAGCCAATGCAGCTACATCATCCTTTTGATAGGTTTGAATATCAAAGACCATCAAGTTAGGTCTGTCATCATCTGTTGTGATCTCTACTTGATTAATTAGTAAGGTCTGAATGAAGTAAAGGGTTGTGATAAGTGCTGTACCTAAGCCTATTGAAGCAATCAATACTAAGGTCTGGTTATTTGGTCTGTATAAATTGGCGAGTCCTTGTCGCCAGACATAGCTGGCATTATGTGGAAAATATTTTCGGACTAACCACATGAAGACCTTAGCCACGAAACCCAAGAATGCAAATGCAATGATGACGGCTAACGTAAAATAGAGGCTATCCTTTAAATCACCTATTTGAACAAAGGCGAAGGATACGATAAATATGAAGATGGCGATATAGACTGTCCACAAGGCTCGGTCTTTACTTAAAGAAATATTGGATTCGTTAGACCTTAGAGTAATGAGAGGAGATGCCTTTCTTACACTCAGCAATGGAGCCAAAGCAAAAAGAACGGATATAATAAGTCCGGTAAGTACTCCTCCAAATATTGCTGGCCAAGAAATACTTAGACTTACATCAACTGGCAAAAAGTTTTGGAAGATCACAGGGAGTACCCTTTGAACGAATACTCCGATAAGAGCCCCGATCAACGAGCCTAAGAAACCCACTGTACTCATTTGTATTAAGAAAATCAGAAAAGCATCTATACCCTTTGCGCCCATACAGCGGAGAATTGCTACTGTTTTGATCTTCTCTTTCATGTAAATGTAGACAGCACTCGCAACGCCTACACAACCTAGCAATAGGGCAACAAAGGCAACGAGGTTTAGGAAATCGGCTAGGTCATCAAAGGTATCTCCAGTCTCTTCCCTTCGTTCTGCAACAGTTTCAGTACGAATACTCTGTAACCTAAGGCTATCCCTGTCTTTTCGAATCCGTGCATCAATATCAAAGTCTTCAGGAAGGTCATCGAACTTGTAGAACCGACTGTAATTAACTCGACTTCCTTTTTGAACAAGCCCCGTTTCGGCTTGGAATTTCATTGGTATATAAACTGCAGGAGCTACTAAGGTGGCGCCTAAAGATTGAGAAGGTGTACTAAGCAGTGCACCCTCTACAATGAAATCGACTAGTCCTATCCTGATCGTATCGCCTACATTGACATCGTATTGGATCATCACGGATTGGTCTACAAGCGCTTTTTTATTTCCGTCTCTGAAAGTGCTTTCTGCGGCAATAGGTTCAGTTTCTATTTTCCCATAATAAGGGAATTCGCCACCGAGGGAACGTATATCTACTAATCTACTTTCTTGGTTTTTTGGAAAGTAGATCATTGAAGCAAAAGAGTTTTCATAGGAGACGCTATACGAAAGCGTATCTAAGAAGGCATAATTGAAAATAGAATCATTACTACTCAGTTCAAGGTCCGCGCCAAGTAATTCTTTCGACTGCCCATTGATGTCTTCCTTCAGGTTACTGCTAAAGGAGTTGATCGCTACGAGTGCTGCAATTCCTAGTGTAATTGATGAAATAAAAAGTAACAAACGCCCCTTGCTTTTGCGCGCATCGCGCCAAGCCATTTTGAAATACCAACCTGTGCTGAGCTTCGACTTACTGCTCATTGATTATTGCTTTTAAATTCTGCTCATCAATGATTTTACCGCCTTTGAGGCGAAGGATTCGGTCTGTCTTTTTGGCAAGCTCAAGATCGTGTGTGACCATGACCAATGTGGTACCTAATTCTTTGTTGAGTGTGAAGATGAGTTCCTCAATTTTATTGGAGGTTTCTTCATCGAGATTCCCTGTCGGCTCATCAGCAAATAAGATCTTTGGGCGATTTGAAAACGCCCTTGCAATAGAGATCCTTTGCTGCTCTCCTCCTGACAATTGAGTAGGATAGTGGTCATGCCTGTCAGCCAATCCAACGCGATCTAATAAATCCAATGCCCTTTTGTTCGCTTTGCTTTCACCTCGCAGTTCCAGTGGGACCATAACATTTTCCAAGGCAGTTAGTGTAGGCAGCAGCTGGAAGTTCTGAAAAACGAAACCTACATTTTCATTTCTCACACTGGCCCGTTGGTCTTCGTCTAGTCCGTTAAAATTTATACCATTCAGTTTGACACTTCCTGTAGATGGATTGTCCAAGCCAGCGCACAGCCCCAATAATGTTGTCTTACCACTTCCTGAAGAACCGACAATACTAAATTTTTCACCCTCAAATAGTTGAAATGAAATTTCTGAAAGTACGGTAAGATCTCGATGTGCGTTTGTGTAGGTTTTGCTAAGGTTTTCAACCTCCAAGATGGGATGGGTCATGTCAAATAGACTTCTTTGTTCTTCAAACGAAAGATAGATAAGTTCGTTTATATTAGAGTTAAATCATTTACCAAGGCTAATGTTTAGAGTTTTATCGGTCCTATTGTTGCTCCTTTTGAGCTTCAATAAGCAAGACAGAAAGTTGATCGTCTTTTTTGGAGACAGTATTACTGCTGGTTATGGTATTAATATCGAAAGTGCATTTCCTGCGCTGATTCAAGAAAAATTAAATGAGCAAGGTGATGATTTCGAAGTGGTTAATGCCGGTTTGAGTGGTGAGACGACCGCTGGAGGCCTACAGCGAATTGATTGGGTATTGAGAACTGGGCCTGACATTTTTGTTTTAGAACTTGGAGGTAATGACGGTTTAAGAGGTTTGAGCCTTGATCAGACTCGCCAAAATTTGAAAGGTATGATCTCTAAAATTCGAGAAGCCAGTAGTTCTACTAAGATCATATTGGCCGGAATGCAAATTCCGCCAAACTTAGGACAAAACTATACAGAAGAGTTTAGTCAGCTTTTTTCAGAAATAGCTAAATCAGAAAAAGTGGAGTTGATTCCCTTTTTGCTGGAAAACGTTGGAGGAGAGAAGAAGTTGAATTTATCTGATGGCATACACCCCAATGAAGCTGGGCATAAGATTGTAGCTGAAACTGTTTGGGCTTATCTAAAGCCTTTGATCAACTAGCGGATAAGAAACTGCTCGTATTTATTAAGGATCATCACGGTCATTTCATAAGGCGATGCGCGAAGAATTTCACCGTCACGGAAATCACAAAACTTCATGAATTCATCCAATACACGGTCATCAATATCTGTAATTTCTTTGACGAGCTTTTTGTTGAATCGCTTTTCCAGCTCAGTCTTTCGTTCAGCACGAAATTTATCCTCTTCCTTAAATCGCTGAAGGTACTTTTTCTGTTGAAGGTCTTTGTCGAAACCGTTCAAGAAGCCAGTGATAGTAACCCCGGCAAGGCCATTCGTATTGGGCAAAGTGTTGATGTTGTCCCAGTTTCTTGGATTATCTGTAAGATATGGATTATCGATTTTCAGGGTATCCCAGATCGGTTTTATGAGATAGAAATTATCACGCATTTGAATCACTTCTACAGAATCTAATTCGTAGGTTTTAGGTAGCAAGCGAATAAGAATAGTCTCCTCGTTTTCTTTGTGGTCTTCTGTAATGATAAATAATTGAGGATGGTAGCCAATCGAACTGACTTTTATTTCATCTCCAACACTGGCAGGAAACTCAAAATAGCCTGTTTCATTGGTACCAACTCCTTTCTTCTTATTTACAACTTGAACTGTGGCAAAGGCTACACCGATGCCCTTATCGCTGTCAATTACTTGACCTTTGAAAGTGAAGACCTGCTCTTGGGCTTGAACCAACGTACTTAGCAGGAAGAAGCAAAAAAGGGAAATTACCCGGTACATGATGCAATATCGCTCTCTTTGAAAATAGATGCTCGAGATTAACTGATTTTAACCTGCAGCCCAGCTATCTCTATCAAGACTTCTGTATTGAATGGCTTCGGCCAAATGTTCGATCTGTATGTTTTCTTTTCCTGCCAAATCAGCTATGGTTCTACTTACCTTGAGAATCCGGTCATAGGCCCTAGCAGAAAGTCCGAGTCTTTCCATCGCTGTTTTAAGCAATGTGTTGCCCGCATCATTGATTTTGCAAACTTCCTTTACCAGTTGCCCGCCCATCATAGCATTAGAAAAAATGTTGTGATCTCTGAAGCGTTCATGCTGAATTTCACGTGCCTTAATTACGCGTTCACGAATAATTGTACTGCTTTCTGCCTTTCTGTTTTGCGTCATTTGTTCGAATGACACAGGGGTAACTTCTACATGAAGGTCAATGCGATCTAATAAAGGACCACTCACTTTATTTAAGTAGCGCTGTACCTGATTAGAACCGCACACGCATTCCTTCTCAGGATGATTATAAAATCCACAAGGACATGGATTCATACTGGCGATAAGCATAAAATTAGCCGGAAACTCAACTGATATCTTGGCCCTGCTAATGGATACCATGCGTTCTTCTAGCGGTTGTCGCATGACCTCCAAAGCTGTTCTTTTGAATTCAGGCAATTCATCAAGAAAGAGCACGCCATTGTGTGCCAAGGAGATTTCTCCTGGTTGTGGAATTCCACCCCCACCAACCAAGGCGACATCGGAGATCGTGTGATGGGGATTTCGAAAAGGTCTTCTCGTGATCAGCTGGCCGTTATTACCCAGTTTTCCTGCCACTGAATGAATTTTTGTTGTTTCAAGTGCCTCATGAAGCGAAAGGGGAGGAAGAATAGAGGGTAGCCTTTTGGCAAGCATGGTCTTTCCGGCACCAGGTGGGCCGATCATGATCACATTATGGCCACCAGCTGCTGCAATTTCCAATGCCCTTTTGATGTTTTCTTGACCTTGTACATTCGCGAAATCAGCGTCATAGGCATTCAGGTGTTCAAAGAAATGATCTCTAGTATCATAAGCAAGGGGCTCAATGTTCTTCTTGCCGTCAAGAAAGTCTGTAGCCTCTTTTAAGCTTTCTACCCCGATAATGTCGAGGTCATTGACGATTGCCGCTTCTGTGGCGTTTTGAAGGGGCAGGATAAAACCTTTAAAACCTTTTTTTCTTGCTTCGATGGCAATAGGGAGCGCACCTTTAATAGGTCTCAGTTTACCATCCAGAGCCAATTCACCCATTACAACATAGTCTTCGAGTCCTTCTGCTGCTATTTGACCTGAAGATTTCAATAGGCCCAGCGCTAAGGGTAGATCGTAAGCGGCTCCCTCTTTGCGAATGTCGGCTGGCGCCATATTGACGAGCACTTTTTTTCTGGGGAAGCGAAAGTCGAGGTATTTAAATACAGATTCTATCCGATGAACAGACTCTTTCACCGCGTTGTCTGGTAGTCCAGACATAAAGAATTTGGTGCCATCAACAATGTTGACTTCTATATCAATAATAATCGCATCTACACCAAAAACTGCACTTCCATATCCTTTACTTAGTATCAATTGTGTGTTTTTCTATTAACTGTATTAAAATATGAATCACTTTGATGTGAATCTCTTGAATTCTGTCTGCATAGCCAAAATGGGGTACCCTGATCTCAACGTCAGCTAAATCCGCCAATTCCCCTCCGTTCTTTCCTGACAATACGACCACTTGCATATTTTTCTGCTTGGCCATCTCAGCAGCTCGAAGCACATTCTTGGAATTGCCGCTGGTACTTATTCCCAATAATACATCCCCGTCTTGTCCTAAACCTTCTATGTATCTTGAGAAGATAAAATCGTAACCAAAGTCATTTGAAACACAAGAAATATGGCTCGGGTCTGAAATCGCAATTGCAGGAAGCGCCTTTCTGTTTTCACGATACCGACCGGTTAGTTCTTCAGCAAAATGCATGGCATCGCAATGCGAACCTCCATTACCACAACTCATGATCTTACCACCATTTTTAATGGCATCGGCCATCATTATGGCCGCTTTTTCAATAGTCTTTAAGTGCTCATCATTGGCTAAAAATTGGCCAAGTACTTTTTGAGCTTCTTCGAGCTCGGATTTGATAAGACTGAGGTTATCCATATCAGGAGTGATTTTACTAAATTTCTACGACAATAAAAGGCAATAAATACATTGTTTAGCTTAGAAGGACTGCATGGTAATGAGTTTGTGATAATTACCTTCTTTTTCCATCAGTTCTTCATGGGTGCCTTTTTCCACTATTGTGCCCTTATCCATTACGATGATCAAGTCAGCATGCTGAATTGTGCTTAAACGGTGGGCAATGACTAAGGAGGTCCTGTTCTTCATCAGTTTTGTCAAAGCATCTTGCACTAGCTTTTCAGATTCTGTATCCAAGGCAGATGTTGCCTCATCAAGAACCAGCAGTGGAGGGTTTTTCATTACAGCTCGTGCGATACTTAGTCTTTGCCTTTGACCACCTGAAAGTTTGCCACCACGCTCTCCAATGTTGGTCTCATAACCATTTTCAAGGTCCTTGATAAACTCATGTGCATTGGCAATTTTAGCAGCCTGTATAATATCTTCCATTTTGGCATTAGGCATGGCAAAAGCAATATTTTTGGCTACAGTGTCATTGAACAAGATCGATTCTTGAGTGACAACACCCATCAGATTTCTGAGCGATTCTATTTCTATTTCTTTAAGATCAATGTCATCAAGTGTTATACGCCCTTCACTTGCATCAAAAAAGCGAGGTACTAGGTCTGCTAATGTTGATTTTCCTGCACCTGAGGAGCCCACAAGTGCTACAGTCATGCCTTTGTCAATCGTTAAATTGATGTCTTTCAAGACATAATCTTTTTCATATTTAAAAGAGACAGCCTCAAACTTGAGTCCTTGACTAAAAGTCTCCTTTAAAACTGCATTTGGACTGTTTTGGATAACAGGTTTTTCATCAATAAGTCTAAAAATTCTTTCAGCTGAAGCAATCCCTCTTTGAATACTACTGATGGATTGACTGATGCTTTTTGCAGGATTCAGGATCTGACTAAAAACAATGAGATAAGTCAATAGACCTTCGGGGTCCAAGCTTGTGTCTTCGCTTAAAACCAGATTGCCACCAACTACCAACAGAGTGGCTACCACTAGAATACCTAGAAATTGAGAAATTGGTGAGGCTAGTTCGTTCTTTCTAGCCATTGACATGTTTATTTTTTTATACCTATTCGTTTCCTCGTCAAATTTCTCATTGACATAGTTTTCAGCATTAAAGGCTTTTATTACGCGCATTCCACCAAATACTTCATCCATCAGGTTCACAATTCTACCAAGAGATTCTTGGCTCAATCTTGCCTTTTTCTTCAATCTTTTAACGACTTCGGAAATAATGAATCCCATGACTGGGAAAAAAACTAGTGTGAAAAGCGTGAGTTGAAAAGAAGTAACAAATAGATAAGTTAAATAAACAATGATGGTCGCGGGTTCGCGGAAGAAAACCTTGATCGAACTAAAAAGGGTAACTTCGATTTCTTGAACATCATTGGTCATTCTCGACATGATATCGCCTTTTCTTTCACCGGAGAAAAAACCTAAATGTAACCTAGATGTGTTATTGTAGACTTTGCTGCGTAGTTTTTGTATTGCATCTGCCCGCATGTAATTAATGGTGACATTGGCGAGATAGGTGAAGAGGTTTGCGAGTAAGGCGGAAAATCCAATTACTATACTTACATAAATAAGAATACTACTTTTTCCGTATGCCTCTTTAACATCTATTAATTTAGAGTAAAAGATTCCCTCCATGCTGGAAATGTTGAGGCCTGACCAAGGGGTGCTGGCTAGGGCATTGAGTTCTTCGGCTGTCTTGGTTTCGAATATGACAGTAAAAAGAGGCTTTAATAAAGCTAAATTCGTCAAACCAAAGATGATCGCAAGGAAAGCGAAGATCACATATTGTGGTAAATAGCGATGGTAGGGCTTGGCAAATGAAAGAATTCGACCGTAAGTACTCATAGTTAAATGCTGGCGCAAGTTAACCAATAATGTACGGATAACTAGAATTCATGTTCTCTTCTGGCGATATTCCAGCGCAATGGAAGCATACTAATTATTCCACTATTTGACCGGCTTTCAATATCACTTTGTTTACTTCTGTAGATCGTTCTCAGGTCAATAAATAAATTATGTAAGACCATATAAGAGCCGATTAATTCAACGTAGCTATTGGTGGTGCCGACACCTTGACCTATCGTATTTCCCGTGTTACTTATTCTACTATTGGTGCTTTTAAGGAGGTTGCCTCCATAGTTTAAATTGTTTTTATCTTCACCGTATTGTGTCAAAAAGAGTTTGCCAATAAGGTTAAGCTTTCTGAAAGGTTGATAACGACCTTCAAACAAGACCTCTTTGAAATTGGCGCCCATGGGGTGGGCTAATGGATTTCTATAGTTTGTATAACTCAATGCTGGCCTTTCGTAGACTTGAAAATATGGTCGTAAAAAATTGGCTTCAACTCTCAGATCCAGATTATTCACATTGAGTGCATTGATGTATTTTCCACCAAATTGTACACCAAATTTGTTCCTCCAATCGCCATCTCCACTCCTTAAAGCATCGATATAGAACTCATCAAGCATGAATTGTCCATAAAGCTGCAATTGCTTCTTAATATTCCATTGAAAGTCCATCCCAACTAGAATATTATCGGGGCTACCCTGGTTCTGTTCAATTGCTCTGTAAAAAATGATTGGGTTGAAATAGTTGATGTTAGCACTATCCGCAATGATGGTTTCGTATACACCAATATTGAAGTTCGGTGTGATATCAACACCCAATCTGTGCATGGCCATGAATTTTTTAGGGTATTTACCATCTGTGGGGCTTCCTCCTCCTGAGAAGATAATATCTTCTGTAAGTTCAGCCCAAAGGTTGGTATAAGTGAAAGGGCCAAGGCGAGTGTTGATTTTTCCAAAGAGCATTGGACTAGAAAAATCAGATAAAACCATAGATCTTATCCCGTTTCCGATAAACTGCTTATCGTAGCCTGCTTGGACATCAATGCTCTGGGTTACATTAAAAGTAAAATAGCCTCTCGCATGAAAAATGTCGAACTGTGATTTGTCATCATCACCAATTTTGTAGAAACCTTCATAAGGATATGCTCGGTTTTCACCTACATAATCTGCTACGTATTGAGGTACTCTTAATTGAGTAGTAGAGAGGAAAGTATAGAAGCCGATTTTATTGTCAATGCTACCTTGAACTTCTAAACCCCTAGTATTGGTGTATATTATATTGTCATTGCGCTGATCAAAACCACCAGTAAAATTGATTACAGGATTGATACGAAGGCTATAATGGTCTTGCTCTATATAAAAGAAATCTGACTTGCGATTATAGGCGAGGTTCCACCAGGAATTGTCATTTTCATTGAACTGGTTACTACCTAACTACCAATTGTCGTTGAGCAGGTATTGATAGTTGAATTGATCTTGTAAACTAAGAGATCGATCGGCCGTATCTAAATTCAATAAAAATTGAGACAAGTCACTTCTTCTGAGTGGTTTGAAGGTCGTTTTTAATGGGTTTTCTTTGGTCGAATAGAGTATATCGAATCGATCTATCAAATGATAATAGTCTCTATTATAATTAATGAAGGTGCTTTGGGCACTAACCTGAAGCGTGAGTAGGACGCCAAGAAGGGTTAAAAAGTGTCTTTGCATCAGAATTAGGTGGTCACAAGATAATGACAACTTCGCAAACATAAGCCCTACCGACATTCATTGAATAATAAATTACTTAAGTTTGTGCATTATTCTGAAAGTCACTACATTTGCAATCCTTTTAAGGGAAAGCAAAAAGAAGAGTCATGAAAAAAGATATTCATCCTGATTATAAGCCGGTAGTATTTTATGATACTCAGAGTGAATTCAAATTTTTAACCAAGTCGACCATGTCTTCTGAAGAGACAGTAGAGTGGGAAGACGGTAACACCTATCCAGTGATCAAAGTGGAAGTTTCTTCTGCTTCGCATCCATTCTATACTGGTAAGAAGATGTTCTTGGATACTGCTGGTCGAGTAGAGAAATTCAACAGAAGATACAAGAAGAAGTAATTCCGGTTTATTTCAACTAAAAGAATTAAGAAGTCTCCATTTTTCGATGGAGACTTTTTTATTTTCGTGCATGGACATCAACCTATTTGATCTACCTCAGGCACGAGAACAACTCAAACCCTTTTCCTTTACAAGACCTCTTGGCGAAATCCGTGTGGGAATTTTGACCATAAGGGAGAAATGGGAATTATTCGGCTTTCAGTGTGGGTACAAAACTGAAGCTTATCTCAGTCAAAAATATGCCTCACTTCAATCTAATATTCTAATCAACAGTACCCTTTTACCCTCTGAAAAACTTGTAGATGCCATTAAGGCTTTAAAAAGTGATGAATCGCTTACCAAAGGTGATGTGTTTTTGGCGGGTGTTGAAAACGGTGAGCAAGTTTCATTTGACGGTGAAATCGAACAGGTTTCAAATTCTTGGGACATCTTTTCTATGAATAGAGCGCAGATCATTGCCGATCTAGAATTGATCAAGCCCAATACAGAGTTTGTTGAATTGGACGATTCTCATACCGTAGTTTATGGAAAAGAAAACCTGTTTATCGAGAAAGGGGCAACTATTAAAGCGGCTATCATCGATGCTGAAGACGGGCCAGTTTATATAGGTAAAAATGCACATGTACATGCTGGAGCTATAATTAATGGCACCTTTGCGCTCTGTGAAAGTGCCCACGTAAATATGGGAGCGAAGATCAAGGGTGATACGACTATTGGTCCACATTGTAAGGTTGGAGGTGAGGTAAGTAATTCGGTCTTTTTTGGTTATTCAAACAAAGGTCATGATGGTTTTGTAGGAAATTCGGTAATTGGTGAGTGGTGTAACCTTGGCGCTGATACCAACACTTCAAATCTTAAGAATAACTATGCCGAAGTGAAAATTTGGGACTATTCTTCTGGTCGATTTGCTAAAACAGGTCTTCAATTTTGTGGCTTAATGATGGGCGATCATTCTAAATGTGGTATCAATACCATGTTCAATACCGGCACTGTTGTTGGTGTAGGTGCGAATATTTTTGGTTCTGGGTTTCCTAGAAATTTCGTACCATCATTCTCATGGGGTGGAGCCAATGGTTTTACCACCTTCCAGACGAGAAAGTTTGCAGAAGTTGCACAAGCCGTGATGCAGAGAAGAAAGAAATCATTTGATGATCTAGAATCTGATATCATCAATAACGTATTTGAGCAAACTGCTCAGTATAGAATTTGGGAGAGTAAAGGGTGAGGTTCGCTGATATACCAGGGTTAAAAGAGACCAAGAAAAAATTGGTTGATGCAGTGCAGCAGTCACATGTTGCCCATGCTCAACTATTTGCAGGAAAGGAAGGCTCTGCAGCCTTGGCAATGGCAATGGCTTTCGCTACCTATCTTAATTGTCAGAACAGAGGTGAGGAAGATGCTTGTGGCCAATGTGGTCAATGTCAAAAAAACGCAAAGTTCATTCATCCCGATGTCAATTTTGTTTTCCCAACTGCAGCTACGGCCAAATTGGCTCGAGATAAGGCATCAAGTGATAAGTTTTTAAAGGAGTGGCGAACCTTTCTCCTAACACAACCCTATGGGAATCTCGTAGACTGGTCAACTCATTTTGGATGGGAGAATAAACTACTGTCAATTCCTACTCATGAGAAAACGGTCATTAGTCAATCATTGTCACTCAAAGCTTTTGAAGGGCAGTATAAGGTCATGGTCATTTGGTTGCCGGAAATGATGCATCAAAATACGGCTAACGGGATCTTAAAGATCTTGGAGGAACCGCCAGAAAAGACCATCTTCTTAATGGTTTCTAATGATCCAAATAGATTACTGACCACCATTACCTCTCGTACTCAGAAATTATTGATCAATAACTTTTCTGATGAAGAGATCATAAATCATTTAAAAGAAAAGCATGATGTCGAACCAAAAGAGGCTGAACGGATCGCTTACTTTGCAGAAGGGAGTATGCGAAAAGCCCTTTCGTTATCAAACGGAATAGAGGACGATACCCAAGAGGTGTTTAAAGACTGGTTCAGGCAGTGTTATACTTTCAATTTTGAGAACTTGATCTCATTAGGAGAGGCCTTTCAAAAAAAGGGGAAAGAGTTTCAATTAGAGCTGTTGAGGTCAGCTAGCCGTATCGTTAGAGAAGCATTGATCCATGGCGTGCCAGTCGAAGAACTTTCAAGGGTGCCCGAATCTGAAGCTTCTTTTATGGATAAATTCAGTCAGGTTTTTTCTGAAGAAAAGATAATGCGGATTGCACCTAAGATCGATGAGGCACAGTATCACATCGAAAGAAATGCGAATCCAAAGATTCTCTTCCTTGATTTATCACTTTTCATTGCTCAAATTGCCAGAGCTTAAAATTGCAAATGGCAAAAAAAATCAGGACACTTGGTCGACAGGAAATCATAGATCTTCCCAGCTTTGGCTTAGAGGATATTGAAGCTAAGGTGGATACTGGGGCTTATACTTCTGCCATTAACTGTTCTCGGGTTAAGGTGAGAGAGATTAATGGTCAGAAAGAATTGACCTTCTTTCTCTCAGGATCAAAAATTCATGAAAAGAGAGCTCGGAAATTTAGTACAACCGACTTCAAAAGAAAGAAGATCAAAAGTTCGAATGGTCAAATAGAAGAACGGTTCGTGATCAAGACAACAGCCATTATTTATGGCAGAAAACTGAGGATGGAGTTTTCGTTATCTGACAGAAGTAAAATGAAGTTCCCTATCCTTCTAGGCAGGAAACTTTTAACAGGTCGTTACATTGTAGATGTAAGCAAAAAGAATCTTTCCTATAAAGAAAAAATCAAAAATGAAGATAGCCGTACTCTCTAGAAATGCAACACTGTATTCAACCCGAAGGTTAGTAGAAGCCATAACCGAACGCGGGCATGAAGCGGTGGTCATAGATCATTTGAAATGTGACTTGGTCATTGAAGATGCTGGTCCTACTATTTATTACGAAGGTAAGGCAGTGACTGACGTGGCTGCTATTATACCCAGAATTGGCGCCAGTGTGACCTTTTATGGGACAGCAGTTGTGAGACAATTCGAAATGATGAATGTCTTCACCACTACCGCTTCTCAAGCCATCGTGCGTTCAAGAGATAAATTGAGAAGTATGCAGTTATTAAGCGGAGTTGGACTTCCTCTTCCTAAAACAGCTTTTACTAATTATTCCAAAGAGGAAAAAAGTCTGATCGATCATGTGGGTGGAAGCCCAGTGATCATCAAGTTATTGGAAGGAACACAAGGCCTAGGCGTAGTGCTAGCGGAAACCAGAAAGGCTGCGCAATCAGTTATTGAAGCATTTCATGGTTTGAAAGCCAGAATTATTGTGCAAGAATTTATTAAAGAGGCGAAAGCCTCAGACCTCAGGGTTTTTATCATTGACGGCAAGGTTGTGGGAGCGATGAAAAGAACCGGTAAAGAGGGTGAATTCAGAAGTAATCTCCATCGAGGAGGGAAAGCGGAATTGGTAAAACTGTCTCGTAAAGAAAGAACGGCTGCTATTAAAGCTGCGGAGGCGATGGGCTTGGCAGTAGCTGGTGTAGATATGCTTCAATCTGAAAGAGGTCCGTTGATCCTCGAAGTGAACTCTTCACCGGGATTAGAAGGCATCGAGAAAGCTACGGGCATTGATATTGCCGGTAAGATCATAGAACATATTGAAGCGAATAGGCCTAAAATGAAAGGCGTAAAGTCGAAGGTTAAGGCAGGATGAGAATAAAGATTGGAACAAGGGGGAGTAAATTGGCTCTTTGGCAAGCCGAACATGTGGCTGTTAAATTATCTGAAGCTGGAATTTCTACAGAGATAATAAAGATTGAAACCAAAGGCGACAAAATTCTTGATGTTTCGATTGCAAAGATCGGCAGTAAGGGAGTTTTCACAGAAGAAATTGAAGAACAGCTTGCCAAGGGATCGATCGATATCGCGGTACATAGTGCCAAAGACATGCAGTCTACTCTTCCTGATGGTTTTTCACTCATTGCTTTTATGGAGCGTGAAGAAGCCAATGATGTGATCGTGAGTGATTCAAGAGAATTGAATTTATCCACGAAAGGTCTTGTGTTAGGCACTTCTTCCACAAGAAGGGTGGCAACACTAAAAGCAAAATACCCCCATGTCAAGACGGTAGCTGTGAGAGGCAATTTGCAAACGAGAATACGAAAGATGAGAGAAGGCGCCTGCGATGCGTTGCACCTGGCATATGCCGGAGTCCATCGAATGGGTTATGGTGATATGGTCGTTCAAAAATTAGCGCTAGATGAATTTACACCGGCTGTTGGTCAGGGTAGTGTGGCTATTGAGGTGCATCAGTCACTAGAAAAGGAAAAAAGTGATCAAATCAGGAATGTCCTTAATCATGTGGAAACAGAGCGCTGTTTGAAAGCTGAGCGTTCATTTTTGAGGACGATGGATGGGGGGTGTAGTATCCCGGTTTTCTGTATCGCAGAATTGATTGATGATCAATTGAATATATCCGGTGGGATCATCAGTTTAGATGGTCAAAAAGAGATTAGAAGAGAAAAAACAGGGATGGCTGAAAATCCTATGAAGATTGGGTTTGAACTTGCTTCAGAGGTATTAACTTCGGGCGGCAAGGAAATTTTAGATGAAATAAAACGAGAGATCAATGAATAAAAGAATTTCAATTGTTGGAATAATAGCCCTTTTGCTTTTCGCAGTGGCTTGTGGTGAAGGAAATAAAGAAGGCACATCTGAAAGTAGTGCTGATCTAACAGGTAATGACTACTTGGTTACCATTAAAACAGACCTCGGTGAAATGAAGGCAATTCTTTACGATAAAACGCCTCAGCACAAGGAGAATTTCTTAAAACTTATCAACGAAGGGTTTTATGATAGCTTACTCTTTCACAGAGTAATTCAAGGCTTTATGATACAAGGTGGCGATCCAGATTCTAAAAATGCTCAGCCAGGTCAAAGACTTGGTGGTGGTGGTCCTGGCTATACGGTTCCCGCAGAATTTGTCACCGAATTGTTTCATAAGAAAGGGGCATTAGCAGCAGCAAGAAGAGGAGATCAACAAAACCCAGAAAGGGCCTCAAGTGGAAGTCAGTTTTACATTGTGCAGGGAACAGTGGCTTCAGAAGAAGATCTTGCTTATGATCAACAAAAGATTGGTCAAGCACTTCAGGT
>CBFHYE010000216.1:0-24318 GCA_965659985.1 Roseivirga sp. | reverse complement strand
GTGGGTATTGCTGGTGGATTTGGGTACAAACTCAAAAAGGGACCACGAGGCATGTCCGTTGGAGTGAAATACCATCATGGATTAACTAGTGTTTACAAAGACTTTAAATCTTACAATAGAGGTTTTTTCTTAAAGATCAATGTGCCTATTGGTGCTGGCAAGAAAGAAGACTTTGAATCTACTGAGCACTAAGAAAATCGAGCGTCCTGATTTCCGAATAAGTAAATTCTTTACCGAATCGTGCAAAACCAACATGCCCCCCTCTTTTTGGTGTCTCCAAGTAAATATTCTTTGAGGCAGAAGCCAAATCATAAGGGAAACAATCGCCTATGAGTAAAGGATCATTCAAAGCATTCAATATCAAGAGTTCTTTACTGACCTTCTCAACAAAAGGAAAAGGATCACAAAAGCTGTAGAATTCTTTGGCATCCTTAAATCCATGAAGCGGAGCGGAATAGCGGTTATCGAAAACACTCAGACTGTTTATTTCGTCAATACCTTCAATATCAATATCATCAAACTGAGCGGCTTTCGCCTTGATCTTGACCTTAAGCTTATCCAGAAAACGTTTTTCGTAAACTCTATTTTCCTTTTCTAAAAGCGTCTTGGCACTTTCAACCAAACTCACCGGAGCTGAGATCACGACTGCCTTTTTGATTTGCTCAGGTAAAACAAATTCGGCCTCCTCCCCTAGATACCTTATGGTTTGTCCGCCTCCCATGCTAATACCCACCAATGCAATCTCATCATATTGATAATTCTTTGTAATATGATCAACAACGGAACGTAAGTCATAACTGGCCGCATGATGATATAAGATACGCTGACGGTTCATTTCCCCATTACAACTCCTGTTATTCCAAGCGGCTACATCCCAACCATTTTGATGAAAAAGTTTGGCTAAACCCATGGCATAATGCCTGTCAGAACCACCCTCTAAACCATGAGAGATCACCAGCAGTCTCTTGTGTCCCTTTTTTAACCAATCGATATTCAAAAAATCATCATCAGGGGTGTCAATTTGCTCTCGTTCATAGGTAACCCCTTTGACTCTTCTGATCATACTGGGTACAATCGTCTCGAAATGTCCGTTTACATAATAAAAAGGAGGACCTTTATAATTTGATTCTAATACAGGCAATGTTTATGGTTTATATTTGAGCCCAAAGTTAGAGAACACAAGAGATCAACAAGTGTTCAATCTAAAAAAATGACAATAAGCAGGATGAATAAAGTTATTTGGAGTCTTTTTGTTTTAGCACTTATTACTCTTGGAACTACTTTAAAAGCGCAAACCATTGTCGTTTTAGATCAAGAAACGGAAAGTCCCATCGTTCAAGTAACCATTCAAGCTTCAGGCACTAATGATGGAGCAATTACTGATGAGTTTGGTAAGGCAGACATCAGTCGCTTTGCTGAAGATGCCATCTTGACTTTAAGACATCCTAGCTATAAACCTGTTCAAATTAAGATGAGCAGGCTAGCCAATCAGAATTTCACCATTTATATGGTTGAGCAGATTACGGCAACTGGAGAAATAGTAGTATCTGCGAACAAATGGGAGCAAAATAAAAGAGTGATTCCACAAGAGATCGCTGTTTTTGAAGCCGAAGACATCGCCAGAGCTGAGCCACCAACCACCGCAGACCTCCTAGGTAGCAATAGTCAGGTTTTTATTCAAAAAAGTCAATTGGGCGGTGGCAGCCCCGTGATCAGAGGCTTTGCCGCTAACTCCGTGCTTATTGTTGTAGACGGTGTACGAATGAACAATGCGATCTACAGAAGCGGCAACCTTCAAAATGTCATCACAATTGATCCAAATAACCTAAGAGAAGCAGAGGTGGTCTTTGGACCTGGTTCGGTTGTTTATGGTAGCGATGCTTTAGGTGGTGTCATGGACTTTCATTCCATCACGCCCGATTTTAGCGATACAGGCTTAAGTTTTTCGGGAAGTGGAATGCTTCGATATGCATCTGCTGCCGATGCCGTTACGGGGAATGTGAATTTCTCTGTAGGCACCAAGAACTTTAGTTCTTTCACCGGAATCACTTATTCTAGTTTTGGTGACTTAAGAACAGGTAGTAACAGAACTGACGAATTTCCAGACTTTGGGAAGAGGTTTGAATACGTTGACAGACAAGGAGATACAGATGTAATCGTGGCTAACGATGATGTCAATGTTCAAATCCCCTCTGGTTATGATCAATTTAATGTGCTGCAGAAGTTCAGGTGGAAAACGAGTAGCTTTTCAGACATCTCTTACGCTTTCCATTATTCCACTTCATCAGACATTCCTCGCTACGAACGCTTAATACAGCGAGACGATCAGGGCGAATTACGAAGTGCAGAGTGGTACTATGGTCCACAGCTTTGGCAAATGCATTCTCTTCAAATGCGATACTTCTATCCTACTCAACTCTTTGATCAGGTCAAATTGGTAACTGCCTACCAGCAAGTAGAAGAAAGTCGAAATGACAGAAGATTTGGTAGAGATGCCTTGAGGACCAGAGAAGAATTCGTTGATGTGCTTTCACTTAACATCGACTTCGAAAGAAGCTTCGGACTAAACAATGACTTGTATTATGGAATCGAACTAGTCGGTAATCAAATAGACTCTGAAGCCAAATCTACTAACATCGTTTCTGGTCAAGTTTCATCAGAAAGCACACGCTATCCCGATGGTGGCAGCACCTACAATTCTGCAGCTGCCTACATGAGTTTAAAAAATGAGCTTAACCAAAGACTGATCCTATCCACAGGACTTCGCTACAGTTTTGTCAAGATCAATTCAAAATTTGAAGACAAGTCTTTCTACAATTTCCCTTATGATGAGATCGATCTTGAAAATGGCGCCTTAAATGGAAGTATTGGTTTAGTTTATCTCCCCAATAAGAATTGGAAACTGAATACGATGCTTTCCAGTGGCTTTAGATCACCAAATATTGATGATATAGGTAAAGTTTTTGATTCAGAACCTGGGGTTGCAATTGTACCAAATCCAGATTTGAAACCAGAGACTTCCTATAATTTCGAGTATGGCATCGGCGGTAAATTAGGAAATGGGTTTTCATTAAGTTTCGTCAATTACTTCTCAAGACTTGACAATGCCATGGTGAGAAGACCATTCACATTTAACGGTCAAGATCGGATCATATATGATGGCGTCCTGAGCGATGTTTTTGCTGAGGTGAATGTCGGAGAAGCCTTCATCTGGGGTATCTCTGCCCAGTTCGATTGGCAATTGCAAAACGGGCTCAATTGGTATGCCAATTTCACATATACCGAAGGTGAAGACACTGTTGAAAACTTACCCTTAAGGCACGTGCCTCCGGCTTTTGGTGAAACAGGTTTTAAATATGAAAGCGGTAAATTAAGATCAAGTTTCGTTCTTAAATACAGCGGCAGTATCGCTTTTGAAGACCTTGCCCCTTCTGAACAGAACAAACCGCACTTGTATACAGCAGATGGGTCTTTGGCTTGGTATACCATCAATCTTTACAACTCTTATCGCTTTAATGATTTCCTAAGTGTCAACCTCAATCTTGAGAACCTTTTAGACACGCATTATCGCCCATATTCTTCCGGTATTAGTGCGCCAGGTTTCAACGCAACCTTATCTTTGCGGGCAAAGTTCTAAGGTAGAATTAAGAACACTCTAACACTTTTGATACGATTCAATGTCAATGCACGTAGGTATAGCAGGAAATATTGGTTCAGGTAAAACCACCTTGGCCAAAATGCTCGGTAAGCAATTTGGATGGGAAGTACTTCTAGAATCTGTGGAAGACAACCCCTATTTGAAAGACTTTTATGAGGACATGGATCGTTGGTCTTTTCATCTTCAGGTCTTTTTCTTGAACAGTCGATTTAATCAGGTTTCCAAGATCAAAGATACCCCAAAAGGCTCAATCCAAGACCGAACGATCTATGAAGATTACGAGATCTTTGCGAAAAATCTTTATCAGTCTGGTCATATGACCGAAAGAGATTACACAAACTATTTAGCGCTTTATCAGTCCATGATCAAGCATGTCAAGGCTCCTGAATTATTGATCTATCTAAAAGCGGATATCCCGAAGCTTGTTGCCAATATTCAAAAAAGAGGCCGTTCTTATGAAGAATTAATTCGAATTGAATACCTCAAGCACTTAAATGAACGCTATGAGGGATGGATTGGAAGTTATGATGAGGGAAAACTGCTCATAATCGATGTCAATGATTTAGACTTCGTCAACCGTATCGAAGACTTTGCACTTATCGTGGAAAAAATCAATTACGAACTGAATAATTTATTTGGATAACATGAGCTAGGTCATGATTTGAAACCTAGCACTACCCTAAATTTGATTTAATAAAAGCCACTTTTTAATCAAACTTAGTCCCGCCAATTTTTTCGGGACATTTTTTTTAATCACCTCTTTCTAGCACATCCCAAGTATGATCTGAGAGTAATTTTGCGGTGCAAATAAAGGCTTGAAAAGGCATACTATTCCCCCATTCTGAAGGCGCCACCATTGATAATACATCCTCTCCTTTTTTATTTGTATAAAGGTGATAAGTCTTGCCAACGAGCGGCTGAAAAGTCATTTTTGACTGATAGATACGTTCAGAGACTTCCACGCGCGTTTGAATCTTTTCGGCTTGCTTGGCCAAAAGCTGCATCTGTTCATAGATCTGCTTCATGTCAAGCTCTGTCTGCTCATACATAGCGGATAATGATCGCCCTTTGATCTTCCCTTTGTCCTCAGGTTTTATCATAGCAGAACCCACCGTATGCGGAAAAGCAATGATTCCAGGATTTTCTGTTGTCATGTCTTCCATGCGCTCCATGTCGATCTTGTCGACATCGATCTTCTTACCGCTCTTCTTCTCTACCAATTTCTTCTTCCTTTGATGTTATAGTATCCTCTTCCTTATCGTCAATGATAGACTCTTCCATGTAGGACTTTGAGCCAGGAAAGGAGGTTTTTGTGGCAATGTCATAGCTAATCACCAAAACAGCCGCTACAAACAGTATCGCCACAATTAAAAAGATCTTTTTCGATCGTTTCATTTTTATTGAAATCTATTAACAGCCATAAAGTTCGAGATTTCCGTATTATTTTCATGAAAATTATGGAAAACGGAGGGTATTTCAGAAAGATCATTCATATCGACATGGATGCATTCTATGCCTCCGTAGAGCAAATGGACAATCCTGAGCTTAGAGGAAAACCTCTTGCTGTTGGCGGTAGTAGAGAAAGAGGTGTTGTCGCTGCGGCTAGTTATGAAGCACGAAAGTTTGGAATCCATTCAGCAATGTCCTCAAAAAGAGCGTATCAACTTTGCTCCTCCATTATTTTCGTAAAACCTCGATTTGAACGTTATAAGGTCATCTCAGAGCAGATACGTGAAATATTCCATGGCTATACAGACCTCGTTGAACCACTTTCGTTAGATGAAGCCTATTTAGATGTCACGCAAAACAAAAAAGGAATTCCTTCGGCAACCTTGATCGCCAAAGCCATTAAAAAGCAGATCAAAGATGAGGTAGGCTTGACGGCTTCAGCGGGAATTTCCATCAATAAATTTTTGGCTAAGATCGCCAGTGACTACGATAAACCGGATGGCATTACGCTCATCGGCCCAGAAAAGGTCCATGATTTTTTAAAGCAACTTTCTATCAAAGACTTTTTTGGTGTAGGAAAAGTAACCGCCAAAAAAATGGATGCTTTGGGCATCTACAATGGGGCTGACCTATTGGAATGGTCAAAAGAAGGCCTCTATTTAAAGTTCGGTAAATCAGGCCGTTATTATTATGACATGGTCAGGGGTAATGATGAACGCCCGGTGAACCCTCATCGAATAAGGAAATCCTTGGGTGCGGAACGTACTTTTGACGATGACCTGATCGAAAGAAGTGAAATGCTCGAGCGACTTGATAAAATTGCAACCGAAGTAGAGCGGAGATTAGAAAAAGCAGACAAACTAGGCAAAACCATCACCCTAAAGATCAAATTCAAAGATTTCACGCAAATCACCCGCAGTTACACTCAAGAAACTAAGATCAAAGGAAAGAATGAGATCATGCAATTGACAACAAATCTGCTCGATGATGTCTCTTGGGGGCAATATCCACATGGTGTAAGATTGTTAGGTATCACCTTATCGAATTTTGACGATGAAGAGGTAAAACCTCAAAAAGGAGATTTACAACTTACTTTGGAATTTTAGCTAACTGTGCTGAACTTGCTTCTTCATTTTTATACCCCAAGATGGAAAAAGTAATCATATCCACCCATAAAGAATTCGAGACTTATATCGGTCATGAGATCGGTGTCTCAGATTATGTCAAAATAGACCAAGAAAGGGTTGACGCCTTTGCAGATGCCACGCTAGACCATCAGTGGATCCATCTCGACCAAGAAAGGGCTAAAGCTGAAGGTAAATTTGGTGGTACGATTGCTCATGGATACCTGACCATTTCCCTTCTCCCCCATTTGTGGCAGCAGATCGCTGATATTCAAAATATCGAGATGATGATCAATTATGGCATTGAAAAACTCAAATTCAATCAAGCGGTTGTCGTTGGAAGTGAAGTGAGACTCCGTGTGAAATTAAGCTCACTGGCCGACCTCAGGGGAATCACAAAATGTCAGCTCAACGTGTCCCTTGAGATCAAGGGCGAGAATAAACCAGCCTTTACAGGAGAGTTTATCTTCCTTTATCATTTCAAGAAATAAAGAACAATTAAGAATTAGCCTTAGTTTTGTCCCAAATCGATTAAAAACATGACTGCAGAAATACAGACTGAAAAAGGTACAATGAAAGTGGAGTTCTTTGAAAAAGATGCTCCTAACACTGTGAAAAACTTTGTTGATCTTTCTAAGAAAGGTTACTATGATGGACTCACCTTTCACAGAGTGATTCCAAACTTTGTTATTCAAGGAGGATGTCCTGATGGCACAGGTGCTGGTGGCCCAGGCTATTCGATCGACTGCGAATTAGAAGGCGACAATCAATACCACGATAGAGGCGTTCTTTCAATGGCACATGCGGGTAGAAATACTGGTGGCTCTCAATTCTTTGTTTGTCATAGTCGCGATAATACCGCCCATTTAGACAGAAACCATACTTGTTTTGGTAAAGTGGTAGAAGGTCTAGATGTGATCGATGAAATCAAACAAGGCGATAAAATTGAAAAGATCCTGATTAATGAAGATTGATCATTAAAAAAATAAACTAAAGCCTCTCTTTCCAAAGTGAGGCTTTTTTTATGCATTCTTCATAAAATCGGTTACCAGATAAGCCAGAGCCTTACCCACTAAATGTCTTTCCGCCTCCGTTTTAGGCGCAGCCTCAGCGATGTGTAAATACTTTGGAGATAATGCTTTAGTACTTTTTCTGAGGAAGTAGCGCATTTGTTCTAAACAGAATCCGCTAGGTGAAATAGCGCTACTCGGCATGTAACGAATAGCATCCATATCCACCTCTATTCCTCTCGCACGACCTTCATCTGATAAGAATTCAATCGAATCTAAAAGCAAACGATCAGCGTATTGGATATCTTCCATAAATGTATACTTCACACTTTCCAGCGCATCCATTGATTTCAGCATATTCTCCCCATTATAATTCTGGTGAAGTCCGAATACCGCGTATTTGCTGAGCTTTTTCCTTTGCATGGCATAAGAGAACCCATTTCCACTATGTCGTCCTTCCAATGCTCGGAAATCAGCGTGTGCATCGAAATTGAGCACATTAATGGGCCCTAAAATATTCGCAACACCTGTGATAATAGGCAGAGCATTGTTATGCCCGCCTCCGATCAGAATTGGAATAAGTCCATGCTCTACAATCAATCGAACGATAGGCTCAACCCTTTCATCGATGGTCTCGCACATCAAATGAAGCTTTTGGGAGAAATAATCTGAGGAGGGATCTAAATCGAGTGCCTTTTCCTGAAGATCTCCGAGCTGGACCTCACCCAGTAGCAAGACTTCTTTCCCATCCAAAAAGCGATTGCTTTGAATATTCAGGAATGAAGATAAAAACGCATCAAACCCATGCTCTGCGCCAGACTGACCAGAGTTACCCATTGGCCCAATTGATTCAGGGACACCTAAAACAGCATACTTGACACCTTTATTGGCGGCTTTTTGAAGCGATTTGATACCATCTTCTAATAATCGAACTTGCTGTCCAAGGCGCTTCTCTCCTTTCCTCAGCTTTAACAGAGATTTAAGATCAGCGTGACTGAATATATCGAGCATCAAATCGGTCATGCTCGAAAATAATGAATTCCTCAAATGGATTGACCGGTGGTGGGTTTTTAAAAGCAGGATTAATTGATAAATTCGGACATACCTTAAACCACAAAAATGGAATACATCCCTGAGCAGGTCAAAGTCTTTGTCGTTGAAGACGACCCGGTTTATCTGAAAATGGTAAAATACATCGTTGAGCTTAACCCTGATCACGTGGTTGAGACATTCGAAAATGGAAAAGACTGCCTTGCTCGATTGCATGAGAATCCAGCAGTGGTCACTCTGGACTATTCACTGCCTGACCTCCCGGGAGAAGAAGTGTTACAGCGCATTTTATCCTATAATCCAGACATTAAGGTCATCATTGTTTCTTCTCAAGAAAGCATCAATACCGCAGTAGAGCTGCTAAAACACGGGGCTTACGACTATATTACCAAGGATAATGAGACCAAAGATCGCCTGCTCAATGCGATCAATAACGCCAAACAACACGCTTCAATGAAAGAAGAGATCATTCACTTGCGTGAAGAGATCAGTGAAAAATATGACTTTGAAAAAAGTATCATTGGCGATAGTAAAGCCATGCAGAAGGTGTTCAAGCTCATGGGAAAGGCTATCAAAACGAACATCACTGTGAGTATTACTGGCGAAACGGGTACGGGAAAAGAAGTCGTGGCCAAGGCAATTCATTACAACTCCGACCGAAATAAAAAGCCTTTTGTTGCGGTAAACATTGCTGCTATTCCTGAGGCTCTGATAGAATCAGAATTATTTGGGCATGAGAAAGGCGCTTTCACTGGGGCCATTGCTCGAAGAAAAGGAAAGTTCGAAGAAGCCGATGGCGGCACGATCTTTTTGGATGAGATCGGTGAAATGGACATCAACCTTCAAGCCAAATTATTACGTGTATTACAAGAGCGAGAATTAACGAGGATTGGTGGAAATGATATCATAAAATTTGATGTTAGGGTTTTGGTGGCTACACATCGGAATCTCGCAGAAGAGGTGAAAAAAGAGAACTTCAGGGAGGATCTTTACTACCGTCTGTTGGGTATACCTATCGAGCTCCCCCCTTTAAGAGATCGAGATAAAGACATTTTACTCATTGCCCAGCATTTTCTTAATGCCTTTTCAAAAGAGAACAACCTTGGAAAGATCAAGCTGAGTGCTGATGCTCAAGCGAAACTGGCCAAATACCCCTGGCCTGGCAACATCAGAGAATTGAAGTCTGTGATAGAATTGGCAGCTGTGATGTCAGAAGAAGGTCTCATCGAGGCCGAAGATGTCAACCTTAATCACTTACAGAAAGATGGGCAGTTCTTGCTCGAAGAAATGACATTGAAAGACTATACTTTTCAGATCATTCGCCATTATTTAAAGAAATATGACGACAATGTGCTCAAGGTTGCCGAGAAGCTAGATATTGGCAAATCTAGTATCTACCGCTATTTGAAAGAGATGGAGGAATGATCAAACCGCCTTTTTATGCTCTGTCAAAGCATCCTCAGTGTTCCATAGGAGCGTTTTATGATGAAAAGGCTTACTCACCACAGAATGCACTGCACCTGAGCGGGCAATTTCATCTAATTCCGTAGAACTTTGACCACTAAGCACTATAATGGGAATTTGCTGAAATATAGGATAGCGTTCTATGTTATAGATCATATCTGCGCCAGATAAAAAGGGCATTTCAAGGTCCGTCAAAATCAGGTCTGTACAATTACCAGTATTCAACCACTCTAAAGCTTCTTGACCATTCGCAAGAATAGTCAAATGATAAAATTCACCGAGTACGTGGTCCAATAACATTCTGGTAGAAAGGTCGTCTTCAACAATTAATATTCTCTTTTTCATGGCTAGGTCTTTCCGCTAACCTTGCTAAACCAGTGCCATGATGAGTCGAAGATCAAAAAAGCCTCTATGGCCGCATCAATACGTCTTTATGTCTGATTTTTGAAAACATTAATTGAGATTTCTACTCCATTTTGAACTTTCTATTCCCATTATTGGAATAATTGAATTACCAAACATATAAATGGAGGTTTGAAAGATTTGAACTTGTGCTAAGTTTGATGTGACTAAATGCCAATTATGAAATATCTATTGTCTATATCCCTATTGTTTATCTCCCTCAATCTTGTATTGGCTCAGCAAAAGCCACTTACAGCACTTAATGTTGAGGAAATCATGCAAGACCCAGCAAGCTTTATTGGCACTTCGCCATCCGGAATTTCTTGGTCCAAAGATGGAGAACGCATATTCTTTCGGTGGAACCCTGATGAGGCCAGATCATCTTCTACCTACGTGATCAATGCTAATGGTGGAACGCCTGAAAAGACTGAAGACAGGAATGAGGGCTGGCCTGATGATTATACTTTTGATTCGGAAATGAAAAGGATCGTTTTTGAACGAGGTGGAGATCTTTTTCTGATGGATGTGGCTTCAAAAGAAGAAACCCAGCTCACTTCAACCAATGTTTCTGAGTCAAACCCACGTTTTCATAAAGATGACCAGATTACTTTCGTCTCTGAAAGCAACCTATTCTTGATAGATCTTTCTCAAAACCTAACCAAGCAGCTCACGAATTTTGACTTTCCAGAAGATGAAGAATCACCTAGTCGGAATAATACTGTAGATGGAAATCGTACCCAAGACAATTGGTTGAGAAGAGACCAAGCCCTTACTTCCTCTCACCTGCAATCAATGAGAAACAGAGGCGGCAGAAGAAGTAATTTTTCTAGCTTCATGAACGATGCTTCCGATTACTTAAGCAGCATAGAGGTGGATAATGCCAGTAGAATTGCGCTTTCACCTGATGGTAAATACGTAAGCTTTAGAGTTTACAATCGGCCAGAAAGCGCTGCAAAACGAACAATAGTACCGAATTATGTCACCCAAAGTGGCTACACCACTGATCTTAATACCCGTTCAAAAGTCGGTGGCGAACAAGGCAACTTCGAAATTGGGATCTACAATATCGAGATCGATTCTTTCTACATAATCGATCATAGCCAATTACCAGGCATTCAAGACCTGCCAGACTATGTAGCTGATTATCCAGACAAAACTTGGGAGCCTAAAGACCGTTTGGTTTCGGCCAACGACATTCTTTGGTCCGAAGATGGTCAATACGCTGTCGTTCATTTTGGTGCCATCGACAACAAAGACCGTTGGATCATGCGTTTAATGCCAAATTCTGGAGAACTAATCACCATCGACCGACAAAGAGATGAAGCTTGGATCGCGGGTCCCGGAATTGGCAGTGAATATGGCTCTGGTACTTTGGGTTTTATGCCAGACAACAAAACCATCTATTTCCAATCCGAAGAGAGCGGCTATTCTCACCTCTACACTTATGACATCATTAGAGGAAGAAAGAAACAATTGACTGATGGTGAATACGAAGTATATAATCCTTTCCTCTCCAAAGACGAGAAGAAATGGTATTTCACCGCCAATATAAAGCATCCAGGGATCAGGCATTTTTACAGCATGCCTGTGAATGGAGGAAAGATCACACAAATCACTCAGATGGATGGTAACAATGAGGTGACCCTATCTCCAGATGAAAGTAAACTGGCGATTCGCTACTCCTACATGGACCAACCTTGGGAGCTTTATGTGAAAGACAACAAGGCCAATGCAGTAGCTCAAAAATTAACAGAAAGCCTTAAAGCAGGTTTTTTGCAATACGATTGGCATCAGCCTGAAGTCGTGACCTTTGAAGCTCAAGATGGTGAAGAAGTCTATGCCAGGTTGTACAAACCCGAAAATCCAAATGGCGCTGCAGTGATATTCGTTCATGGGGCTGGCTACTTGCAAAACGTACATTTTTGGTGGAGCAGTTATTACCGTGAATTCATGTTCAACAACCTGCTGATGGGCAAAGGCTATACTGTATTAGATATAGACTATCGAGCTAGCTCTGGTTATGGTAGAGATTGGAGAACGGGCATCTATCGCCACATGGGTGGTAAAGACCTTTCAGATCAGATCGATGGAGCCAAGTACTTGGTTGAATCTCATGGTGTAGAGGCAGGCCGCATCGGTATGTATGGCGGGTCTTATGGTGGTTTCATTACACTATTCGCGATGTTCAACCACCCAGATGTGATCGCTTCGGGAGCTGCACTACGAAGTGTAACGGATTGGGCGCATTACAATCACGGCTATACAGCTAACATTTTGAACACTCCTGTTGAAGATCCATTGGCCTATAAAAAAAGCTCTCCTATTTACTTCGCAGAAGGTCTAGAAGGAAACCTATTGATTGCACATGGAATGGTTGACACCAATGTTCACTTTCAAGATGTGGTGCGTCTTGCCCAGCGCCTCATTGAACTAGGTAAAGACAATTGGGAAATGGCGCTTTATCCGGTAGAAAACCATGGTTTTACTACACCTAGTAGTTGGACCGATGAATATAAACGTATCTTAAAACTTTTTGAAACGACCATTGGTCAAGAGTAAACCGAATCAAATGAAGAAAGTCTTTATCCTTGCGCTTCTAAGTGCTATTCTAATTTCCTGTGAGCAGCCCAACGAAAGAGGTTTGGTCACTAAAAACGCTATGGTCGTTTCTGCTCATCCTTTGGCTAGTCAAATCGGTAGAGAGATCATGGAACAGGGTGGCAATGCGGTAGATGCCGCGGTCGCTACACAATTGGCTTTGGCTGTTGTTTATCCTGGTGCTGGTAATATTGGCGGTGGTGGTTTTATGGTAGCAAGAATGGCTAATGGCGAAATCGCTACCCTAGATTACAGAGAAGCCGCGCCTATGGCTGGTAGTCGTGACATGTATCTCGATGAAAATGGAAACGTCATAGAAAATGCAAGTACCAGAGGACATTTAGCCTCTGGGGTGCCTGGAGCTGTTGCTGGGCACTTTGCAGCACATAGGAAATACGGTAAGCTCGAATGGGCTAAACTCGTACAACCAGCCATAGACCTTGCTGCCAATGGTTGGGCCCTTACATCAAGAGAAGCGGCAAAGCTCAATGGCAACCGTGAAGCTTTTATGACCTACAATACAGTTATGCCAGAGTTCTTCTTGACTGAAGAAGGCAGCGAATGGCAAGAAGGTGATGTGGTAAGTATACCTGAACTGGCTGAAACGCTTATAAGAATAAGGGACGAAGGCCATGATGGTTTTTACAAAGGTAAAACTGCCGAATTGATCGTAGCAGAAATGGAACGAGGCAATGGCCTCATTTCCATAGAAGACCTGGCTGCCTATGAGGTCAAATGGAGAGAGCCTATTGTAGGGGACTACAAAGACTATGAATTTATTTCAATGCCTCCTCCATCGAGTGGCGGCATTGCTATTGCACAATTATTAAATGCAGTCGAGGATTACGACCTTTCTTCTATGCCTTTTCATGGTGTTGAAAGTATGCACTTGATCGCAGAAGCGGAAAGAAGAGTATATGCCGATAGAGCAGAGCATTTAGGTGATGCAGATTTTTACGATGTACCTCAAAAAGGATTGCTCAACAAAGCTTACATGGTCACACGTATGAGTGATTTTGATTCCCAAAAAGCTTCATTAAGCTCATCAATCAGTGCTGGAACACCAGCTCCGTATGAAAGTGATGAAACGACACACCTTTCCGTAGTAGATAAAGATGGAAATGCGGTTTCAGTAACCACAACACTGAATGGAGGTATGGGTAGTAAAGTATTTGTGGGTGGTGCTGGCTTTTTGCTCAACAACGAAATGGATGATTTCAGTATTAAACCCGGAACACCTAATATGTTTGGACTCGTTGGTGGAGAAGCCAATTCTATCGCACCGCGCAAGCGTATGTTGAGTTCAATGACGCCAACCATTATCACCAAAGATGGTGAGTTATTTATGGTCGTGGGTACGCCTGGAGGTTCTACCATTATTACTTCCGTCTTCCAAACTATACTCAATGTCATCGAATGGGATATGGGCATGCAAGAAGCAGTGAATGCTCCACGTTTTCATCACCAATGGCTACCTGATGGCATCATTCTCGAAAGAGAAGGTTTTAGTCCTGAAGTGAGAGGTGAGTTGGCGCAAATGGGTCATGAGTTTTACGAAAGGTCAGCCATTGGCCGCGTTGATGCTATTTTAGTTTTACCTGATGGTAAACTTGAAGGTGGGGCTGATCCAAGAGGAGAAGATAAAGCTGAGGGATTCTAATTATATTCACCCATGCGGTTTGCGGCTTGCTTAGCAACCTTATTGATCACCTGCGCCATTCATGCTCAGGTCTTACCCACATTTCCCTCAGAACAACTTGAGGAAGTGACCCTTGATACAACCTTAAATGATCAACCTCTTGCCATTGAGCAGGGCTTTAAAAACTACGAAAGAAGAAAGAGTAAACTTGTAGTTGATAAACTCTCCTATCGTTTTACATTGCATAATGGCATTTACACTAGGGTTGGGTTTTATGTTAATAATGAACCTTTTTTAATCTACCAATACGATCAATATGGTAGAATAAAAGAACAACAAAGACTAAATGGCTTCCTTCCAAGAACGAGCTATGAGTACAATGAGGAAGATTTGACATCGACTGAGATCAATTACCGCCAAAATGGCGATTTACATTCCAGCGTAATTCTAGTATACAACGACAGTTTCAAACCCATCAGGAAAACAGAGTATAGATGTAAAGAAAACCTACAGCATTATTGGACTTATACCTACGATGCAAAGGGTACACTTACTCGTGAATCTTATTTTGATGAAGCTGGGGGGCAACTCGAGGCGAGAAGTGTCAAAGCCTTTGTGAACAAGTATAATACGGAGCATCCTGGTCCGGGCGAAGTAGAGGTTTACCAAAACCAAGTACTTAATGAGCGAACCATTTATAATAGCTATCCAGATTCTACAACTTCGCGCACCTTGCTCTTTGAACAAGATGGAACACCTGCGGAATTGAAATTCCAATTGATCTCTGATTCCCTCAGAGTCAGCATCAAAGGCTTTTTTGAGCAAGGTGACACCAGCCGTTTCAGGTCCCGCTTCAGAGAGATCTATCTATTTGACGATCTTGTGGAATATGAATCAAGAACTTTATCAGGAACAAGGGTCCAACGCTACGCTACCTTCTATGAATTTGACATTCACAAGAATTGGATAAAAAAGATCACTTATGAAAATGGCATTGCCATTCGAGAGGTCACACGAAAGATCACCTACTAGGCCATTTTTAAAAGATCAACACCCCATGAGAACACCCAAAACATTCGAAATGAACATTCAGGTTTCGCCTGAAGACCTCGATGAGAACGAACATGTCAACAATGTGCAATACTTGCAATGGGTTCAGGAAGTAGCCAAAAGACATTGGGAAATCGAGGCAAAATCGGAATGGCTAGAAAACTATGTTTGGGTAGCCGCAAGCCATCATATTGAGTATAAGAAGCCTGCATTTTTAAATGAAATGCTCAGTATCAAAACACATGTAGATTCTTTTAATGGGGTAAAAAGCAACCGGTTGGTTAGAATATACCATCAAGACACTGATCAATTGCTTTGTCAATGCTCAACCGTTTGGGTAATGTTAGATAGAAAGACCAATAAACCTATGCGTTGCCCGAAAGAGATGGAAGATCATTTCTTCACAATCAGCGAATGATCACGAACTCTACCCGCCTATTCATTTCCCTACCTGAGGTGGTTTCGTTTGAAGCAATTGGCCGAGAACCACCATATCCCACAACTTGGATCCGTTCCGCTGCAATCCCCTGATTCACTAAGTAACGCTTGACCGTTTTTACCCTTTCTTCGGAAAGTGACTTCAACAAACTTGCGTCTCCCCTTCCATCGGTATGCCCTTCAAGACGAATGTGAATATCTGCATTCTCGTTCATCATCGAAACGAGTTTATCGATCTCATTGTGCGCAATAGCAGGATTTGACAAGCTGGCACTTCCTCTTTTGAATAAAACGTTATCGATTCTTATAGATGTACCTACTTTCTTTCTATTGAGATAAAAAGCTTCTACGGAAGACGAAAACTCCTCATCCATATTTCTAGGTGTAGCTTTTGCATTAAACTCTTCCTTATAATCTAGGTAACCTGCCGCTTGTATCTCCACTTGCACATTTGTACCCTCTTCGAACGCTTTGATGAACTTCTTATCTCCTTCAAGATCAACGGTTTGAAATACAACCTCCTCTTTTTTATTGGTAATGGTCACTTTGGCATCAATTGGCTCATCTGTTTCCGCATCCAACACTTGAAAGGTCATCACGACCATCGTTGGCATGGGTTCTTTCACAACGGGCTTTGTGGGTTGCAGTTTGGTGGTATCCACTACTACCGGAACAACTACTTCGAGCTCTTTTGTATCTTCCTGAACAGCTACTGCCTCTTCAACCACTTCTTCTGGATCATCCTCAACAACAGTTTCTTCGGTCACAATATTCGTGTCTTCCACGATCACATTATCTTTTAATGGGAAGTTAAAAATATCGCCTCTCCCTTCACTGTTTTGTGTGCTCGAGAAATAAGCTTCCGTACTACTATCTGGTATATAAAAGCCATATTCAACACCCTCAGTATTGATTGCTGGTCCTAAATTCATCGGTTCAGACCAATTAGTCCATGAGCCTTCTTGTCTCACCGTTAAATAAATATCTCTGCTCCCCTCGCCTTCGAAAGCATTTGATGAAAAGTACAATGTAATGTTATCTGGCGCTAAATAGGGCGTCCATTCTTGGCCATAGGTATTGATCTTTGTGCCGAGGCCTTGAGGCTGTGTCCATTCGCCATCGTCTTGCTTAAACGAAACGTATAGATCTTCATTTCCTTCTGTGGTGAATGATTCCATTGACATGATCAACACCTTTTCATCTCTCGAAATCGTAGCACTCAAATGACTTGAGTTATTCTGGAAATATTTAATTCTTAATCGCTCTGGTTTAGACCATTTTCCATCAACCAAAGTGCTCATGGAAATCCCATTTCTCAAGTTGCCTCCACCATTACCATCAGGATCAAAATAATTAAGCAAATACATGCGTTGACCATCCGCTGAGAAGCCAACGACACCATTTAACCCTTGATGATTGATCACTTTACCCGCGTGCATCAACTTGGTCCAGCCTGAAGCGGTCTTGTTCGCATACCAAATATCACCCTGATCGATTACACCAGCGATATTCTGAGCATGCCCTCGTTTAGTCACATAGAGTGTGTTGCCATCTGGCGAAACAACAGGATTAAATTCATCAAATGAGGAATTCACACTATCGATACGGATGTGCATAAGGTCTTGAGCGAGTACAGTGCTCGACAAGCAAAAAAGCAAACTATAGACTAGAAGTCGTTTAATCATAATCATCAAACTCCCAAGGAATAAAATTATTACGCTAAAATTGGTATTTGGCGAAGATAGGCTGTCTTTCGACCTCACAAAGGAATATAATTCTGCTTAGAAAAGCTATTTTTTCTTCTCTATATCGAGCTTTACTCGCAATGTGATGGCTTTTCCAAACAAAGCCAATCCCGCATTGATAACCACTAGCGCTAGTGTACCCAACCAGAACCAATCCTGCCAATGATCTGCTTCGTATTTTTGAATCAACGCTTCTCCCATCAAACTCAACCCAAAACCGATTACTGCTAACCCAATAGTGCTAAAAAGTAGCCACTGTTTTTTTGTCTTGTTCATACTAAAAATATATTTCTTGCGCCAATCGATAGGTATTGGCATGTGCCTCTACAATATGTGCGATCTTTTCTGAATAACCACCTCCCATGCTCGCTACCAGTGGAATCTGGTTAGTATGCGCCAATTGTAGTACTTTTCGATCCCTTGCTTTACAACCTTCTATACTCATTCCTAATCGGCCCAATTTATCAGTTGACAATACATCTACTCCACTTTGAAAAAATATAAAATCAGGTGCTACTTCATCTAGCAAACGCTTCAAATGCTCATCAAGCAATTTGAGATAGGGCTCATCAGTAATACCATCTGGCAACGGGACATCCAGATCTGACTGCTCTTTATGCATTGGATAATTCTTGTCACCGTGCATACTGAAGGTGAAGACGCGATCTTCCTTTTCAAAGATCTGTGCCGTGCCATTTCCCTGGTGCACATCCAGGTCCACAACCAATACCTGCTTGGCCAATCCATTGTCTAACAAATAATGTGATGCGATGGCAATGTCGTTGAGCAGACAAAAGCCTTCTCCTCGGTCAGTAAAGGCATGGTGCGTTCCGCCTGCAATATTCATCGCCACACCATATTCGAGTGCATATTTTGCCGCTTGCAAAGTACCATTCATGATCACCACCTCTCGGTCTACCAATTGTTGGGATAAGGGAAACCCTGTTCTTCGTTCTTCCTTTCTGTCTAGCGCGAGTCCTTTCAGCTTTTTCCAATATTCCGAATCATGTGTTCTCATGACCAGGTCGTCAGAAAGAGGTTCAGGCGCAAAAAAATGATCATTAGTGATGGTCCCTTCGTACAAAAGCTGTTCAGGCAGCAGATTATACTTTTCCATCGGAAAGCGATGATTTTTTGGTAAAGGATGTGCGTAAATGGGTGTCCAAGCAATTTTCAGCATAGTATGCTAATCGAAATAAGTCGGAATTGTTTCTAAGTAGATATATTTTGACTTGATTTCATCACAAGGGCTATTTCTCCCTTTATTAAGTTCTACCAAGTTGAAACTTTAAAGAACTTCTGATTTAGAATTTCTTTGAGAAGACAGAAATGACGCATCTTTGAATATGATTTTGTACCAAAGGTACAGTACCAGAAGTATTAATAACTAGGTATTGAAAGGGATTTCATACAGGTTTTTTATTGAATTTGATAGTGATGGGTGGTTATCTTAACCACTTTAAGCTCTTGATGGTGAAATTATCTTATCTAAAGGTTTTCTAAGTCATTCATGTCTTTTGCACATCCGGTGGCTTTTTTTGTAGTTTTCAGGTCATCTAAGGAAATGTATTGGATCTCCACATTATCAAAAGATTTTGCGAGCCGCCGAGGCCAAGCATCAACAAATGCTACGCCCTTGATCTGAGTGATGACATCAATTGCAACAGGAGGTCGACCGAACCGAAACTCATCGAATCTTTTAACATTTAGAAAGTTTTCCTGAGTCATTTCAAATGTGGGCAGCTGAAAGCAGGCAAAGGCCGCACTGATTTTCTTATAGTTTTTAGCATCTCGCTTGACCCAAAGGTCCATATCACCGGTAGTTCTTGGATAACCATGAAGAATGACCGAATACCCTCCAACTAGTAAATAGTCAACCTTGTGCTTATTAAAGCAATCTAAAAAGTCCAAAAAGTCAGGATTAAAGATATTATTCACCTTTTGATAGCTTCAAACGTTGTTTTGTCAAATTTGGGCGGATTGTTTACGTCAAAATCATAAGCAGACGCATTCAAATAATGGCTTGCTCTCAATCTTTCTCTCAAAGAAATGCTTTTCCAATAGTCATAATCGCTTTGAGTCTCTTCTGCCTTTGAAGCTTGGAATGCACTGCGATCAAACCTGTATGATACGGACATACAGCAAATTAATCAAAATGGTTTAATTAAACTTAAGAGCCGATACTTTAGACTCAGGACACTAGATTTTAGACGTTAGACTCCAGACCTCTCCGATTTTCTGATTTTCGATTACTAATATCTGAACTCTGACTTCTCTTAATTCTTAATTAATAATTCGTAATTCCCGATTCTCTGATTTCTGATTTTCTGACATCTGAATTATCTCAATCCTGATCATCAAATTGAAAGGAATAATGGGTGGGATCGAGCTTTAAGGAAGCATCATTGTATTCTTTGATGAACTTTTCGATCACCTCATCTGAAATAGTTTCGACATTCAATCCCGCATCGATACCAATACCGAAATCTATCTTAGGATCAACGTCTACGTGCTCTTGCACCTTGACAGTTTCATCATCTTCCAGTTCATCCATGACTTCCGTCAAATAAAGACCTATTTCTTCATCGAGATCGTCTAGTGGTGCGATGTCACCATTTTCATCTTCTTCGTAGCTGATCTGCTTAAATTCTGGAAACTTTTGTGCCACTTTGTGCTGAGCGAGTTCAAAAACCTCGCTATTGTGCTGCATTCTTAAAGTATATAAGGCCGCATCGTAGATCACTTCCTTGCCTTCATATACGCCTATGAAGTAAAAATTTTGGAACTCATCGTTATTATCTTCTGACTCAATGGTGACGAATTGCTGACCGGAAGAAGCCATTTCTTCCTTTAACTTTTCGATTTCCACTTTATCAAAACCTTTATTATCTGACATGATTATTGGTTGAAAAATTTCGATAAATAATTTAAGGTTATTCTGAGAGTAATCAAAGGCCCACTTGCACCTGTTCCTTTATTTCTTTAACACGTTCATCAAAACGTGTAGGATGATAGGTTACGTCTTTATGTCTAATGATCTCCAAATATTCACTCATCTCTTCTGTGTGATCAGTGGTACGACTCGTTTTCATATCAACATACTTGAGCGTTGTCCAGAGCACTGTCTTAAGATGACTTTCTTTTTCATCTAACATGATGTACTCCACAACTACTGTATCTTCATTGTACCAGATCAGGCGTGTGCGAATGCTCACCCACTCTCCTAGCATTGCTGAACGGAGATAGGCGATATGATGGTTATATACTACCCATATGGCTTTGAACCGGTCGATCAAGTCACGGATCTCCACTCCATAAAGCTTGGGTACTTGATCTTCTCTGGCATTGAAGAAGTAATCGAAATATTTGGCATTATTAAGGTGCTGAAGCGGATCGCAATCCTGAAACCTGATGACCGTTCGAGACCTTGTCTCGGTTTCATAGGTTTTGCTAAGGTCGAGTATGCTCATTAAAGGTATCTTTCTTCTAAAATATTGACATGATGTTGCGCATGGCCAGCCGTGATCGCAGCTAATGCCCTTACTGTAATCGGATGCCCGTCTGCCGAACCCACCTGGTCTAATTGTAGGTCACTTAGTCTTTCAAACAAACAAATAGTGGCAACGCGAAGTGACACAAACTCATCGATCATTGAAGAGAATTGTACTTCTCTCAAATCTACGTTTAAGAGATAAAGGTCTTGGTCCATACCCGGTTGGGGTTGCTTATCTCCTCTTGCAAAGCACAAAGCACGATAAGTAAAAACCCGCTCCACATCATTCATATGTTGCAGTACCTGCTTGACTGTCCACTTCCCAGGTGCATACGCATAATTCTGCTTGTCATTTTTGATGGTCCATAGCAGATCGGGAATAGCCTTTAGCTGTTTTTTTAGTGCAACCAGTATATCGGATTCACTTATGGCATTGACATAGCCGGCATAAAATGCATTGTATTCGTGGTTATGAGGAATGTTGATCATTGCTTCAGTCTTTATCGATCCATTGCGTGTACATGATATAATGCTCAGGAGTTTTGTCGATAACCTGCCTTAAGCGTTCATCGATCTTTTTTACCTCTTTAGCAGGAGTTCCTGCAAACAAGGTGTTTTCAGGAATGACCGTATTGGCTAAAACCACTGCTCCTGCAGCCACCATTGCGCCTTTTTTGATCACCGCATTGTCCATTACGATAGCTCCCATCCCAACCAGTACATTGTCTTCGATTTGGCAACCATGGATAATGGCATTGTGGCCCACTGAAACATTATTCCCTAAAATGGTCTCAGAGTGATTCAAGGTGCCATGCACGACAGCATTATCTTGGATATTGCAGTTATTGCCAATGGTAAGCTTACAAACATCCCCTCTTAGTACCGTATTGAACCACAAGTTGGTATTCTTACCTAGACTCACATCGCCAACCACAGTCGCATTATCCGCAAGCCAGCAGCTCGAATCTATGCTTGGTTTAACCCCTTTTACTCCTTTGATCAGTGCCATTTAAAAATTTATATGTAGATACATGAACTTTTTAGCCAACACGAGAGTTACCTACTCGTGTCTCAAGAAAAGCCTTGAGCAACACTAACAAAAGAAATCATAATTAAAACGATATGAAAACTATTAAATCAACTTTCGCAATGCTAGCCATGCTAGCCGTTGTTTGGTCTTGTGGATCAGGAAACAACGAAACAGTAAAAACTTCTGAAGCAGAAGATGTAGCTGTAATGGATGAAGCTTCTTCAATCTCTGTAAATGCTGACAAGTCGGTCGTGACTTGGATTGGTTCAAAGCCTGCAGGTAAGCATAATGGAACTATTGATGTAGCGGGTGGAGAAGTATTGGTAAGCAACGGAAACGTTGTTGGCGGATCTTTTGACATCGACATCGCTTCTTTAACGGTTTTAGATCTTCCTGCTGATTCTGAGTGGAACGCCAAACTTTCAGGTCACTTAATGTCGGCTGACTTTTTTGATGCTGAAAACTTTCCAACTGCTCAATTTGAGATCACCGGAGCAACACCTTTCGCCCAAGCACAACTTGGAGAAGACAAAGATGAATTCGCTACTGAGTTCGCTCCTGCTTCATTGAGTGAAGTAATGGTTGAAAACCCAACGCACTTCATCTCAGGCAACTTGACGATGAGAGGTGTGACGAAGAACATCACTTTCCCTGCTTCAGTAAGCTATGAGAATGGTGTGGTAAGAGCCAAAGCTAATTTTAACATCAACAGAACTGACTGGAAATTAATGTATCAAGATGAGTCTTCAGTAGCTGACAAAGCGAAAGATAAGTTCATCTACAATACAGTGAATGTTGGCTTTGAGCTAGAAGCTGGTTCGCAAGAATCGACTATGTAATCTTAGCATAAAGAGAAATTATTTAGGGCCTCTCCTTTCGGAGGGGCTTTTTTATGCACTTTGTTTTCTATTAAATTAGCGCCCTTCTAAAAGAAAGCCTTGACAGCATTTCAGATATCAGATGATTGGATCATAAAAGCCTTGAGTTGGGCAGATCAGCACTTTGACCATTTTTCTTATCATCAAAACAATGACATTGCTTATCCGCATCAGGGTTTTGAGCATTTACTCGCCATAGGTGCTAAAAAGGTCATTAACCCGGGGAAGGATCATTTCGATACCTTAGCTCAAGCATGGCTTAACAATTGGCTTTTTGGTTATTTAGGCTATGACCTAAAAGACCAATTGAATGACCTGAAAAGTAAAAACCCAGATCCTCTTCAATTCCCTGACCTTTATTTCTTTGAACCGCTACATCTACTAGCATTTAATGAGGGCCAGGTCATCATACATACAGAAGACCTTTCAATTTGGGAACAGATCAATGCGCATGAGGTTCCGACTGGGGAAAGTACTTTTGATCAACCTACTTTAGACTTCGATCAGCTCTCCTATTCAACCGTAGTCAATCAATTGATCGATCATATCATTGAAGGTGATTGTTATGAGATCAATTTTTGTCAGGGCTTCTATGGAGCCTACGAAAGCATTGATCTTGCTGCGATCTATTGGCAACTCAATAGCCTTTCGCCAAAACCCTTCTCATGTATTCAAAAACTTAACCAGCATGCCATCATTTGCGCATCACCTGAAAGATTTCTCAAAAAAGAGGGTCAGCAATTAATTTCACAACCCATCAAAGGCACTCGTCCCAGAAGTTTAGATCGAGAGGAAGATGATAGATTAAAGGTTGAGCTAAGGAACGATGAAAAAGAGCTCGCAGAGAACATGATGATCGTTGACCTGGTGCGAAATGACCTGGCAAGGAGTTCAATCTCGGGTTCAGTCAAAGTAGAAGAAATGTTTGGTATTTATTCATTTGAGCATGTACATCAAATGATCTCTACGATCACTTCCACTTTAAAAGAAGGCATCTCAGCTATAGAAGCCATCAAAAATGCTTTTCCAATGGGTAGCATGACGGGTGCTCCAAAATTGAAAGTGATGGAACTTATAGAGCAGTATGAAAAAAGCAAAAGAGGTGCATTTTCAGGAGCATCTGGCTACCTAAAACCCAACGGAGACTTTGACCTCAACGTATTGATACGCAGTTTATTCATCAATCAGGCCACCAAAAACTACGGCTTCGAAGTCGGTAGTGCCATCACCTACGATGCTAAGGCGGAAAGTGAATATGAAGAATGTTTTGTGAAGGCGAAGGCTATTCTC
>CBFHYE010000215.1:0-12068 GCA_965659985.1 Roseivirga sp. | reverse complement strand
GATCAAGCTTTTTTTGTTTAACACACGCGCCAATGCATTACGTCTATATCATTCAAAGTCAACTGGATCAATCCTACTATATCGGTTACTCCGCAGATCCCGAGTCGAGATTGATCAAGCACAACAAAGCAAATAAAGGATATACTGCTCGCAAGAAACCTTGGCAATTAGTCTATACTGAAGGCTATGAAACAAAGGCTGAAGCGCTCAAAAGGGAGAAATTCATTAAGGCTCAAAAAAGTCGAGTATTTATTGAGAAACTCATTAAAGAACAGGCTGGTTAGCTTGCCTGTCCCGAGTACTCGGGAAGGTCGCGGGTTCGAGTCCTCCCGATAGCTATCGGGATCGCATAAAGCTTGGTCGTCTGATCAAGCTTTTTTTGTTTAACACACACGTTAATGCATAACGTATCCCCCTAGTCTTAGCGTCTCGCTAAGACTAAATTCCAATATTAATATCACCGATTGAGCAAGATCATATCTTCAATGATTGAGGAATATAAATTCTTGACTTGAAATTGATTAAATGTCTAAGCGAGACGCTTGGAGCAGGTAGAACGATACAACTAAACCGCAAACTCTTGCCTTTCTAGCCTCCCAATTTTACGTTCAAACCAACTGGGTATTTCACTAACTAAAACATATTCCTGCTGGCCATTCATATGCTCAACAACAAAATGTTCTGCCCTATCTTGAATAGACTCTGAATAAAACTCGATGGGCTGTGTATAGATCACATAAGTCAATTTGTTATCTCTATGATCAAAATTGAGGCGATAGGCCTTTTGAGAGAGCCTTTTGAATCTAAAATTGACCATTGAGACTTTTTTCTCAAGAAAATTACTGAGATCGAAACAATCAGTCTGTGGATTGATGTAGTAAAACATATGAGAACTGGCTATGGATGGAAAATGATTAAGACAAACGGGTGAAATCTTCGTCTTCCCAGTCTTCACTCGTTGCTACCATTTTAGCATCAGATTCTTCTAAGACCCCTACTCCAGTGATCTCCAAACCAAATATGGAGTCGATCAGTTTGCCTTCAGCATTGATCTTCAAACCTTGTTCTCCTATAAAATTGAATGCATTGGATACGTTTTTCATAACTTTTCTATTTGATCGTCAAATAGAATGCAAATGTTAATCCAACACTCCTTATAGCCCTTAAACACAGTTTTTAAGATGTGCAAAGTCTCATTTTGGGAATATCATTCCTCAAACAGAGGCAATAAGCCTAATTTCCGTTGGTCAGAAGACTATAGTCTTCATCGATCCATTCTTGGTCTGCTGTCTGCTGTAATTCGTATTGAGGTTTCTCCTCGTTGAGCGTTTTGTTGACCAGTAAATTGATCATTTCATTACCATTGCTGGCTGTTTCTGATTGTAAAGATTCCATTGGTATTCATTCAAAAAGTTAAAATTCCAACACCTTTCATTCTTAAAAAATCCACTGCACAATGTTGAAAATACCATTAATGAACTTCAACCATCATAGAATGTTTAGGACACTTGAATTACCCTCAAGTAATTTTGATTTATCTTGGCCAAATGCTTTCTCAATTAAGCTTCATAGACCTTATCATTGTTGCCTTTGCCGCTTTCATTCTCGGGTTATCAAAATCTGGCATCAAGGGCATCAGCGTGATCATAGTAGCCCTACTTGTATTTGTCTTTGATGCTAAGGCCTCTACCGGAATTCTCTTGCCCATGCTTATTGTCGGAGATGTGTTTGCAGTGATCTACTATAATCGACATGCACAGTGGAAGTATTTGATCAAGCTCTTGCCTCCCATGGCACTCGGAGTGATCATAGGTACTTGGGCGGGTGATCAAGTTCCTGAGGAGATCTTCAGAAAATCAATGGCGATCATTATTCTCATTTCTGTGATTATGATGTTTTGGTGGGATAAGCGGAAATCAAAATCGGTTCCTGACAATCTTGGTTTTGCTGGTGCTATGGGTCTAACCGCTGGTTTCACTACCATGGTAGGCAATTTAGCAGGCTCTTTTGCCAATCTATACTTCTTGGCGATGCAAATGCCCAAAAATGCCTTTATTGGAACCACCGCTTGGCTATTCCTTATCATCAACCTCTTTAAAGTCCCTTTTCATATCTGGAGTTGGGGCACTATAGATGAGCAATCTATTTTGGTCAGTTTGGGCACCGTTCCCTTCATTTTCATTGGCTTGTTTATGGGTATCCGAATTCTCAAAAAAGTGAATGATAAACTCTTTAGAAATTTCATTCTCTTTGCTACGGCCGTTGGTGCATTATTGATCTTCCTAACCTGAGAAGGGTTAAGGAACACCTACCATATCTCCGAAAACCACCGAACCAATAGTTATTGCGATTTCTGAATGTTCTGATTAGCTTTCATGAAACCTTAAAAACATGAAAAGATCATTACTGCTGGCTTTTGGCCTTCTCGTTAGCGTAATCGCTCAAGCTCAAGTCTCGAATAAAATGGAGATGCTCGACATCTTCAACCTTGAGTATGTTTCAGACCCACAGATCTCACCTGATGGTTCGCAGGTCATTTATGTTAGGAACTTCAAAGACGTAATGACTGATCGAAACCTCTCCAACCTTTGGATCGCTAGTTTTGATGGTAGCATGAATCGTCCTTTGACCACGGGTAATCAGAGTGACCGAAATCCTCGCTGGTCAAATGATGGCAGTAAGATTGTATCTACATCCAACAAGTCAGGAGAATCAGAGCTCTACTTGAGATGGATGGATTCTGGTGAAGAAATGGTATTGATCAACTCAGAACGCTCTCCCGGGAGTGTCGCCTGGTCTCCAGATGACAAATACCTGTCATTTACCATGTTCGTTGCCGAATCTCAGGCATCTCCTATCAAAATGCCTAAGAAACCAAAAGGTGCAGAATGGAATGCTCCCCCAAAATACATCGATAAACTCAACTGGAGAAGTGATGGCAGAGGTGAATTGCCTTCAGGGCATAACCAGCTTTTCACTGTCCCGGTTTCTGGAGGAACACCCAGACAGCTGACGGACGGACCTTATAATCATAGTGGAGCCGTTTGGGGTAAAGATGGTACCCACCTTTATTTTAGTGCCAATATGCGTGACGACATCGAATTAGAGGGTAGAGATTCAGAGCTTTATTCGTTAAGATTGACTGATGGCAATATCACACAATTAACGGACCGTTATGGACCAGATTCATCTCCAGCCATTTCACCTGATGGCAAGCAGGTCGCTTATCTAGGCAACGATGACAATTATAAAGGCTATCAGCAAAACAAACTTTACATAGCCAATATAGATGGCTCAAATTCAAAATTGATCTCAGGTGATTTTGACCGGTCGATCGGAAACATCACTTGGGCAGCAGACGGCAAAGGACTTTATTTTCAATACGTAGACAAAGCCCACCCTAAGATCGCCTATATCTCTAATAAAGGTAAAGTGAAAGATATCACAGAAGGACTAGGCGGTATGTCACTTGGAAGACCCTATACTTCAGGAGCCTATTCTATTGCGGCTAATGGTAATTATGCTTACACCTGGGCTGAAACGCAATTACCGGCCGATCTAGGTACTGGCAACAATGGCAACAACAGAAGGGTAACGAATGTCAATGAAGACCTATTCAGTTATAAGAAGCTTGGTAAAGTTGAAGAGATCTGGTACAAGTCTTCAGCAGATGGATTAGACATCAATGGATGGATCGTCACCCCACCTGACTTCGACCCTAATAAGAAATACCCTTTGATCCTTGAGATCCATGGAGGTCCATTCTCAAGCTATGGCCCCATGTTCTCAGGTGAAATACAGCTCATGGCTGCAGCAGGATATGTGGTGTTATATACTAATCCAAGAGGGAGCACAAGCTATGGCGTAGATTTTGGTAATGAGATCGACAAGAACTACCCGAGCTTAGACTATGACGATCTGATGTCTGGTGTAGACGAAGTGATCAGCAGAGGATACATAGACGAAAGTCAATTATTTGTCACAGGCGGCTCAGGCGGTGGTGTGTTGACCAGCTGGATCGTAGGCAAAACCGATCGATTTGCAGGAGCTGTTGTCGCTAAACCTGTGATCAACTGGTATAGTTGGTCTTTAAATTCAGATATGTCCGCGTTCGCTACGCGCTACTGGTTTGAGAAAAGACCTTGGGAAGATCCTGAAACTTATCTGAAGCATTCTCCAATCTCATTGGTGGGCAATGTTACCACTCCAACCATGTTATTGACAGGCGAAGAAGATCTCAGAACCCCTATTCACGAATCTGAACAGTATTATACGGCTTTGAAGTTGCAAGGCGTTGAAACGGCTATGGTGAGAATACCTGGAGCCTATCATGGAATTGCTGCCAGACCAAGTAATTTGATCGCTAAGGTTTCCGCCATTCTTACATGGTTCGGAAACTACAGAACAGAACCCGTTGAGCTTAACACGAATAGATAAACATGAAAAATATTTTAAGCCTTCTTTTGATCTTGTGCCTATTGGGCTGTGACCAAGCGACAGATCAAACTATTGAATATACAAGCAACTCTTACGATGATCTCCTTGCTCTTTTCAATAAGTGGAGAGACATAGAAAAAGCCACCTCCTACAACGGTGCGCCTGATTACAGAGCTGAAAGCATGAAATCCAGGTATATGGCGGTACAGGCATTACAAAATGAACTTACCGCCATCGATACAACGGGTTGGTCGATCTCCTACCGAGTAGATTGGATGGTCGTTTGGGCAGAAATGAATGGCTTTGATTTCAACTATCGCGTGCTGAAACCTTGGGAAAGAGACCCCGCTTACTATAAGACCATATGGACGTATAAAAGCGATGTTCCAGCACATGAAGGCCCTACCCATCATAGTACATTAGAATTGTGGACGTATGAGTTCCCACTAAGTAATTCAGAGAGAGAAAGAATGCTTAATGACCTTGCCGTGATTCCCTCTTTGAACACACAAGCCAAGATCAATCTTACTGGCAATGCGCGGGATCTTTGGATCACCGGAATTAGAGACATTAGAGAGCAAGCCAACGTGCTCGAAAGCATGAAAGGCATTGAAGGTGTCTCTAACGATGAACAACTAACTGCTTCAATTGATAAAGCGCAACGTTCGACACTTGATTTTGTCGATTGGCTTGAAGCTGAAGCTGATAGTAAAACAGGTCCTTCTGGAATAGGTAAAGAAAACTATAGCTGGTATTTACAGAATGTTCATTTAGTACCCTTGACTTGGGAAGATGAAGTGATGATCCTTAAAAGAGAGTTAGCCCGAGCTTGGACATCCTTAAAACTTGAAGAGCATCGCAACCGCAACTTGCCTGAGCTTGAAGCGGCTGATTCGCCAGAAGCCTATGCTGAAATGGCCGATAGAGGGGCAAAAAGCCTGATCAATTTCTTAGATAACGAAGATATTGTTACGGTTAAACCCTATTTCGATGTCGCACTGCGAGAACATCTTGGTGAATTTATACCGGAGGAAGAACGTAACTTCTTTACTATTGGAGAACATTATGATCCTCGTCCGCTTTACTCCCATTTCTATCATTGGTTCGAATTGGCGAGAATGGATAATGAACCCAACCCTAGCCCGATTAGGAAGGGCCCTCTGCTTTATAACATTTTCGATTCAAGAAATGAAGGAACTGCTACCGCTGTAGAAGAGATATTTATGGACGCGGGACTCTATGATGATGACCCTAGAGTAAGAGAGATCGTTTACATTATGATCGCACAACGTGCCGCACGTGGTTTAGGCTCGCTCTATGCACATGCTAATGAAATGACCATGGAGGAAGCCGGAGGCATTCACTCTGAATACACGCCTAGAGGCTGGATGAAAACCGAGAAAGAACTATTGATCTTTGAGCAGCATCTGTACTTACGTCAACCAGGGTATGGCACAAGCTATATCACGGGCAAATATCTGCTAGAGGCTGCAATGGCTGATTTTGCTAGGATTCAAGAAGCCAGAGGCATTGATTTTGAATTAAAGGAGTTCTTTGATCGCTTGAACAGTATTGGAAATATTCCTATCGCTTTAGGGCATTGGGAAATGACCGGAGTCGAAGATCATTTAGGCAAAATCATGAAGTAGTTTATGCTCTACGACAGATCTTTTTGAAGTCGCAGAATTTGCAGCGTTTAGGATCTTCAGTTTGTACAAAAGGAACATTAGGGTCAAAGATCTCTTTCACCATGGTATCGAGTCTTTGACCAAAACCCTCCATTTCATCTTCGCCCAGGGTTTTTCCAGCATTTAACCATTTGGTGCCTTCATTGAGTTTTTTGAGCACAGTGATGCCAACTTTGGTTGGAAGTTGATAATGCGGCCTAGTCAACTGAGCATACAAGTACGCTTGAAACCCCGATTTTACATCCGGATCTTCAAAGTATTCATCCAAAATATCATCAAGGTCTTTATTTCTCGAACTTATAAAATCTGCCTTCCCTGTCTTGTAATCAATTATTCTTAAGACATCATTCTTCTTATCCATTCGGTCGATGGTACCACTGACCCTGGCTTTCTTTCCTCCATCGACATCAACCAAATACTCATAGCCGGATCTTTCTAAGCCAACTACTTCAAAAGGTGCATCTTCAATATCCTGATTCAAAACCTTTTGAATCACTTGCAGCATGATCTGCTTGGTCACTCGGTCTTTGCCAGTCAAAGTCTGATTTGACTGCACGATCTTTTCTTCTTCAAGGGTCTTCTCCAGAAGTTTTTCAACCTTGGGACGGAGCTGCTTGATCTGTTCCGCATCAACCTCCTGCCCCTCTTTATCCAAATAGAGTAACTCTAAAACACGGTGGACAACATTACCAAGATTTCTAGCGTCAATATCCTCCTCTAAGGCTTCAAGCTCTTTAAAACGTGCCACATGCCTTAAATAAAACTGAAGTGGACAGTTAATGTAGGTGCTAAGGGAAGTTGGTGATAAAAAGGCTTCAGAGGCTTCAGAGGCTTCTAAGGTAAAACGCTGAAGCAAGTCTTGTACTTCTTGACTTTTTTGAACTTCTACCTTTACTTCTCCGGCCAAACCATCTGTTTGACCTTCATATTGCAGTTCTTGAACCTGATAATGATCTAGAGATTGGTACAATTTGAGCTGTTGCAAGATGAAGCGACTCTTCTCTCCTGTCGAATCACCACTTGTACTGTTATCGTAAACAAAATGAACATCTTCAGCTCTTTGGATCAACCGCTTGAAGTGATAGGCATAAATAGCATCTTGTTCCTCGAAAGTTGGAAGTGAAAAGACTCTCCTTAAGCCAAAAGGGATATAGGAATTTAAGCTGCGGCCTGCCGGTATCTTGCCTTCATTGGCCGAAACTACCACCACATGTTCGAAGTCCAAAGTTCTTGTTTCTAAAAAACCCATCACCTGAACTCCTTGAACGGGTTCACCTTCAAAAGGCACCTTTACAGATCTGAAATACTCCTGCAAGATCTTCTTGATCAGTTTTAGGCTAAAGCCTTCTTTATCCACTAGATAGTCATTGAACTGATTTAAAGATTTGAGCAAGAAGTAGATAAACTCTTGATCGGTTTGTCCTGAATTAGACTCCTTGAAATGATAAAATACAGAAGTTAAATAGACCTTAAGTCCTTGGTAAATCGATGACCAATTGGACTCCACCTGAAAAAGTGCTTCAAGTTCTTTAGCCTTAAGCAACACTTTGAGTTCATTCAGCGTGATCTTGGTTCTTTTCTCACTAATTGACCATTGATGCACACGATCATACAATTCATTATCGAATACAGCCGCATAGGCATTAGAGATCAATGGCTTGAGATCATAGAGGTGAAAAACCCTATCCCCTTCATTTATTCTTGACTTGAGCATCACGTCCATAAAGCCCAATAAAAAATCGAAAACCACTGTCGATCTTAGCGGATACCCCATGGTCACGTTCACCTTATGTTCAGCCATGGGTAAGGCATACAGAAGCGGCACAAGTAGCTTCTCATCTGCCAAAACAATTGCCGTTTTCTCAGGCTGAACACCTTTGGATAGTAGGTTCGTGACCTGCTGTGCCGCTAAATGCACCTGACCTATACTCTGTGGAATGGCGTGAACAGAAACCTGCTTTGGCGACTCTAAGCTATTGGCATCGAAAGCCACACTTTGCTCCCATTTTTGCATGTATACTCGAATAAAGTCACCAGCCTCTTCTTTAGGATCATTGAGGTAATAATTGTCCACATCCCAATAGAGTTGCGCTTTTTGTGCTTTATAAAGGGCATCAAAAATCACTTCTTCAGATTTTGATAAAGCATTGAATCCGCAGAAATGATATTGCTTGAATCGATGGTCAATGTCCTCATTGGCCAACACATTGGCTAAATTGCGATAAAGCATTCCGCCATAGGCTTTCTCTTGCTTTATCAATTGCTCTTGATAAACCTCATAGACTTTGCCTACATTCTCCCAGATGCGTTTAAACTCTGTCAGTAACTTCGTCTTCTCCATCCGCTCAGTAAGGGTACGGTAGCGACTAACGATTTCTCTGAACTCATCGGTCTGACCAAAGACAAAATCGATCTCTTTGATATTCTGTAATGATGAGTAGATCTTTTTCGCATCGGCTAAATAACGATCGATCTCATCATAATCTTTCAAAATGATCTTACCCCAAGCATAGAAGTCATCAAACTGGAGCTCACTTTCCTTTCCATTCGCTTGCCGATCTTCCTCTTGATAAACCTTATAAAGTTCAAATAAAAGGGTGAGCTCATCAGTGATGGTCATTCCGGTCAAAGTCTCAACAAACTCCTCAATGCTGTAAAGCACAGGGAACATAAAATCTTGTGTTTGATGCTGAGCTTGAAGTGCTCTTTTAAAAAACAACCCACCTCTTTTTGTAGGAAAAATAAAGCAATGGTCCTTTAACTCACTCAATTCATAAGATGAGCTAATATGGTCCACCAATTGTTCATGGAAGCTTTTCATAATTTCACCTCCTTGATGTTAAATGGTTCGATATAGAGCAAATAACCTTTTGGTTCATACCCAATGGCTGAAACAGCCTGCATATAGGTATTGACTTGCTTTAAATGCTTAGCCGACTCCTCTCCTGTCTTATAGTCAATGACTATGGCCTGCGCCCCTTTGATCAATAGCCGATCGGGTTTTAGTTCCTGGCCATTAAACATCAATACGCGTTCATTATACACTTCGTATTGATCAGAAAACCATTCCGATACTTGCTCATGCTCGAAGATCTGTTGGACCTGATTTTCGACTGCTTGCCTTTGCGAAGAAGTAAACTCACCTGCTTGCAAACGCTGTTTTAAAACCATAGGAAGATCTTGGGTAGTAATGATATCTGCGAGTACATCATGAATCTGATTACCCAAGGTGATGGCCTTAGCCTGATCGGTTTCTTGTAGCATAAAAAAACGTTCAGAATCATTCCTAATTGAGAGCTGATCTAGGAACTGTGTTTTAGGATATACAGACATAGGCAAAGCATCCTTTTCTTCTGCTGCATTTGACATTTTCGGGTGTTCATCTCCAAGAACGAACTCGACATATTCTGATTCATCCTTCTGAATGACGTCCATTTCTTGAAATGCCTGATATAATTGTTGATGAACGCCTTTTCGCCCCTTACTACCATTTGGTGCAGATAGGTAGAGCTTCTCTCTAGGCCTAGTAAAAGCGACATATGTCTTGTTCAAGATGTCCAAAGCATATTCCTCCGTTTCTTGTACTAGGTCAGGTTGAAAATGTGAACCCTCCAAGGTTGACCTGCTGTAGTTCAAAGGAATATAAGCTAGTTCTTCGTAGGCCTCTGGCAAATGCTCTGTCCAAAATTGGTGCATTGTTGCATTTGGCGTAAAGCTCCAATTGGCAAAAGGAACAAAGACAATGGGCGATTCTAATCCTTTTGCCCGATGAATCGTCATGATGCGAATTGCATTTGTGATCTCACTGGTTGAAATGGTCTCATCACTGCCCTCCTTGTCCCACCAATCCAAGAATGTAGATATTGAATTATTCCCCTTTTGGCTCTGAACCAGCACGATATCTAAGAACTGCTGCAAGTAAATGTCTGCCCTTGCCCGAAGATCAAAGACCAAAAGCAGCTGGTGTACCAAGTCAACAAGCGATTGCTGTTTTAAAACATGATATTGCTCTATGAAGAGAGCAGGAAACCCGGCCTCTTGCAAGGTCATGCGACTGCCACGGGCACGAATAAATGCCTTTTTGCTCTCTCTTTGTGATAACCTGCTGAATAGGATGATCAAGTTGAGCCGTAACACCTCGTCTTTATCAGAACGTAGATAACGGAGCAATTCAACCAGAAACACAACAAGCTCGCTCTGTGTCAATCGTAAAGAATCTCCATTAATGAATGGAATTTTTTCTACCATAAAACGTAAGACAATATCTGCGATCTCTTTATTCCGATCGACCAGAATGAGCATATCACCAAAGCCATATCCTTGCGAAAGATTAAGCTTTATTGCTTTCACTAAATGATCGATCGCTTGAGGCTTCCATTCATTTTCATCATTAAAGAACTTCGCCTGTACTAACCCTCCTTCCTTATGCTTGATCTTTTGTTCATGCGCATTGAAAGCTGCCAGGAATAAACTACTGTCAGCGAGCATTTCTAGTTGATTGAGAAGCTTGGGTAATTTATCGAAAAGCGCATTATTGAACTCTACGACCCTAGCCAAGCTACGGTAATTAGTGTCTAAATTCTGATCAGTACCTTTTGGATAAAACCCTATTAGATCTTGCTTGATCTGGGTGAGCAAAAGCTTCATATTTCCTCCCCTGAACCTATAGATCGACTGCTTGACATCTCCAACGATCAACACCTCATGACCTTCAGAGAGAGAATTGATGATCAATGGCTTCAAGTTGATCCACTGAAAGCTAGAGGTATCCTGAAACTCATCGACCATGATGTGCTTATAAGTGCTCCCAAGCTTTTCAAACATGATAGGCGCATCAGCCACATCAAGCACATCTTTAAGGATTTTATTCGTGTCGGAAATTAAAAGGATGTTATGCTCATCTCGGTATTCTTTTACTTGCTGATAAAGCGCCTCGAGTAAGCCAAAGGAGTAGATGTTTTTAACAATAGCAGTTGCTGTCAAATAATGCGCTAAGTGATCATGATAGTAATTATCAATACTTAAGGCTTTCTCTTGTAGTCCAGCGGCTAGACAAGATTCAATTAACTCAATCTTTTTTGAGGTTTGAGCATACCAACTTTTCTCACCTCTTGCACATTTGAAGAAAGTATCAAGACTTTTAAAATCGCTTCTGATAAACTTATTAAAAGCATTAGCCACACTTCGACTACCTCCACTAAAGTCCTCTAAAACAAGTTGATGTGTAGAAATTATATCTAGGGCATTTTCAGCATATCCTTTCAGTGTATTCTCAAATACCTTGACCTCTTTATTAAGTTGGTCTATTATACCCTCCAACTCAACCAATGGTATTTTAGCCTTATCAAAGTTATCTTGAAAGTCTTCTGAGAAGAGATTTCGACCAAGTTTTCGAATATCCTCGTCAAGATTCCAAGTCTTGTCTTGCGCAATACGATGCTTGGCGAATTGGGTCAACCAACGCAAAAGGTCTTTATCACCATCTATCTGTCGGTAGAGGTTTTCAATACTCTCATTCAATACGAGGTCCTGATTCATTTCCACCTCATAACTCAGGGGTAGATCGAGCTCTCTGGCGAAGGACTTCAACACGCGTGAAAAGAAACTATCGATGGTTGATACCTCGAAACGACTATAATTATGGATGATTAGCTCATAAGCCTCAGCGGCTCTTCTTTTGATTAGCGGTTCGTCAAAGCCTGCACCAAGCTCTGCCAATAGAGCTGCCTCCATTACCGCTTCAGTTCCATTTGACAATTCGACCAAGTAATGAAGAATTCTCGTCTTCATTTCTTCAGTTGCCTTTTTGGTAAAGGTGATGGCCAAGATGTGCTTATAATCCTGAGGATTGAGGATCAACAACTTGATGTATGCCTTGGCAAGCGTAAATGTTTTGCCTGAACCGGCCGATGCTTTATAAACGGTGAGCGCCAATTGATTTCA
>CBFHYE010000214.1:0-6366 GCA_965659985.1 Roseivirga sp. | reverse complement strand
GGTGATTATGTAATTCAAGGTGATCCGCAAGACTTAGCGAGAACCAATAATGGCATCATTCTGGGCGCTGGTTTGGGGGCAAAAATGTCGCTTAAAATTGGAGATAAGGTTCAGCTTTCTTCTGCAAATGGCGGTTTATTTCCATTAAAAATAGTTGGGTTTTACCAAAGTGGATTAGCAGAAATTGATGATGTGCAGAGCTATGTAAATTTGGCTACAGCCCAAAATATTTTGGGGAAGGGGAGTGATTACATTTCAGATATCAATGTTAAGCTTTTTGATATGGAAAAAGCACCGCTAATGGCCGAGCAGATTAGTAGTCAGTACGACCTTACTGCCGTTGATATTAAAACTGCGAATGCCCAGTTTGAAACAGGGACACAAATTCGAAACATCATTACTTATGCCGTTTCCATTACACTCTTGATCGTGGCTGGGTTTGGCATTTATAATATTCTCAACATGATGATCTATGAAAAGATGAACGACATCGCCATTTTGAAAGCAACTGGGTTTTCAGGTAGAGATGTTAAAATGATCTTTATTAGCGAGGCCTTGATCATCGGAATTATCGGGGGTGCCTTGGGTCTATTGATTGGATATGGCTTATCTGTTGGTATATCATATATTCCTTTTGAGACGGAGGCCCTGCCTACAGTGAAAACATTTCCAGTGAATAATGATCCACTCTTTTATTTAATAGGAACTGTGTTTGCACTTGTGGCTACTTTTTTTGCAGGCTATTTACCAGCAACTAAAGCTGAAAGAATTGATCCGGTAGAAATAATTAGAGGACAATGACTCTGCCTTCACCATATATCCTTGAGGCAAGAAATATTAATAAATATTTCACAGAGCCGGTTAAATTCCATGTGCTAAAGGAGATCAGTTTTGGTATAGCGGCTGGTGAATTTGTATCGATCATGGGTAAATCGGGTTGTGGGAAATCCACCTTGCTTTATATCCTTTCTACTATGGATACAGCCTATGAAGGTAGTTTGCTACTCAATGGTGAGGAGCTTTTTGGGAAGTCGAACAAAGAACTATCAATAGTGCGAAACGAGCATATAGGTTTCGTTTTTCAATTTCATTACCTGCTGCCCGAGTTCACGGTTCTTGAAAATGTGATGCTGCCAGCCAAAAAACTCGCCAGAAAGTCACTTGCAGAAATTGAAGAAGACGCACTGAAAAAACTGGATTTACTTGATATTAAATACTTAGCACCCAAACTCGCGAATAGGATCTCCGGTGGCGAGAAACAAAGAGTTGCGATTGCTCGAGCCCTCATCAATGACCCTATGATCATCATGGGCGATGAACCAACGGGTAATTTAGATAGTAAAAATGCCGAGAATGTATTTGATATTCTCAAGCATTTGAGTACCGACCAGGGAATGTCACTCCTTGTGGTTACACATGATCTTGATTTTGCAAAGAAAACTGATAGGATCATTGAAATGGCGGATGGCCGAATTCACTCAAGCCACAAGTAAACGCTATGCTTGAAATTGCTGTGGTGATTCTTACTATAACTTGAAGTTATTTCGAATTAAAAGGTGAGCTTGCAATGGGTTTTGTTTTCAATTCCTTTTAGCCTTGAGTTATGAGATACATTTATACTATTCTAGCAGTTTTTGTTTTTGGTTTTTATTCGATGGGCCAACAGCCGGAAAGGGGTGCCAATGCCTATGAAGGGGTTACAAAAGCCCAGAGAATTGCGCAAATCCCTGACTTCACAAAGTATACAGATGTAAAAGCAAAGAAAAAGGCCTTTTTCGACTTTTTAAGACCTATGGTAAAAGAAGAAAATCAGGTTTTATGGAACGAGCATAATCGCATAATTGAATTATTTGCTGAAATGGATTCAGGTAAAGAGCCATCTGCATCAGATCTCAAGTGGTTGGAAGAAATGGCTGCTTATTACCGGGTTTCACCCTTTGATGCTGCTGATCCAGATGACCAAAGCATGCTATTGCGAAAGGTAGACATTATACCCGAATCACTTTTTTTGGCTCAAGCGGCTAATGAATCAGCTTGGGGTACCAGTCGATTTGCAAAAACGGCTAATAATATCTTTGGACAATGGTGCTTTACAGAAGGATGTGGAATTGTTCCTAGTCAACGGAAGGCAGGAGAGACGCACGAGGTTCAGAAGTTCGAAACATTGAATGATGCAGTCACTACTTACATGCATCATTTGAATTCGCATCCTTTCTATGTCAAACTAAGAGACTCAAGAGAGGCTTCCCGAAAGGCAGGTACGGCTCCATCAGGTTATGCCATGGCTGTGGGGCTCGAAAAGTACTCCGCTAGAGGAGCCGAATATGTGAAAGAAGTTAGGGCTATGATCTCTTATAATAAACTAGAAGTTGTCCAACAAAATAAGTAGGGCAAACGGAAAGTGAGCCCTTGGATATGCTGTCTAGTCAGTAGGAGAAACTTTGTTCTTTTGAGTCTTATTGCGCTTTTAATTCCAGTAACACCACATTCTCAACATGATGAGTCTGTGGAAACATATCTACGGGCTGGACTTTAGTCACTTTATACTTTTCATCAAGGATTGCGAGATCTCGAGCTTGTGTAGCCGGATTGCAACTCACATATACTATTTTTTCTGCCGCTACCTTCAATAACATGTTCACAACGTCTTGATGCATTCCCGCTCTTGGTGGGTCAGTAATGATCACATCTGGTCGGTTGTGCTTGGCCATAAAGTCATCATTTAGAATATCCTTCATGTCGCCAGCGTAGAACTTTGTGTTGGTGATATCATTTAAATCTGAATTGACCTTTGCATCTTCAATAGCCGCTTCGACATACTCTATACCGACAACTTCTTTTGCCTCCTTAGCGACAAAATTGGCAATGGTGCCTGTGCCAGTATACAAATCATAAACAACCTCTTTTCCGCTAAGTCCAGCAAAATCTCTGGTGATCTTATAAAGCTCATAGGCTTGATTGGCATTCGTTTGGTAAAACGATTTTGGCCCTACTTTGAATCGAATGCCTTCCATTTCTTCGATGATGTGATCTTTCCCATGGAAACATTTGACCTCCAAGTCATGAAAGGTTTCATTGGCTTTGCCATTGACAACATACATTAATGAGGTAATGTCTGGGAACTTATCTTTGATGAAGTTGAGCAGTAAAGCGTTCTTCTCGTCTTCAAGGGCAAACTGTACAATAACCATCCACTGGTCAGTGACAGCATTTCGAATGATCAAGTTTCTCAAATTCCCTGTCTTCTTTACCAAATCGTAGAATGGAATATCATTTTCTTTCGCGAATTGAGCTACTTTTAAACGAATGTCATTACTCGGGTCTGGCTGGTGGAAACATTTCTCGATCTCGAGAATCTTATCAAAACGACCAGGGATATGAAAGCCCAATCCACGTCTGTCGATCTCTTCACCTGAGTCAATCTCTTCTTTGGTTAACCACTTCCAATTCGTGAAGGTGTATTCGAGCTTGTTTCTATAGAATTGTGTTTTGGCAGAACCTAAAATGGGGTTGATCTCGGGAAGCTCAACTTTTGCGATTCTCTCCAAATTGTCGATTACCTGCTGGTGCTTGTATTTCAGTTGAATATCATAAGGAATATGCTGCCATTTACAGCCCCCACATGTACCAAAATGTTCGCAAAAGGGTTCAACTCTATCTTTAGAATACGTATGGAATTTAACCGGAGTTCCTTCCATGAAACTTGGCTTTTTACGCGTGATGCGGACATCAACGACATCTCCAGGAGCCACTTTTTCTACAAAAAGCACTTGTTCATCTACTCTTGCAATACACTTGCCTTCGGCAGCTATGCCCTCGATTCTGACATTCTCCAATGTCTTTTGCTTTCCCCTGTATTTTGCCATGGTGCAAATGTAGAATTATCAATAGTCAATTATCAATATTCAATTAAGAATTAAGCCTAGTGCAACGGATTCCATAAAGAATTAGAACTCATAATCTAAAGATAAATGAAAACCCTACCTTTGCGGGCTGAATGAAGAAGCTATGACATTTAGAGAGGCATTTTCGATCATCGATAAGAATCGAGTAAGCACGAAAAGCGATATTTTTTCTGGCCTAACTGTGGCCTTGGCCTTGGTGCCTGAAGCGGTGGCTTTTGCTTTTGTAGCAGGGATTTCACCTATCATTGGCCTTTATGGAGCATTTATGATGGGCTTGATCACTTCAATTTTTGGTGGTCGACCAGGTATGATCTCAGGTGCAACTGGCGCTTTAGCTGTGGTGATGGTCAGTTTGGTTGCCGAAGGAGAAGCCATGGGGGCCGGACAAGGATTACAGTTCTTATTCGCAACATTGATCTTAACAGGCATCATTCAAATGTCTGCAGGCTTTTTAAAGCTGGGTAAATTCATTCGGTTGGTGCCTCACCCAGTAATGATGGGTTTCGTAAATGGTCTGGCTATTGTGATCTTTATGTCCCAATTGGGCATGTTCAAAATGGGTGGCGAATGGCTAACGGGGATGCAGTTATACACCATGCTGGGTTTGGTCTTATTGACCATGGCGATTATGGTTTTCTTACCTCGTTTAAATAAAGGGATACCTGCTGCGTTGGTAGCCATTTTGGTGGTTTCAGGTATTGTCATCTTCGGAGGTGTTGAAACAGCTACTGTAAAGTCTTTCATACAAGATGGAGGAGGAACTGGAATCAAGGCAGGTTTGCCTACTTTTAATGTACCCCTCATCGACCTGAATTGGGAGACCTTTACTTTCATCTTGCCATATGCGGTAATTCTGGCAGCCATTGGCTTGATCGAGTCTTTGATGACGCTCAATTTATTGGATGAATTGACAGAAACGCATGGTAGCGGTAATCGTGAAGCAATTGCACAAGGATTGGCCAATTTTGTCAATGGGTTCTTCGGAGGTATGGGAGGCTGTGCCATGATCGGACAGAGTATTATTAATGTAAAATCGGGTGGTAGAGGTAGGCTCTCAGGTCTGGTTGCCGCACTTGCTCTTTTAGCCTTTATACTTTTTGGATCAGAATATATTGAAATGGTGCCTATAGCGGCATTGGTTGGTGTAATGTTCATGGTGGTGATTGGGACTTTTGCTTGGTCTACCTTTAAGATCGTAAATAAGGTGCCGGTGCCCGATGTGATCGTTATTTTGATTGTAACTGCCTTAACAGTGATCTTCGATCTGGCTATTGCTGTTTTTGCAGGGGTAATTGTTTCAGCCTTGGTTTTTGCTTGGCAAAATGCGCTTCGCATTCGTGCACGTAAACATGTAGATGAGCACGGTATCAAACACTATGAGATCTTCGGTCCATTATTCTTCGGGTCTATAAGCCTATTTAATTCGAAGTTTGATGTTAAGAATGATCCTGATGAGGTGATCATCGACTTTAAAGAATCCAGAATTGCTGATCAATCGGCTATTGAGGCGATTAATAAATTGGCTGAACGTTATGACAAAGAAGGCAAAACCATTCATTTGCGCCATTTAAGTAAGGATTGTACCACTTTGATCAGAAAAGCAGAGAAGATCTGTGATGTGAATGTAGTGGAAGATCCGGATTACTTTGTTGCTGTCGATGACTACAAGCGATACAAAACCAATCTAAAAGCAGGTTAATCAATTCTTATATCTTTGATCGAAAATTAGGTCTATGAAAGATAAGGTGGCGATCATAACAGGGGGGTCTTCTGGAATTGGAAAAGCTTTAGCGATTTCATTTGCGAAAAGCGGTGCCCAAGTGGTGATTACTGGACGCAATGAAGAGCGCCTAAATGAAGTAGCCGCTGAATTAGATGCGCTCAATACGCCTAATCTTTGTCTTAAATTAGATGTGGCTTCTGAAGCTGATAACAAATTCCTCATCGAAGAAACGGTCAAAGCTTTTGGCAAAATCGACATCCTAATCAACAATGCGGGTATTAGCATGCGTGCGCTTTTTGAGGAGATCGAAATGGATGTCTTCAAAAAAGTCATGGACATCAATTTCTATGGTACGCTTTATGCCACGAAATTTGCATTACCCCACATACTAAAAACCAAAGGATCCATTGTCGGAATTTCTTCGATCAACGGATACCGCGGGACTCCGGCCAGGACAGCCTATACGGCTTCAAAGTTTGCGATGAATGGTTTCTTTGAATCTTTGAGGACTGAGGTGATGCATAGAGGCGTGCATGTTTTGGTGGCTTGTCCTGGTTTTACAGGCACGAATATCAGAAATGCGGCATTGACAGCAGATGGCTCCTCTCAGGGCGATTCACCAAGAGATGAAGGCAAGATGATGACGGCAGAAGAAGTGGCTGAGGGTATTATTAAAGCCATCAAAAAACGCAAAAGAGATATTGTCTTTACAACCCAAGGGAAACTTGCTGTCTTACT
>CBFHYE010000213.1:0-1539 GCA_965659985.1 Roseivirga sp. | reverse complement strand
GAGTCGCCCATTGCCAATGATCGGAGTTTGACCAGTACTTTGCATTGGGGAAATGAAGTGATAGTTTTTCCTTGTTATCACCTTTATAATCTACCCCTCCTCCGCAATGATCGAAATGAAGATGAGTCAGAAACATGTCTGAAATATCATCTGGACTAAAGCCTGCTTTTTTTAGAGAACTATCTAAAGTTGCATCTCCATGAAGGTAATAATGGCTAAAGAATTTGGCCTCCTGCTTGTTGCCAATCCCATTGTCTATCAAAATCAATCGGTCACCATCTTCAATAAGAAGGCATCTCATCGCCCAAGTACATAGGTTTTTCTCGTCCGCAGGATTGGTACGCTCCCAAAGTACTTTAGGCACTACACCAAACATGGCTCCCCCATCTAACTTAAAAAATCCAGTTTCTATGACGTGTAAATTCATAATGACGAAGATAAGAGTCCCTTTAGCCTTTCACAATGATCTATTAATTCCTTGCAGGTCATATCTTTTATTAACAGAGACGAAAATATTTTCAAAGATCATTATCATAAAAAAAGTCATCCCGAAAAATCAGGATGACCTTATAATACGTTTATGAAATGTATTATTCAATCACTTCGCCCATACCCGCAAACTTCTCAATTCTGGTATCAATCAATTCGGCAGGTTTCTTTTTAAGCAAAGACTTCAATTCTTCTAAAATTCTTTCTTTCAATTTATCAGCCATCCAATCGCTGTCTTTATGTGCACCTCCTAAAGGCTCTTCCACAATGCCATCGATTAGACCAAAGCCTTTCATGTCGTCTGCGGTCAATTTCAACGCTTCAGCGGCTTGCTCCTTGTAATCCCAGCTTCTCCAAAGAATTGAAGAGCAAGATTCTGGTGAGATCACAGAATACCAAGTATTCTCCAACATCAGAACGCGGTCGCCAATGGCAATACCTAAAGCTCCACCGGAAGCGCCTTCACCTATAATGATACAGATAACGGGCACTTGAAGCATAAACATTTCTTGAATGTTCTTCGCAATAGCTTCGCCTTGTCCTCTTTCTTCGGCCTCTAAACCTGGAAAAGCACCAGGAGTGTCGATAAGTGTTACAATAGGCTTGTTGAATTTTTCAGCCATCTTAAAGAGCCTTAGCGCCTTTCTGTAGCCCTCAGGATTAGCCATACCAAAATTGCGCATTTGACGTTGTTTGGTATTCCTTCCTTTTTGCTGTCCAACAAACATTACTGTCTGACCCGCAAGCGTACCAAAACCACCAACCATGGCCTTGTCATCCTTCACATTCCTGTCTCCATGGATTTCCACGAAGTCATCTGTCATCTTATAGATATAGTCGAGCGTGTAAGGTCTTTCTGGGTGACGAGAGAGCTGGACCTTTTGCCAGCGCGTCAGGTTCTTGTAAGTCTCTTTTTTCAGGTGTTCGATCTTTTTCTCGAGCGATTTCACATCATCTGAAACATCCACTTTGCTGTTTTCAGCAAGTTTTTTCATCTCAGCTAATTTTTCCTCGAGATCCACTATGGGTTGTTCAAATTCCAAAAGCATT
>CBFHYE010000212.1:0-6140 GCA_965659985.1 Roseivirga sp. | reverse complement strand
TTTTCACCGAGAATCAGTACCGTGGCCTCCGTTGGCCCGACTTTCTCAATTAATGAAAATACCCTTTGCATCGGCTCGCTTTCGCCCAAAAAGTGTTCATAGTGTTGCCCAAGATCACCTTCTAGGGTTTTCTGTGTGGATTTTAATCGATCTACTTCTAGTTTGCTTTTGCGCAACTGAAGGGCAGAAGCGATGGTCGCATAGAGTTTCTCATTTTTCCAGGGTTTGGTGATGAAGTCAGTACCACCCATTTTGATGGCTTCAACGGCTAACTCAAATTCACCATAAGCTGTGATCAAGATCACGATGGTATTAGGATCGATCTCCAGTATCTTATTTAACCAGTGTAAGCCATCCGTGCCATCATTTTCTCCCATTCTGAAATTCATATCCAATAGCACCACATCGAAAGCTTCTCTTTCAAAATGGATAGGAATATTTGTTGGGTCATTCTCAATCTGTACCAGCGTAAATTGCTGTTTTAAAAATAACCTGGCTGAATTGAGTACGTCAATATCATCATCAACAACAAGGATTTTCGCTTCGCTTTTTGCCATATTAAATCTGTATCAAAAACAAACACTTAAATGTATTAAAAACAAACGATTTATTGTTGGTTCTTTTAATATGAAATCTATAAATAACTATAAATCAGTCGTATACGATCTTGGCATAGGCTTTGGTAAAAGGATGGTGTCAGAACCACAACGCAATGCTCAAAAACTACATCAAAACAGCAATTAGGAATTTATCGAGGAACAGGACTTATACGGTCATTAATGTATTAGGATTAGCGCTTGGTATAAGTGCCGCCCTAGTGCTTTTCAAATATGTCATTTTTGAAAAGAGCTTCGATAATTACCTTTCCAATTATGATAGCCTATATCGCTTTACCAAGCGTGTTGAGAGTCCTAACCTGATCGATTTAGAAGGAGGAGTACCAAACCCTTTTGCTGAGGCCTTTAATATGGATTATCCAGCATTGGGTACGGCTTGTAGAACATTTTATACGGGTGAAAATCAATTGAGCGTAAAAGATGCCACAGGCAATTGGACGCATTATGAGCAGAAGGATGGCATTGCATTCGCTGATTCTACATTCTTTCAGCTTTTTAGCTATGACTGGAAGGTCGGTAATCCTGAAACAGCATTAAATCAGCCGGGATCAGCTGTTATATCCACTTCGCTAGCGGAAAAGTTCTTTGGTGTTACTGATGGAGGTTATGATCGTGTTTTAGGCAAGGATGTAAAAATGAATAACAGAGTAAATGTTTTCATTACTGGTGTTGTGGCCGATCCGCCAAAGAATGCTTCCGTTCCTTTTAAACTGATCATGGCTTATGAATCTGTTGCTGAAATCTTTGATTTTTATCAGCCAAATTCTTGGACTTCAACATCGAGTAATGCGCAAGTCTTCTTTTTAGCTAATAAGAATGTGACTCAGCAACAGATCGAAGCTGTATTGCCTGGCTTTAGTGAAAAATACATACCAGCGACTGAGAATAAAACATCTTTTCATGTACAGAGCTTAGAGCAAATGCATTATGAGCCTGAATTTAATACTTACGCTAATTCAGCAATTGACAAGGATCTTTTGACTGTCCCGATCGCAGTTGGGATATTCTTAATTCTCACAGCCTGCGTGAATTTTGTCAATTTATCTACAGCGTTGGCCATCAAACGTTCGAAAGAAGTAGGCATCAGAAAAGTGCTTGGTGGACACAAGCGCCAGTTGATATTTCAGTTCTTAGGGGAGACCTTCCTGATCACCATACTTTCTGTTTTGATCTCTATTGGAATTGCAGAACTGGTGATGAGTAATTTGGGAGAGCTTTTGGGGTATGAGCTTTCTTTAGATCTATTGAATGACAGTCAGCTGCTTACAATGATTTTGACCGTTATTATTGGGGTCACACTCTTTGCAGGACTTTACCCTTCTTTTGTCTTGTCTAAGCTCAAGCCGGTTTCTGTCTTAAGAGGTAAGGGGCAAACTGGCTTGTCGGGAAACATCAATACAAGAAGAGGTTTAGTTATTTTTCAATTCTTCATTTCTCAGGTTCTGGTCATATGTACGCTAGTGGTTGTTTCCCAAATGGAGTATTTCAACAGCTCTGATCTGGGCTTTCAGAAAGAATCGATCATTACATTTCCGCTTCCTTCACCAGAGGCATCTAAGCTCGAAGTGATTCGCAATGAATTGACGCGTTTTCCTGGAGTGGAAAACGTTAGTTATGCTTACGGTAGTCCATTGTCGAGTAACAATATCGGTTCCACCTTTGGTTATGCTCCTCTAGAAATACAAGGGCAATTTGATGTGGCCTATAAGGTTATTGATGAACACTATCTCGACCTCTACGAAATCGAATTATTGGCAGGAAGAGATATCAAAAAGAATGATACCCTTACAGAGGCGCTCCTTTCTATGGAGGCACTCATGCTGATGGAAATGGATGATCCAAACGAGGCCATTGGTAAGGAGATCAGCTCTGGTTTTTCAGGACCTAAAACAGTAGTGGGTGTCTTTAAAGATTTTCATAATAAAGACCTGAAAGAAAAGAGAGATCCAATGGTGATGGTCAAATACCCTGATTATTTCTCTGAAGGAGCTCTCAAATTTAATGGTAGCGTAGCCCAAACTGATGAATTGCTTCAAACATTAGAGAAGACGTGGTCAGCACAATATCCTGAAACTTTATTTGATTATACCTTGCTTTCAGAGGCCATTTTAGAGAACTATCAGGAAGAATCTGATATGCTGGCTTTGTTTCAAGTGTTTTCAGGTATTGCGATCTTGATCGGCTGCCTGGGGCTGTATGGTTTGGTCTCTTTTATGGCGAGTCAGAAAAGAAAAGAGATCGGTGTCCGTAAAGTGCTTGGGGCCACTACCAATCAAATCCTCAATATTTTTTCTAAAGAAATGTTAGTGCTTATCGCCATTGCGTTTTTGGTGGCCGTGCCTTTCGGCTACTATTTTATGAACAATTGGCTCTCTGGCTTTGAATATCGCATTGAACTCGATGTTTGGGTTTTTGCCATAGCCATAGTCTTTACCCTTGTTGTGGGATTAATAACCACAGGCCTGAGATCTTTCCAAGCCGCAACATCAAACCCTGTTGATTCATTAAGAAGCGAGTAAAAGCCCCACTAAATCTTAATCTCAAACAACAACCTTATGCTCAAGAATTACTTCAAAATATTACTCCGAAATTTCGCTAAGAATAAGGTCTTTACGCTAATCAATGTTTCGGGTTTAACGCTTGGGATCACCTGTAGTCTGATCATGTTTTTGATTGTAAAGGAGGAACTAAGCTTTAATCAATATCACGAAAGCAAGGAGGACATCTATCGCATTGGTCATATAGATATGGTTGACGGTAGAGAGTATAAACAAGGGGGGGGGCCTTTGCCCATGATCGATGCCATAAGGCAAGACGTGGTCGGTCTTTCCAATGCAACATTGATATCGCATGAATGGTATGGACTCATTGCTATAGGTCAGCCAGATGGCACCATCAATTACTTTGAAGAAAGTGTATCTGTCGTTCATTTGGAGCCTGATTTTTTTCAAATGTTCACTTGGCCCATAATTGAAGGGTCATTAGATAATTTTGTTGAACCAAATATGCTAGTCCTTTCTCAGGAATTAGCTACCAAATACTTCCCGGAGGGTTCTGCTGTGGGTAGAATTGTCAGATATAATGAAACAACAGACCTGCAGGTAATTGCTGTTGCTGAAGATGCACCTGATAATTCAGACCTCCCTTTTGGTTTTATGATGTCGATGGAGACCAAGAGAGATGGAAGAGAAACTATGGGTAGTTGGACGAGTATAAACAGCAGCGATGTAGTTTTTATTGAACTAGAGGGGGGAGTTGAACCCGCCAGGGTCAACGAACAATTGGCTGAGCTCAATGAAAAATACCATAATGAAGGAACAGCTGAAACAAGAACCTATGAGGTTGTTCCTTTTACAAACTATCATTTTGACGATGAGTATGGAACCTTCAGCGGCCGTTCTGCCTCTAAGCAAATGCTCTGGACCTACAGTGCCATAGGATTGTTCTTAATCGTAACGGCCTGTTTCAATTTCATTAATATGTCTACTGCTATGGCTGTTAAGCGCGCAAAAGAGGTAGGCATGAGAAAGGTGCTCGGCTCTAGTCGAAAGCAGTTGATCCTTAGGTTTTTGGGAGAGACATTTTTTATCACCTTGGTGTCGGTATTATTATCAATTGCCTTTACAGAAAGATTATTGCCGCTCGTGATCAATGATTTCTTCGAATTGAGTATTAGTCTCAGTTTGCTTAGCGACTATTCTGTATTTGTTTATTTGCTTATCGTTTTGGTTCTGGTATCCTTTTTAGCTGGGCTTTATCCAGCGCTAATATTATCTTCTGCTAGACCTATTAACGCATTGAAAGGTTCATTAACTGCTAGTGGAGGGAGTGCTTTGCTCCGGAGAGGATTAGTCGTTTTTCAATTCATCCTCTGTCAATTGTTGATCTTTGGTACTGTGGTAGCCGTACTCCAAATGAACTTTTTTAATACGGTAGATATGGGTTATGATAAGGAATCCATATTGACCTTCGACCTAAGGGATAATACACCTGAAACACAGGATAGGTGGAGAAATGAATTGGCTTCATTTTCGGGAATTGAAGAAGTATCTATTAGTTCAGCGCCTCCCTTTAGCGGTTCATTAAGTGCTACGAATTCATTCTTTAACACTTCAGATACCTCAAGAATTGAAGTCAATACCTATATAAAAATTGCAGATGAGCACTATAAAGATACTTATGGTTTAAGATTGCTCTCAGGAGATTGGCTTTCCAAAAGTGATACGCTTAAAGAAATTGTGATCAATGAATCCTACCTTAAGAAAGTCGGTTTAGAAAGTCCAATAGACGCAATAGGGCAACAGATCAGACTTTGGGGAGGGAATTATCCAATCGTTGGCGTAATACAAGACTTCCATGCAATAACGCTAAATCAACAAATTGAACCTACCGCAATATTCGGAGGGAGCAATAGTTACCAGTCGATTGGAGTAAGAATAAACGCTGTCAATAGAGATGCTGTGGTAGCTCAAATAGGCGAAATATGGAATAATATTCATCCTCAATATGAATTCGATCCGATTTTTGTTGATGATGATATCAGCAACTACTACGAAAGTGAAGAGAAGATGTCTCAAATGCTCAGCACTTTTGCAGGCATTGCCATCTTTATTGGTTGTTTAGGTCTTTATGGTCTAGTATCATTCATGGCCAATCAAAGGTCGAAGGAGATGGGCATCAGAAAAGTACTTGGAGCATCAGTCAATGGACTTGTTACGGGCTTTTTATTGGAATTTTTAAAGCTGGTAGGTATAGCCTTTTTGATCGCAGCACCATTGGGTTATTTCGGTATGAATACCTGGCTGCAAGAATACGCCTATAGCATTAAAATTGGACCTGCGATTTTCATTATAAGCTTAGGTGCATCCGTGGCCATTGCAGTGGTCACTACTGGATATAGATCTTTTAAAGCAGCCTCAATCAATCCTGTGCTTTCACTAAGAGACGAATAATGTCATTGTAACTTAAGGGGCATTGGCTTAGCTTCGTACCCTTGATTGGATGACTATGAAAAAGTATTTATTCCTATTTATAAGTTTAGCTTTTCTCCTAGGCTGTGAACATAATAATAACTCAGGTTTTAGCCTAGAAGGGGGCGTAACAGGAAAATCTGAATACCTGCCATCACCCTACTTAACGCCAGGTGATAAAGCCTATATGGTGGGACATCAGGACGGGAGCTTTCCGGATCTAGGATGGCATGTAGCAGGAGAGATGGGAGGTATTTGGGCACATCCGATCAAACTCATGGATGGATTTACGGCCAATTTTGAAATAGATGGTGCCAGTGAGTGCCTTGACAATGCAAGCAGATTCACCAACTATCCTTTTTTCAATAAGCACCATTTTGAACTGGCTTCTTTAGGACTAGAAATAGAAAGATTCAACTTCGTTCCTGAGGGTAAAAAGGCAGTCTATGTTGAATTTCAGATCAAGAATACAACGAATGAGAATCTCTCAGCAAAATTCACATTCGATGGAAAGATTGACCTTCGTCCAGTTTGGCTAGGAGAGCAGACTGGA
>CBFHYE010000211.1:0-6883 GCA_965659985.1 Roseivirga sp. | reverse complement strand
TGGCAATCAAAGTTATACCCGCGTAACTGGTGGGTTAAAAGATTTTGGATTTAATGCTCCTATAGTTTTAGGTCGTTGGAATATTGGAGCGAGTCTCCAACCTTATACAAATGTAGGTTATGGGTTCACTGTTTCTGAACCGGGCCCTGAAAACTCCACAGCAGTTACGGAAGTAACTGGAGGAGGAGGAATTGATCAAATGAGTATCAATAACTCAGTAAGGTTTGGCAATTTGTTCCTTGGTTTAAGATTTGAATATATTTTTGGTTCAATTCAAGAAGAAGATCGCTTTCTCTTGGATGGCTTGCAACAAACAGCGTTTGGAAGCTCAGTCGTAAACGGTACGGCTACTTTTAGTCAAGTTACTGGCTCTGCAGGTGTGGTTTACAAAGCACCGGTGGGCGAATTCAAGTTTTTAAATTTCGCGGGCTACTATCATCCAGAGTTTGAATTAAGACAAAGAACATTCATTACACTTGAGAATCAAGCGACTGGAGGAATAGTATTCAGCTCCGACACCTTGGTAAACAATGTAGAGACTCAATTAACAATTCCGCAGCGTTTGGGGTTAGGTCTAAGTTATGAACATTCTCAGCACCTGACACTTGGCGTAGATTTTCACACGCAGGATTGGTCAAAGTACAGAAGAGCTGATGGCCAATTGAACGAAAATTTGGGGCAGAGTTATAAACTTGCCGTTGGTGGAGAATTATTACCGGATTACCAATCTACTAAGTTTCTTCAAAGATTAACTTATAGATTCGGAGTTCATTATGAACAAACGCCTTTTCTGATTCAGGATACCAGTGTAAATGACATTGGCATAAGTTTTGGAGTGTCTACACCACTGAGCGGATTTTGGGGCCTAAGCCATATAACAATGGGAGGAACCATAGGTCAGAGAGGTGATATCACTGACGGTTTAGTCAGAGAAAGATATATAAAAGTATATTTGGGATTCAGTTTACAGGATGTGACCTGGTTCTCTAGAACAAGATTTAACTAAAACTACGATAATTATGAGATTGAAAGCTCTATTCATTGTGATGATGACGGTAGTGGGATTCGGGGCTTCAGCGCAATTCACTTGGCCGGAAGACCCAGAACAAAAAAGCGAAGCACAAACGCAATGGACTTTGTTTGATGACAACTACAAACAAGGTGACTTCGAAGCTGCCAAAAAGCCATTGGGCTTGCTATTAGAGAAATACCCTTCTCTTAGTGAGTCATTGTACATCAATGCCATTAAGGTTTACAAAGAGTCTTTTAAAAACACGAAAGACAAAGCAGCCAAAATGGAGAATGCGCAAATGGTAATGAATCTTTATGAAAAAAGATATGAGCAATATCCGAATTCAAAAAAAGAGGTGATCGATCGTCAAGCGAATGACGCATTCATGTTCTATTATAAAGAGAGCGATAAAACCCGTTATATCCTCGACCTTTTTGACAAGGCTTATGAGGTTCAAGGTAACGATGCGATCTATAGCTTAAGTAGATATAATATGAACATGGCTGTGATTGGCTATGCTCGAAACATTGGAATTTCTGATGATGAGATCCTAAGTATTTACGATCGTTGTACTGAGCATATCGATTATCAAATCGCTAAAGCAAAAAGCGCTGGTAAGTCGACAAAAAGATATGATCAGATCAAAGACTTTGTTGATGAGAAGTTAGCAGATTTAGGTCTTATCGATTGTGAGTTTATTGTGAACAAGTTAGTTCCTGAGTTTGAAGCGAATCCTTCAGATGCCGAATTAGCAAACAAGATCTTCGTATTTGCCTTTGACGGTGGATGTACAGATTCAGAATGGTTTACTAATTCTGCTGAAGTGGTATTCCAAAGCAATCCTAACTATGGTGTTGGTTATATGTTAGGAACCAAGTTTGGTGCTGACAAAGAGTACGAAAAGTCTAAAGAGTATTTCATCAAGTCTATTGAGTTGACTGATGACAATACGGATAAAGGAAAAGCTTTGAAGCAATTGGCTACTACTTTAAGAATCCAAGGCGAAAAGGCTGAAGCAAGAAAGTATGCTATCCAAGCGGCCGAGGTTGATCCTACTTTGAAATCTGACATGTACACGATGATTGGTGACATGGTGTTCAGTAGTTCTGAGTGTGATGGAAAAGTGAGTCAAGTAGACGATAGAGCAAGATTTATTGCGGCTTATGAATATTACCAAATGGCTGGAAACACCATGAAAATGGGTCAAGCACAGCAGCAGTTCCCTGCAATTGGTGATATCTTTACTGTAGACAAGCAAGAGGGTGAAGACATTAGAGTAGGTTGCTGGATTCAAAAAACAGTGAAACTGAAAAAGCGTCCGACTAACTAAAGACATTTTATAAATCATTTAAGTGGTCTTCTTCGTTATCGGAGAAGACCCTTTTTTTATGAAGCAAAGTAGATTCTACATATTATCAGTTCTTGTGCTGTTGCTCATATCGAGTTGCGAAAGGCAACAAACGAAATTGGCTGATATGGAAGAATATGAAGGCCCTGCTTTTGAATCGACTGGTGTAGAAGTACTGATGAGTGACTCTACTGTGCTTAAGGTCAAGTTAACAGGCAATAGACAGCTTCAGCATAAAAACGGAGACTTAGAGTTTCCTGATGGTATAAAGGTCGTTTTTTACAGCAAAACGGGTATCCCTATTTCTGAAATTACTGCACAAGAAGGATTCAAAGCGGCAGATGAGAGTATCTATCGGGCCCGGGGGGATGTATTGGTTAGGGACTTGATAGAAAAAAAGAATCTGAGTTCAGAAGAGCTCTTTTGGGATCCCGAAAAAGAGATCATTTACACTGATAAATTTGTTACTATTGAAACAGCCGAGGAGTTGGTTTTAGCAGAAGGATTAAAAGCACCTCAGGATTTTTCAACCTATGAGTTGATCAGTCCTAGAGATAGTGATATCATAATTCGAGAAAATTGAAAAATTTAGGAGACACCATATTATTCTCTTTAAGTGTAGTTTTTTTCATCATAGGTGTGCACCAAACCATGACTTTTGGTATCGGGGCCTCCTATTTTATTTTTATGCTATCGTTAGGTATGCTATTTTTAGTAAGATATAGGCGGGCCAAAAGAAAAGATGAGGCTCAAGAACCTAACCCAAAGGAGCGCAAGCGCAAACGTTAATGGACCCATACAACCTGGCTATCATATTGGTCACTCTAGGCTTTTCGGCCTTCTTTTCTGGAACCGAGATTGCTTTTATTTCAGCCAACAAACTTCAAGTAGAATTAGAAAGTAAGCAAGGCAAATTGGGCGGTCGGATCCTGGCCTTTTTTACCCAAAAACCTTCTCGTCTGATCAATACAGCTTTAGTGGGCAACACCGTGGCTTTAGTGATCTATGGTATATATATGGCCTTTTTACTAGAGCCAATGATTGCGGAGAACTTACCAGAATCCATTAATGGAAACACCACGGTTGTTCTTTTGCAAACCATTATTTCTACCATCATTGTATTGATCACAGCGGAGTTTACACCAAAGAGTATATTCCTAATCAACCCGAATAACTTGCTGAATTTCCTTTCGATCCCCATCATGATAGTATTTGTTGTGATGTTTCCGTTGGTTTGGTTGATCGAACAGATGTCTAAATTCATCATCATTTTTGTGCTAAGACAACCTTATTCTGAGGATAAGCAGGTTTTTGGGCTTACTGATTTGGGTAATTATATCAATACCAATGATCAGGATGATTCAGGTGAGGCTAAGGTGGAGCTAGACACGAAGATCTTCAACAATGCACTCGAGTTCAAAACCATTAAGGTGAGAGAATGTATGATTCCCAGAACAGAGATCTCAGCCGTGGATACGGAAGATACGATCGAAGAGCTCAAAGCGGAGTTCATAGAAAGTGGACATTCTAAGGTGCTGGTCTATAAAGAAAGCATTGATGATGTGATAGGTTATTGTCATGTTCAAGACCTATTTAAAAAACCACAAGAGATCTCAGAATTACTTAAACCTATTATCATAGTACCGGAAACCGTTCTGGCTAACGAATTACTCATTCAATTCATTCAGGAGGGAAAGAGCTTAGCACTGGTTGTTGATGAGTTTGGAGGCACGAGTGGTATAGTCAGCATGGAAGATGTGATCGAAGAGATCTTTGGTGAGATCCAGGATGAGCATGATGATGACGAGGATTGGGTTGAGCAGAAGGTAGACGATCATAACTACATTCTTAGCGCAAGACATGAGATCGATTATTTGAACGACACTCATGGATGGCAAATTCCAGATGGAGAGTACGATACATTGGGCGGCTTTATCCTATCGATCACGGAAGATATTCCTGAAGTTCATGAGGTGGTAGAGCATCCGCCATACAGCATGAAAATCCTTACCATGGAAGATGCCAAGATAGATAATGTGATGTTCACCATCAGACCAGAGCAAGAAGACTGATTGTAAGGCGGTTTTGTCTCATATTTCCTTTGATTTTAGTCGATAATTGGTTTATGTTTGCGCCTATTTAAAAATTGAATCGATGGCAATTATCAATACGCTTCGTGAAAAGATGGGACGACTACTCGTAGTCGTAGTGGGGTTATCAATTTTAGCCTTTGTTGTGGGTGACCTTGTAGGTCCACAATCATCGATCTTAGGAACCAACAAAAGAGAGGTTGGAGAGATAGATGGAGAGTCCATTTCACAAGAAGATTACGCTTTAATAGTGGAAAACCTAAAGCGTTACTACGGTATCTCAACTTCAAACGAGAGTACCATGCAGTTTATCAGAGACCAAGCATGGGATCAGTTAGTTAGAGATATTGCATTCTCAAAAAAATTAGAAGAGTTAGGACTAGAGATCAGTACGAACGAAAGAATTGATTTGGTGCAAGGGAAAAACCTTTCACCTACAATTCAAAACTTCTTCATGCAAAGACTCGGTACAACTGACCTTAACTCAATCAAGGGATATTTGCAGTCTTTGGATTTCGATCCAAACGAGCAATTCATCTTCGCTAACGCTGAGCAACAAGCGATGGTGACACGTAGAATGCAGAAGTTCACCAACTTGATATCTAAGACAGAATATGCTACGCTTGAAGAAGCGAAGAGAAGATATCGCGAGCAATTGGCCTTCGTCAATGTAGACTATGTATACGTGCCTTATTCTTCTGTGAGCAATGATCAAATCGGTGAAGTGACCGAAGCGGAGATCAGAACTTATTTGAGCGAGAATGAAGATGATTATAGAGTAGACGAATCGCGTGCGATTGATTATATCTCTTTCCCAGTTGTGCCTTCGGCAGAGGATTCTGCTTCTTACCAAGCACAAATGGATGATGTGGTGACAAGATTCAACGATCCTGAAAATAATGACTCTACCTATGCAATCAGCATGACTGAGCAAGGTTTAGGTTTCTCAACTTATGACCCAACGGTTTTACCTATTGCTGTTCAGGAGTTATTGCCAAATGTAGAAGTGGGTCAGGTAATTGGTCCAGATCTATCTGAGGGTATTTACACCGTGCATAAGGTAGTTGATATTGTGCCTTCTGAAAATGAATTTGCTAAGGTGAGCATGATCTCATTAAACAAATCTGGGCTTTCTCCAGCTGATGTAGCAGGTGTAAGAACAAAGGCCAACGGTATTTTAAGACAACTTAGAAATGGTGCTGACTTCGCTGAGGTAGCTAGAGCCAATTCTGAAGGAGCTTATGCTAATGCTGGTGGAGATATGGGCTGGGTGAAAAAAGGAGAATCGAATATTGCAGATTTCTCTGATGATGTTTTTGCCAGAACAAGAAGAGGACTGATCAACAAGTTGATCGAAACGGAGAACAATATTTACATCGTACGAGTAAATGAGCCTAAAACCAATAAGCGTTATAAGATCGCTCAAGTACTTGTAGAGATGACACCATCATTCGAAACGCAAAATGCTGCTTATCTAAAAGCTGCAGAGTTTGCTTCTTCAGCCTATGGTCCTGATGAGTTCAGAAGTAAAGCTGGCGAGGCTGGCTATGCTGTGTTCTCAGGAACAGACATTGACAAGAGCGCAGTTTCGATTGGTCGATTGACTGAGGCGCGCCAGGTAGTTTCTTGGTTATATGGAGAAGCTGAGATGGGTGATGTGAAAGACTTTGAATTGGGAGATGAATATGTTGTGGCCGTTTATTCTGACAGAACAGAAGAAGGGGTTCAATCTTTTGACGAGGTGAGATCAGAGATCGAAGGTATTTTAAGAAATCAAAAGAAAGCAGACTTCATCAAGTCGAAAATGTCTTCACTTTCTGGTAGTGCTACTGAGGTAGCGGCTGCGTATGGCCCTGAAGCTCAACAGCAAAATGTTTCTTCTTTGAAACTAGGAGATATCCAGATAGCAGGTGGAAATGCACCTGAAGCAATCGGTGCCGTTTTTGCTTTGCAAAATCCGGGTGACTGGACAGCACCGCATGTGGTAGCAGAAGAAGGTGTGATCATGATCCAAATGAACTCGAGATCAGAGGCGGCAGAGATCGGTGATTATACGAGTTATGAGAACCAGATCATTCGAGACGCGACCACTAGAGCCAATACAGCGCTCAGTGAATCAGTCATCGATAAGGTCGATATTACGGACGAACGATATAAATACTTCTAAATACAATCGGCCTTCGGGCCGATTTTTTTTAACTTCCTTTTATGAGCAAGTTCACAACTCAAGAATTTAAAGAGAAGCTAGACGATGTCCATGACTTTCCTACAGTCTTTATGTTCAAGTTCATTGTTACTGAAGACAGGAAAAATGATGTGCAAGCTCTATTTCCAAAGCATGAGCTTGTTTTTAAGCCATCGAGTAAGGGTAAATACATTAGTGTAACGGCCAAAGTGATGATGCCTTCAAGTGACAAGGTGATCGAGGTATAC
>CBFHYE010000210.1:0-1617 GCA_965659985.1 Roseivirga sp. | reverse complement strand
CATATGAATTGAAATTTAACCTAAATGGCTATGTCGAGGCCATTGAAGAAACTTCTGTAGTGGTTGGAAATACTACAACTCTGGACGTGAGTTTAGAACCATAGTGTGGCCAACGGTTTAGGTGAAGTTCGACAAACACAGCCCTTTGGGCTGTGTTTTTTATTAGAATGCTAATAACCACTTGGTTGAACTCCGCACCCATTCCCCATCCTGTTTGACACAGGTGATAATAAAAGATTTACCCGAACCCTTTTCCATAAACTGCCAAGTATATTCAAATCGAGCGGTATCCTTTTTAACCAAAGGTTGAGTTAACTGAATAAGTATACGCTTATGAGGTTTTAAACTTCTTAAGACCTCCCAGAAGTCACCATTCGATTCATTTTTCACCTTAAGAGAATCATAAGATCTCTGGGATAAAAGATTCGACTTTGAAATAAAATCTAGTCTTATCCTGGCACCATGCGCATCTTTATATTGGTCTAAAAAAAGTAATTCGTTGAATTGAACTGAATCTTGAGTAGACAAATCCATTGGAACCAACCCCTCTATACCTGAAAGTATGATTTCACTAAAGTCAAGAGCTACTGCAGTTGCATCTTTCTGCTTTTCAGTGTGACAAGCACAAACAAGAAGGATTAAAAGTAGGAATAGAAATGGGCGCATATTTAACTAAAACTAAGCAAAATCCATCAACTTTGCCCTTGTGAATTCACGCTATTACATTGAAGGTTTGTTGGCCGTTTTGATCTTTGGCATTACACCAATATTTATCAAAGAGGTCACAGCCAATGCGATCACCATTGGATTGGTAAGACTCACAATTGGAGGAGGTTTTCTCTATTTTTTAGCTAGTCAGCGGAAACTAAGGCAACTAAAGAAATCTGAGTGGAAGGCCCTACTACTCATCGGAACACTTTTCGGATTCCATTGGATCACTTACTTCATCAGTGTCAAATTATCTACGCCTTCAATGGCCATTTTATCTGTTTCATCCTATGGCATTCATATGATCTATATGAATTGGATCTTCAATAAGCAAAAGCCGAAGCTTCTGAGTGTTGTTCCGGTACTTGTTGCTTTAGGTGGCATTTATTTGATCGTGCCTGAGTTTACCTTAGAAAATGATCTTACCGCAGGCATTTTAGTAGGCTTAGCGAGTGCTTTCTTCTTTGCTTTACTCCCATTTCAGCAACAGAAACACCAAAATATTTCTTCTATGTCTAGGGCTTTTGGACAGTATGCTTTTGCTCTTCCTATTTTTTTAGTCTTCTCGACTGAATCAAATTGGGACCTGACCACCCAAGACTGGTGGTACTTGGGGATTTTGGGGATTGTCTGTACAGTTGGCGCTCATACTTTATGGCTAAGAGCGACTACGCATTTAGATTCTACAAGTACCAGCTTGATCTTTTATTTGGGAACCCCCATTGCGATGACAACCAGCTACTTCTTTTTAAACGAAGAAATGAACACTGAAAAGATCATTGGCGCGAGTTTGATCGTTGGTGCGAATGTTGCCGGTGTCTTTTTCAAAAAGCCCTTTCGCAATAAAAGTTAAAGCACCTCAGCCAAATACTGTGCGGTGTAATTCGAATCCTTTTCCTTGATCATTTC
>CBFHYE010000209.1:0-16631 GCA_965659985.1 Roseivirga sp. | reverse complement strand
CCTCTTCATCTCTAGCAATGATAATCGATCGATACTGCGTACCACTGTCATAACCTTGTCTATTTAATGTAGTTGGATCATGAGTGGAAAAGAAGATTCGGAGTAAATCAGTGTAGTCTAATTCATTCGGATCATAGGTGATTTTGATCACCTCAGCATGATTGGTTCTTCCGCTCACCACTTCACGATAGGTGGGTTTACTTATGCTTCCACCCGCATAGCCAGACGCTACAAGTTTGACTCCTTTTACTCTTTGGAAAACGGCTTCTGTACACCAAAAGCAACCACCGCCAATGACGGCAGTGGCCTCAGTTATTTCTGTTGATAGTAATTGCATTGAGGCCGAATTGATGCAATATCTAAGACCACTTGGCGCTGGTCCATCAGGGAATATATGTCCTTGGTGCGCATCGCACACGTTGCACATCACTTCCACGCGGGTCATGCCAAAGCTTGTGTCTTTTTCGTACTTGATGGCATTTTCTTTGACAGGCTGAGTAAAACTTGGCCAACCCGAACCTGAGTCGAATTTTTCTCTAGAATCAAAAAGGGGGGTGCCGCAACAAACACAGCCGTAGAGCCCTGGCTCGTGGCGTTCACAAAACACACCTGTTCCGGCTCTTTCGGTACCTTTTAGGCGAGCAATTTGAAACTCCTCTGCCGTGAGCAGTTCTTTCCATTCTTCTTCTGTTTTTTCTACTCTGCGATCAGGTTCGGGAGAACCATTATTGGCGAATTTGATAACGTCTGTCCAAGTCAGCATCTACTAATTTTTGTATCACAACAAGTAATAATAGTAGATGGTTCTAGGCTTTAAAGAACAAATTTAAAGAGAGGCCAAAAGTTCTTCGATCCTCACTGTTAGTCCCTTTGCCATTTCATTTAATTCTTTGGGTGCATTTGAAGGAATTGAATCCAAAGGGCTTTGGACATCAACCGCATAAGTATCTTGCGTTTTTCTAACCAATACATTACAGGGTAATTGAATACCAATACTAGGCTCAAGTGTGATCGCTTCATGCGCTAGCTGAGGATTACAGATCTGCAAAAGTTTATATTCTCCTATGTCTTTTCCAATCTTTTCTTGAAGGGTGTTTTGAAAATCAATTGTATTCAAAACACCAAAACCGATTTCTTTGAAAGCAATGGTTAATTGATCTTCTAAGGATTGAAGTGAATCGGCTTTGATATTACTGCTTATGGCCATGATTATGCGTCTTGTTTTGCGATTAATTCTTTTTGAATGATCTCTTCCAGTGCATTTTTTGGCAAGGCACCAGCCTGCATCATCGGCTGCCTACCATCAGCGGGTATGAATAAAATGCTAGGGATACTTCTGATACCAAACATGCCACTCAATTGTTGTTCCGCTTCAGTATCAACTTTATAAATGTCTATGTCAGTGATCTCGTTTGATAGCTCTTCGAAAATTGGCGCAACCATTTTGCACGGGCCACACCAGTCGGCATAAAAATCTATAATGGCAGGTTTTTCACCTTTAAATTTCCATTCTTTCTCATTTTCAAAGTCAAATACCTTCTCTTTGAAATCTGCTAATGTTAAGTTCTTAGTTGGCATAATATAAATGTTTGAACCTATAAGTGTATAAGGTCAGGAGTAGTTCCATTGAGTTTTGGCTTCTGTAACTTCGGTCACATTCATCGAACATTAAAGGCTTTGATAGGTCTTATTAATAATGATATTCGGAATTGACTATGGAAGTAAATTGGCTGGAACAACAGTCATCGCATATTTGGAGAATGACACGATCAAAACAGTCTCAAGTCAGAAAAAGCAAAATGCGGATCAGTTTATTTTAGACTTCGTTGAAAAAGTGAAACCAACCTTGATTGGGATTGATGCTCCTTTGAGTTTACCAGCGGCATTCTTTGGCAAAGGGGATGATTACTTTTACCGTGAGGCAGATAAGAAACTAAAAGCCATGTCGCCTATGTTTTTGGGTGGACTAACCGCACGTGCCATCAAGCTGAAATCACAAATCTCCGCTGATATGATCGAGGTTTATCCCGGGGGATTATCGAGAAATTTGGAATTAGCCCAATTTGAATACAAGAAGAAAGAGGCTGATTATGAAGCCATGATGAACAAACTCGATTGGACTTTTCAATTAAAGTCTACTCCCAAGAACAGTCATGAATTTGACGCCATCTTGGCTTTATTCATCACTTGGAGGGCGAAGAATAATCTAGCTCAGAAGGTTGGAGATCCTGATGAAGGCCTGATTTACTATTGACCTTATTTCTAAGGAAAGAGAGCAGACTAAACCGCCTTATTGCTTGTTTCGATATCGGTTCCTCGATGGCATTGGTGATCAAATGATCAGCTTGTTTTGCCCAAGCTCTAAACTCCCCGTTGGTCCTATTGCAAGTAATGTGTTTTAAGAATGGACTTAAATTGAAAGAATTTGACCTAATGCCTAATCTGGCCCGGGTCGCATCCAAGGCATTGCAAGCTTGTTCGAATTGACCTTTAACAGGCACCACCATGATGGGCTTTCCTAAGTATGCGGCTTCGCAGATACTTTCAAAGCCTGCAGTAGAAACATAACCACTACAATTAGCCATCGCCTCTAGAAAAGATTTGTCGTTTAAGTGTCTGAATGAAATGTTTTTTCTCGGACTCCATCCATCTTCATAATCATAGTTATCCCAAAAACAAACGATATTGATCTTTGGGTTTCTTTCATGCCAGGTCAATATCTCTTCACTGTATCCTTTATTCACTATATAACACAAAATGAATCCTTTGTCTTGACGTTTGAGTGGTTTGATCTCTCTTCTTAACAAAGGAGGAACAACAGTGATATTCCCTTGAGATGAGATCAAAGGATCGAAAGAAAGTGCTAGCCTTTTGTGGCTATTCATGCTAGTTAGGAAATTATTCAAGCGGAATGCCATTGTATGAATTTTGCTTCCTTTGGCGAAGGGAAACTCTGCATGGCTTGCAAGGTATTGATGGGCTACACAAATGCGTTTTACATTAGGGTTTGAAATAAGAAAATATAATCCACCAAGCACATCGTAGAAATTAATAATCACATCAGGCTTACTCGTGTTTACACATTGGTGTATATGATATACTTCTTTTAAATATCGCGGCAATTGTAGAAAATTCATGTAAAAGGTCTTCCCTAAATCGATCGATTTGTGGGTTTTATCAAAGTAGAAGTTTGGACTTTTTACAGTATGGATTTTTGATTGTGAACGTTTTTTGAAGAAATCAGGGATTTCCCTACGTTTCGAGGTGCCTAGTACCATAGGGCATACCTCATGGCCGGCTTTTCTGAGCATTTGTTCAAGAGCCAAGGCCTGTGTCATATGACCTCTTCCTTCCCCTTGAATAATAAACATAACTCTCATGATCAGCCTACATGTGAGCTTGGTGAAAAGCCTGGCTTACTGAAGTATTCTTTCAAGTCGATGGTCATGTCATCATCAGGTAATGCATCTTTCTTTTTTGAAAAATTTGTTTCTGAATAATAGACTAAATCCCATTCACCGTTTAGATCTTCTACCAATGCAGTCATGGATTCAACCCAATCACCAGAATTCAAATATTGTATTTTGTCAATTTCTTTCAGTGCGGGTTGATGAATATGTCCACAGATCACACCATCACAGGATTTGTACTTGGCCATTGACGATAATTGGCTTTCAAAATCGTCTATGTACTTAACAGCCTGCTTCACCTTGCCTTTGATCGATTGAGACAGTGAGTAATAGGGTAGACCTTTTTTTAATCTTCTGTAATTATATTGACGGTTTAGCCACAATAAGAACGTGTAGCCAATATCTCCTAGTTTCGCGATCCACTTGAATTGAGAGGTGATCGAATCAAACACATCGCCATGAACGATATAATATCTTTTCCCAAATGATTCGTAGATCATGTCTTTTTGGATGTTCAGATTACCCATCTTAAAAGGTAAGATCTGGTCTAAAAAGTCATCGTGATTGCCTCTGATATAGGTGACTCGAGTACCATCTTCCTCGATCATTTTGAGAATTCTATTAAAAAATCGGGTGTGCTTACGTTTCCATTTCCCAGATTTCCTCAATTGCCAACCATCAATAATGTCACCATTAAGTATGAGGTTTTGGCATTTATATTTCTTGAGAAAACGTACTAGTTCTTTCGCCTTAGAACCCTTGGTGCCAAGATGTACGTCAGAAATGACAATGGTTTTACATTGGTTTTTCACAGTCGAGGTATTTAGGAGTAGGTATAACCAAATATACTTCTACTAAATCAACTGATTATCAATGCTTTATTAAGTGTGTACTAAATATGCGTATGGTGGGCTTTACAAGGGGTAACTTTAGGTTAACCTTTGCTATTGAGCTTGTCTTCTATATACTTTAAAGCCTGACCAATAGTTAGCAATTTCTCAGCATCACTATCTGGTATCCTGATATCGAATGTTTGCTCAAATTCCATAACGATTTCGGCATAGTCTAACGAATCTATCCCAAGGTCTTTGATGAAATTTGCGTCTAGTGTAGCTTCTGTTGGTGCGATACCAATTTTCTCGATCAAGATTGTCGTGATCTGCTCTTGAATATTACTCATTTACTGTGATTCTATTGATGTGGGAAGTTAAGTCTTTTCAATAAATACTAAAACCTTAAAGTGAATTCAGTGCCTTCATCAATGACGGATCTTACGCTGATGGCACCTCCGTGTTTGCGCATGATCTGTTTGGATAAACTAAGTCCTATGCCTGAGCCTTGTTTTTTTGTTGTAAAGAATGGTATAAAGATCTTTGAGAGCGCTTCCTCATCAATTCCAGATCCATTATCTCGAATGGTGAGGGTTGGGCGATCATAGGCGTTGATAAAGCAATTGATCAGGAGGAATCGTTCGCCTGAATTTTCGTTCATGGCATGAATCGCATTTTGCAGAATATTGATCAATACCTGATCGATCTGTTCCTTGTCTACATTAAACTTTAAGCCTTGAGGTTTGATGTTTAATGAGATGTCGATATGGTTCTCCTCAATTTCTTTAGAGAGTAACAATAAGATGTGTTGAATAACATCCTGCATGTCTTCTTCTTGAACTTTAGGTTCAGGCAGTCTTGTAAGGTTTCTGAAGTCTGAAACGAAATGAATCAGCCCCTCGCTACGCTTTTTGATCGTTTTAACTGCCAAGTAAATATCTTCTAGTTCTTCTTTTTCGATGGGTACGTCATCTTCCACATTATCTATGAGGTTCTCCTCTACTGTAGCTGCTAAAGAAGATAGTGGAGTTACAGAATTCATGATTTCATGGGTAAGAATACGAATCAGCTTTTGCCAAGCATCCATTTCCTTTTCTTCCAATTCGCTCTGAATGTTTTGAATAGAAACCAATTTGAATTCCTCTCCTCTTAAAACTAGTTCTATAACATAAACGGACAATTGGATGCGACTTCCATCCACAGAAATGTCGATGAGGTCGCTTCCTCCTGTTTTAAGCTTCACCAAAGATTCAACCAGTTTTGGGCTTACCTTACTGAGCTCAAAAATGCTATTGATCGATTCGACACCAATAAGGTTTTTAGCCGCTGAGTTGATGATTTGTACTTCACCGAGCTTATTAAAAGTGATCAGTCCGATGCCAACATGCTGCACAATGGTTCTGAAATAATGGTAATTCGCCTCTTTTTCTGCCCTGATCTCTCTGAACTTCCTGATCACATTATTGAACTCATTATAGAGTTCATTCATGGATTTACCACGCCCTTTTGTAGGGTAGGTAGTGGTAAAATCATCATATCTTATGGAGCTAAGAAAGGTAGAGATCTCACGATTTGTCTTGTCTAGTACCCTAAGTAGAAAGTAAACTTCAATGGCTGCCAAAATAAGAAGCATTATGGCGTTGGTGTCATTCTCTGTGCGATAGAATGCATAGGTCATGGCCAAAATTGTCAGGATCAATAGAACAATTCTGAGTATGATGTTGAACCGAAGATTTTTAAAGCCCATGCTTTTCTAATCTTCTATATAAAGATGCCCTTGTAAGGCCCAATTCTTTGGCCGCTTTACTAATGTTTCCTGAGTGCTTGTTTATCGCCTTTAGGATTACATTCTTTTCTACATCATCAAGGTTGAGGTTGTCGCTGTTGTCGGTGTTTTGATCCGCTTTTTGAACTAAAAAGAAGAAATCATCGGGCATTAAGTTTTGCCCATCACTCATGATTATCGCTCTTTCAATAGCATGTTGCAATTCACGAATATTACCAGGCCAAGCATATTTTTCAAGCTTTTTCAAGGTTGATGGGGCTAGCTTTTTCGCAGGTTTGCGGTACTTTTCACTATAAACTTTAGCAAAGTGTTTTGCCAATAACTCGATGTCACCCTGGCGATCTCTAAGAGGAGGGAGGTGAATTTCTACTGTATTGATCCTATATAAAAGGTCTTGTCTGAATGAGTTCTCCGCAACCATATCGTAAACGAGCATATTGGTGGCGCAGATCAATCGGATATCTATGTCAATTGCTTTATTAGTTCCAATGCGGGTTACCTTTCTGTTTTGAAGAACAGTCAGAAGTTTAGATTGAAGGGGCATACTTAGGTTCCCTATCTCGTCAAGAAATAAAGACCCACCAGAGGCGACTTCGAACCTTCCGGCCCTATCTTCTTTGGCATCAGTGAAAGACCCTTTCTTATGTCCAAAGAGCTCGCTTTCAAAGAGCGATTCTGTTATAGCACCCATATCAACACCGACAAAGACATTGTCTTTCCTTAATGAGCGTTGATGTATTGCGCGCGCCACTAGCTCTTTACCTGTACCGTTTTCTCCTAAGATCAAAACATTGGCATCTGTGCCAGCCACCTTGTCAATAATGCTGAACACATTCTTCATGGTAGGACTTTCTCCAATGATATTCTGGAATGGCTTACTCATGTCAGCCTCTAATTGCTTATTGGCTGTTTTTAGTTTGTCAACCTCTTTATACGATTCTTTTAGTTTGATCGCTGCCGATAACGTTGCTATTAGCTTTTCGTTTTGCCAAGGCTTGAGCACAAAGTCAGTTGCACCTTGCTTCAAAGCTTGTACGGCCATTTCGACCCCGCCAAATGCCGTGATCATAACAACAACGGCTTTTGGGTCAGCATCTAAAATTTGTTCTAGCCAATAAAATCCTTCTTTGCCACTTGTTGTGTCTTTGCTAAAGTTCATGTCTAATAGAATGACATCGTAGCTGTCATTATTCATTAGAAAAGGAATCTTCTTAGGGTTTTTTTCAATAAGTACTTCCTTTGCATGTTTCTTTAACAAGAGCTTTGCAGCAATCAATACGTCTTCATCGTCATCGATGATCAGGATTTTACCGAGTTCTTTATCCACGTTTCTAAAATTTAATTATTTCCTGCTTAAACAGTGCCAACAGGGAATTAGGCCAATATGAGTTACTTCAGACAATAGGAATGTACGAAATTGACCACTAAAATGTACGATTAAGGACACTAATTCATCGTTACCAATTTTCTCTCGTCATTAAACTGTAAAATCGTTTTATAAAGATTAGAAGTATAAATTTTCTTAAAATAAGTCGCTACATACAAGTGACAGAAATACCACCAAAAATGAGGATAATGATACGGCTATATTTTGCAGATGTTAACAAAGTACTTATATTGCCTTCGTTGTTTTGAATTAATTACACATTAATTCAGATATTTTGAGTTTTTGACCTTTGGGCTCGGTTCTGACCAAACTGAGCCTTTTTTTATGCCCCAAGGTTTGTTATCTAGTAGAAAAGTGTTCGTTTCCGATCAATCGTTGTTTTAAATCTGTACACTTTTATGAGACACATCTTTCACTTTATTTCGTTAAGTAATTGATTTACAGTATTTTGTATTTGTGGCATCCTTGTTGTCATTAGGGAGTCGGATTAGAAAACACGACCGATAGAACAATGGATAGAAAAATCAAAAAGAAAACGTTTACGCTCAAAAGGGTTGCCACGGTAGTTGGTAGTAGTGGAGTACTATTTTTAATTCTTTATGTATTCGTTTTTGCGGACAACTCCTCAAAACTGAATGTTGAATTGGACAAGATCAGTGTCTCGGCTGTTTTCGAAGGGCCTTTTCAAGAATATATTCCTATAGAGGGTACAGTAGAACCAAAAACTACCATCCGCTTGGATGCAGTCGTTGGTGGTAATGTCAAGAGGAAGTTCCTAGAAGGTGGAGTTGAAGTACAAGAGGGTGATACCATCTTGAAGTTGGAAAACAGTAACTTGGAGATGAGTTATATCCAACAACAAACGCAAACGAATAGACTTAGAAACGAAATCGAGAATACCAATAATGGTCTGCAACAGTCATTATTCAGATCCAAAGCTCAAGTCATCACACTTGATTTTGATATTGATCAAGCAAGAGATCAGTATGAAAGAAATAAATTACTTTGGAAGGACAGTGTGATCTCAGAAATGGACTTTTTGAATTCAAAAAGGACTTTTGATCGATTGAATGCAACACGAGAAAACACAATCAAACAAATGGAATTTGATTCCATTAATGCGGTAACACAGGTAAAGCAAAATAGAGCGCGACTTGTGACATCACAAGAAAGTTTGGAAATTGTAAGTAGACAATTGGAAGACTTATGGGTAACAGCTCCTATAGATGGACTTTTATCAACAGTAAATGTGGAGATTGGTCAGCAAATTGGTCAAGGAACAACGATCGCTCAAATTGATGATCTTAATGGATTTAAAATCCGTGCGAATGTGGATCAGCATTATTTACCCAGGGTTTATGAAGGACTTGTAGGTACATATGATTTTGCAGGGAATACCTATTCGCTAACAATTAGAAAGAAGTTTCCAGAGATAAATAACGGAACATTTGTAGTCGAAATGATCGGAGAAGTGCCAGAAGGCATCAGAAGAGGCCAGACTTTGTCGATAAGACTACAATTAAGTGAGGAGAAGAACGCAGTTCAAATTCCTAGAGGGAGTTTCTTTCAAACCACTGGAGGTAATTGGATATTCGTTCTTAACGAGACCGGAGATGTTGCCGAAAGAAGAAGAATTCGTATCGGTAATCAAACACCAAGGCATTACGAAGTGCTCGAAGGCCTAGAGCCAGGTGAGCAAGTGATCTTCTCATCATATGATGGCTATGAAGACAAAGACAAGCTAATAATCAAACAATAATTAATTCAATACAGCTATAACCAATTTTTATCATGGAAAACAACAAAAGCCTTATCACTACCAAGGGACTGAAGAAGTTCTATTATACTGATGAGATCGAAACCACTGCGTTGAATAACGTGAACCTCGATATCAAAGAGGGTGAGTTCGTGGCGATAATGGGCCCTTCAGGTTGCGGTAAATCAACACTTTTGAACATCATTGGTCTACTCGATAATCCTTCTGAAGGTGAATTCTATTTTTACGAAGAAGAGGTCTCAAAATATTCTGAAAGACAAAGAGCTGAACTGAGAAAAAGAAACATTGGTTTCGTATTCCAGAGCTTTAACTTGATCGATGAGTTGACGGTATACGAAAATGTAGAGCTTCCTTTGATCTATTTGAAATACCCTTCTGCTGAAAGAAAGAAAAGAGTAGAAGAAGTATTAGAACAAATGCAGATCATGCACAGAAAAGATCACTTCCCTCAACAATTATCTGGTGGTCAGCAGCAGAGGGTAGCGGTAGCAAGAGCCGTGGTAGCTCAGCCAAACTTGATCCTTGCGGATGAGCCTACGGGTAACTTGGATTCAACAAATGGTCAAGAAGTAATGACACTCTTGAGCACTTTGAATGGCAGTGGTACTACCGTGATCATGGTGACGCACTCTGCCACTGATGCAGAATATGCTCACCGAGTGATCAATTTATTTGATGGTCAGGTAGTTTCTGAGAATATCAATTCTAAAGAGAACTCCTTAGTATAATTCAGATTTTTAAATAAGCCACTCAGTCTTCTGAGTGGTGCTTTTTAACGCTTCGCAAGAAGCGCATAGGGAAGCTCTTGCTTCAAATTGGATAGAAAACACAACTATGAAACGATTATTATTTACCCTCGTATTTGCAGCTTTGATCACTTTGTCCGCTAAGTCTCAGACCATTCTGACTTTGGAAGATTGTATTGAGATAGCACTTGAGAACAACCTCAGCATCAAGAGAGCGAAAAACAATGCGATCAGTGCGAAGGCAGGATATACACAGAGCAAAATGCAGTTCTTACCCTCATTAAGTGCTTCTGCATCTCACAGTTGGAATGAAGGTCTTCAATTTGACCAAACTTCTGGTGGATTGGTAAATACTACAACGCTCTCTGGAGGAGGCTCAATCAATGGTAATTTCACCATATTCAATGGCTTTCGAAATGTCAATGGAGTGAAAAGAGACCGTTATCTATACGAAGCCTCTGAGCAACAGGTAAGGTCTAATGAACTGGTGACTGAGGCTTCGGTAGTTAATGCGTTTTTGAATATTATTAACACGAGAGAGAATCTCAAAATTCAAGAGCAAACCAACAATCTACTAAAGGAACAATTGGAACGTGAAGAAAAAAGAGAAAAGGCAGGGGTTGGCAATATGGAGCAGGTTTATAATTTCCGTTCACAGGTTGCTCAGCAGGAATTGAGAATAGTCAACTTAAGAAATCAGTTGCAGACGAATAGACTAAGCCTCATTCAGCTTCTATTATTAGATCCATTGGATAATTATGACTTTGATGGTATAACTCCGGATGATGCTTTGCTCCAACAAGAGATCGAAGACTATCAATCAGTGTATGAAAAGGCCAAAGTTTATTCGCCCGCTTTAAAGTCTGCAGAATTGAACTTAGAAGCGTCTAAAAAGTCTTTCAAGATGGAGCAGTTCAATTGGATGCCAAGTATAACTGTAGGAGCTAGCTATGGTACAGGTTGGTCTTCTAATGTTAAAGATCCTGTGGATGGTTCTGTTTTGAATCTCAGTGATCAGTTCATGAATAATGCTTCTACATCAGCAAGGTTCAATCTGAACTTACCCCTGTTCACCAGATTCAATAATAGAACACGTATGCAACAGCAGAAGATCAGCTACCTCAATGCGGAGTTGACTTTGCAAGACACGGAGAACAACCTGAGAAATAATGTACAACAGGCTTATTTAGATCTTTTGAATGCCAAGGAAAGCTATAGAGCCGCTAAGGAGAGCATGCTTAATTTGAATACGGCATTTGAGTTCTCTAAGAATAGATATGAAAGTGGGACGATTGATTTTGTTACTTATTTAGTCAGTTTGAATGGAAAAAATGGAGGCGAACTGGAATTGACTAGAGCCATGTATAGTATCCTATTTAGAAAGCTTATACTCGATATTTATATCGGAGAACTAGATCTAGATATTGAGAATATGGGGCTTAATTAAGAATTTCGAAACGTTGGACAGTCTTTGCTGAAATACCAATGATTTGATTGTTTTCCATCATTACATAGTCAAAGGAGAGGTTGCCAAGAGCGATCTCTCTTTTCGTTTTTTTATAGATATCAATTAGCTGTAGGGATTTACCATCGTATAGAATGATCTCATTTTTGTTGAAGGAAAAGTAAGCAATTCCCTTTTTTGGGATAAAGTCTAAAAAGCCACCGAGGTTATCAAAAATAGCGATGCCATGGTCTTTTTCACTTATAAAAACTAGGTTTTGATAGACACGAATATGTTCTGGGTCAATCTCATCAATGTCCAAGGTTAAATTCAATTGATTATCGAATATCACCTCATTATTGAATAGATCGATCTTTCGAAGCGTTTGGCTTTCCGTATTAAAAGCCCAAAGCGTTTGATCATTTTCTATAGTGGCCAAGCCATCAAATGAGCGAAGGTCATTCTTTTCGACATGATAGAATTCCGAATTGTTAAAAAACCGATCTAAGAATATGTACTCTTGGAATGGAGCTGAATACACAAATGTCTTCAGTCCTTGCCATGCCTAAATGAGTGTAATTTTATAACGTTTACTTGGCGCATTGTTAAATTCCAAATTGCCTTCTTTATCGTATCTCGAGACGACTCCATCTTGTGATCCAAAATAAAGTTTACCGTTTCTGTCAATAGATATCGCAACTGGAGCTTCTGCGAGTTTAAACTCATGGAGTTTCCTCAATGCTTGTGCATTGATCATAAAACTCAATGAGATCGAGAATAGCAGTATAAATTTAACTTTCATATTGCTCAAGTTTGAGCTCATCAATGCTGAATACAGCATAGGTGAATTGGCTTATCCATTCTCCCAGATTAATGTATTGACTGTTTTCTCCGGTTTCCAATGTCAATGGCAAATGTCTGTGACCAAAAACATAGTAATCTCTATGTTTTTGTGATTCTAAATGCTTAGCATATTGCCAAAGCCATTCATCATCACCCAAAAATTTCTGTTCAACATTATTCGCCTGAGCTCTACTTTTTGAAGACCAGAAATTGGCAAGGCTAATACCAATATTGGGGTGCAGCCAATTAAAACACCATTGAAAGAAGGGGTTAGTAAATATCTTTTTGAGTCGTTTGTAGCCTTTGTCACCCGGCCCAAGACCATCACCATGACCTACAAGAAGTATTGTGCCGTTGATATTCAATTCTAGAGGCTCGTAATAAACTTTGGCGTTGAATTCTTTTTCAAAATAGCCAAACATCCACAGGTCATGATTTCCAACAAAGACATGTAATTCTATTCCTTGATCAGACAACTCAGCCAGTTTGCCCATGAATCGCGAAAAGCCTTTAGGTATTGTGTGTTTGTATTCAAACCAAAAATCGAAGAGATCACCCACTAGAAATATTGCTTGAGCATCTTTTTTGCAATAGTCAAGCCACTGAACGATTCGTTTTTCACGAGCGAGACTCGATTCAAAATCAGGAGCTCCTAGGTGAAAATCTGAGGCGAAATAGATCTTCTTGTTATGGGAAAGATTGATGTCCATTTATCAAATTCAGAAGCAATATCTTGAAAGCCTAGGAATAAAAAAAATCAGGCCTTTGAGCCTGATTTTTAATTTTTGAAACTTTAGAGATCTTATTCTTCAGTTTTTGTTTTTTCCTCGTCAGAAGCAATGGATTTTGCTTCTGTAGATGATGATATCTCAGAAGTAACATCGTTTTCAGACCCAGTTTCGACAATGTCATCGCTTACATCTTCCGCCTTTCCTTCGGCCTTATCCTGTCCGTTAGTAAATGCCTCGTAAGTTGTCTGATTATCAAAAGGTCTTTTACCGATAAGTCCTTCCAGATCTGATTGGAATATGATCTCCTTCTTAAGGAGCTCTTTCGCTAGAATTTCCAGCTCATTTTTCTTCTCAGTTAAGAGCGTTACGGTTCTTTTGTAGGCTCCATCAATAATCTTCTTGACTTCTTCATCAATGGTCTTTGCAGTATCTTCTGAATAAGGCTTGGACATGTTATACTCACTTTGTTTCGAGTCATAAAAAGATATGTTGCCAATTTTTTCATTCATACCGTAGACGGTTACAATGCTATAAGCTACTTTAGTTACTCGCTCAAGATCGCTCAAGGCACCGGTTGAGATTTTACCAAAAATGATCTGCTCAGCCGCACGACCCCCAAGGGTCATACACATCTCGTCCATTAATTGCTCGGTTTGATACAAGAACTGCTCTTTGGGTAAATATTGAGCATAACCCAAAGCAGCTATTCCACGAGGTACGATGGATACCTTCACCAATGGGTCAGCATGTTCAAGGAACCATCCCGCCACCGCATGGCCTGCTTCATGATAAGCAACGATCTTCTTTTCTTCAGGTGAGATTATTTTGTTTTTCTTTTCAAGCCCACCAATCACACGGTCAATTGCATCTTGGAAGTCTTGCATATCAACCGCTTTTTTGTCTCTACGCGCAGCAATCAAGGCTGATTCGTTACAGACATTGGCGATTTCTGCGCCTGCAAACCCCGGAGTTTGGGCAGATAATTTTTTCGGGTCTACATCTTTTTCTAGCTTAATTGGTTTCAAATGCACCTTAAAGATGGCTTCTCTACCAACGATATCTGGTTTGTCGATGCTGATCTGTCTATCAAATCTACCTGGTCTTAGTAGCGCATTGTCTAATACATCTGGTCTGTTGGTTGCTGCCAAGATGATTACTCCAGAATCAGTCGCAAATCCATCCATTTCTACTAACAGCGAGTTTAGGGTGTTTTCGCGCTCATCATTAGAGCCAGGCATTTGACCCTTGCCTCGAGAACGACCTATTGCGTCGATTTCATCAATGAAAACTATACATGGAGCTTTTTCTTTGGCTTGCTTAAACAAGTCTCTCACTCGAGCAGCTCCAACGCCCACAAACATTTCTACAAAATCAGAGCCTGATAAAGAGAAGAATGGCACCGCTGCTTCACCAGCAACAGCTTTCGCTAATAAGGTTTTACCTGTACCTGGAGGGCCAACAAGTAATGCGCCTTTCGGTATCTTACCGCCCAATTTTGTGAATTTGGAAGGGTTCTTTAGAAATTCAACAATTTCTTTAATCTCTTCTTTGGCTTCATCTAAACCAGCCACATTGTCAAATGTGATTTTCACCTTGTTTTCAGCATCAAACAAAGCCGCTTTTGATTTCCCAATATTAAAGATCTGTCCCCCAGGACCGGCATTGCCAGTCATTCTTCTCATCATAAGCCAGAAGAATAGGATGATTAAGATTAGGAAGCCCCAGGTACTCAAGAAATCAATGATCGTAGTTCTCTCATTAAATTCGACTGGTACTTGTTGTGCCTTATTTATATTGTTCTCTACTAAAAACTCATTGTAGTATTCATCGAACTTGTCTGCAGAAGAATAGAAATCCTTCATTGTATAATGAGGGCCAGATGTCGCGCCAAAGACACTGTTGTTTTCTAATTCAGTTTTGTATTTGGCATTCTGTAGCGCTTCTTGTTTAAGCGTTACCTCTACTGTTCTTTGATTAGTAATGAAGACGATCTTCGCTACATCATTACTTTTCACCATATCCTCAAACCGCGAAGGTGTGATCGGAATCCCTGAGTTGGTATTGGTCAGGAAAGAGATCGCGAAGAATACAATGATTAGCGAAATGAATATCCAAAGTTGGTTATTAGGTCGTTTGTTTGGTTGACCTGGCTTTGGAATAATATTTTTCTTTCTTGCTTTATCTGGCATCTGCTATTTTTTTCTAATAATAAAACCTAGTGTATAACGCTAGGGAAGGAATTAAGTTAACCCTGAGTTGACTGTATCGTAGTGACTTTGGCATCTCCCCAAAGATCTTCAAGTCCGTAGAATTGGCGCTTGTCTTTTTTAAAGATGTGAGCCACCACGTTCACATAATCAATTAGTATCCACTCTTTGTTTGTAAAACCTTCTTTTTTCCATGGTTTTTCTTTAGAGTTTTTTTCGATCTCATCTTGAATTGATTCCGAAATGGCTTCTACTTGGGTATCAGAATTTCCTGAGCATAGTACAAAAAAGTCTGTAACTGCTCCTTTCACATGACGCAAATCCATCAGAACAATGTCTTCGGCTTTACGCTCTTCCATGCCCTTCACTATAAGTTGACTTATCTCTTGAGAGCTCATTCAATAATTGGTGAAATAAATTTTCTTTTCTTCGTGTATAAAATTACGAAATTAAGGTGTACAAAATCCTTGCAAACTCTCTATTTCTAGGTAAAGAAGTGTTTTACATGCCATCCTGTCATTCAACTAATGATTTGGCTATGGACTATGTCAGTAAAGGTGACAAAAAGGAGGGGGCGATCTTTATTACTGACAATCAAACTAAGGGCAAAGGTCAGCGTGGAAATAGCTGGCTTTCCAATCCTGGAGAAAACCTGACTTTTAGTGTCGTACTAAAGCCGAACTTTCTTTCAGCATCTCAGCAATTCTATTTAAATATGATCACCTCTCTTGCTGTTGTAGATACTATTAATCGAATCTTACCAAGGCAGGATGCGATTGTGAAGTGGCCAAATGATGTTTTGATCAAAAGAAAAAAAGTCTGTGGCATACTCATAGAAAATTCACTTTCGGGTCAAAAAATAGGGAGTTCTGTTATCGGAATAGGATTAAATGTTTGTCAAAAAGACTTTAGTATACCAAGTGCTACTTCACTTGCGCTTGAAGAGGCTGATTCTCAAAATAACCAAGACATATTAGAAGTTCTCGCACAAAGGCTTGAGGGGTATTATTTAATGTTAAAATCTGGAGATCTCGATAAAATTAAGGAGAAGTACTGTGAAAAATTATATGGGTATCGCTACCCTGTCAAACTTTTCTCAGAATATGAATTTTTCGGTGAGCTGGTTGATATTGACGATTACGGTAGGATAGAAGTTGTTGAAAAGAATGGGAAGCATGTTTTTGATTTCAAGGAAGTTAGCTTTGTCTTATCTTGAGTGGAACAAACGTTGATAAATCACAGTTCTTAGCTTACCTTTGCACGTCTAAATAATTTGATATGTCTGAAACTGCTGTTGCCTTTAAGGTAAAAGATATCAACCTCGCAGAATGGGGTAGAAAAGAAATTCAATTGGCCGAAGCAGAAATGCCAGGTCTAATGTCTCTTAGAGAAGAGTATGGTGATTCAAAGCCACTAAAAGGAGCAAGAATTGCTGGATGTTTACACATGACCATTCAAACGGCTGTGTTA